>JASBUL010000063.1 GCA_030147945.1 Oceanococcus sp. | reverse complement strand
GTCTTAATGAATCAAGCAAATAACTGAACCGCCCCGGGATTCCCGGAGACTCCAAACCTTGAGAGGATGGAGTCATGAGCAAGCAAGTGAGGTACTCGCCGGAGGTGCGGGAGCGGGGAGTTCGGCTGGTGCTGGATCATCAGCATGAGCACGGGTCGCAGTGGGCGGCGATCCAGTCGATAGCCCCGAAACTGGGTTGCACAGCGGAGACGTTGCGCAAGTGGGTTCGGAAAGCTGAGCGTTCCCAAGGTTTGCGACCTGTTGGCACAGACGCCGAGCGTGAGCGGGTCAAAGAGCTGGAACGGGAGAATCGTGAGCTCCGCCGCGCGAACGAGATTCTGCGTAAGGCTTCCGCGTATTTTGCCCAGGCGGAGCTCGACCGCCGCGGGAAGTGATGGTGAGGTCCATCGACGATCATCGCCAGGAGTACGGAGTCGAGCCGATCTGCCGGGTGCTGCCGATTGCTCCGTCCACCTACTACGCGCACAAGGCGCGCGAAGCGGCGCCGGAAACAGCGCCACCTCGCGTGCAGCAGGACGAGACCCTAAAGGTGGAGATCCAACGAGTCTGGGACGAAAACTTCCGGGTGTACGGCGTGCGAAAGGTCTGGCGTCAGCTTCGGCGCGAGGGCTTCGATGTGGCCCGCTGCACCGTTGCGCGCCTGATGCGGGATCTGGGCTTGCGCGGGGCCGTACGCGGCCGGACGACCTTCACGACCATCGTCGACAAGGATCTCGACCGGGCGGCCGACAAAGTCAATCGTGACTTCACGGCGTCCCGCCCGAATGCCCTGTGGGTCTCGGACCTGACCTATGTGGCAACCTGGTCCGGGTTCGCCTACGTGGCCTTCGTTGTGGATGTCTTCTCCCGGATGATCGTCGGCTGGCGTGTATCGAATTCGCTGAAAAGCGATCTGGCTCTGGACGCCCTGGAGCAGGCGCTCTACTGCCGCGGGCTGAATCAGAACGGGCAGCTGATTCATCACAGCGACCGCGGCGTGCAGTACCTGTCGATCCGATACACAGATCGGCTGCGCGAAGCCGGGATCGAGCCCTCCGTCGGCAGCGTCGGAGACTCGTACGACAACGCCCTGGCCGAGACGATTAACGGTTTGTACAAAACCGAACTGATCCGTCCTGGTGGCCCGTGGCGCACAGTGGACGATGTCGAGATCGCCACGCTGGAATGGGTCGACTGGTTCAACAACCGCCGCATCATGGAATCGATCGACAACGTGCCGCCGGTCGAATTCGAAGTGGCATACTACGAGCAACTGGAGGGTCAGGCGAAGGCCGCCTGACTCAAGCAAATCAGTCTCCGATTTACCCGGGGCGATTCACCGTTCATCTCGTCGGACATCAAGAGTGCCGTAGCTTTTTTAGAATGTCTTTCTCCATTTCCAGGTCACGCACGCGTTTTTCAAGCTCCCGGATGCGTTTTTGATCAGGTGTCATGGGGCTGCCTTTGAAAGGCTGCCCGTGACGCTCACGTCGAAGCTGCTGCACCCATTTGCCCATTGTCGACTTGCCAACACCCATGGCATCAGCAGCCTTCTTAACGGTGTAGCCTTGATCCAGCACAAGCTGGGCAGCGTCAAGCCGAAACTCCGGTGAATATCTTGGGTGACTCTGTTTTGCCATTGATCCATCAAATAGCTGTGCACTCATCAAAAGTGTCTCCTATTGAATGGCCAAATTCACTATGCCATTACAAAGCCTGCGAAGCGTTTGTGTTGAGCCAGAAACACGAAGGTTGGCAGGTACTGGGAAATCCACCGATGCGCCGTTGGCGTTTTGCGCGTTACGCTGGCACGCGCAGAAGGCTTTCGACCATGTCTGCCAGTCCCTCGGCCAGCTCGTCAAAGCCGACGATGGGGTCGGCTTCGCCCAGGTGCTGCTTCACCACGGCGACGCCGCCATGGATGGCGATGTAACTGATGACCGGCAATCTCGGCACGGCGGCGTATTCGGGATGGTGGGCCAGGTATTGCATGGCCAGCTCGGTCAGCAATGAGTTGATGCGCGGGATCACCGAGCCCAGGTCGCGTGGTGTGGGGCCTCCAACCGCCCCGCGCGACACCACATACGGCGCTCAGCCGCCACTGGCCTCCGCATCCTCGAGCAGCATCGCCGCGCCCTTCTCGCCGATCATGGTCGCCGGCTGATTGGTGTTGCCTCCGATCAGTGTGGGCATGATGGAGGCATCGACCACCCGCAGGCGTTGCAAGCCATGCACGCGCAGACGCGGATCGACCACCGCCATCGGATCGACGCCCATCTTGCAGGTGCCGACAGGGTGATACGCCGACTCCCCGCTGCGCCGCGCCCAGTCGGCGAGGTCGTCGTCGTTCTGCAGTGCCGGCCCCGGCGACATCTCGACCTCATGGTGCGGGGCGAAAGCCGGCTGCGCCAGAATGCTGCGCACCAGGCGCACCCCGCGCACGAGCCGCTCGACGTCGGCGGACTCGGCCATGTAGTTGGGATCAATCAGCGGCGCCGCGAATGGATCTGCACTGTGCAGGCCGACGCGGCCGCGCGACGATGGCCTGAGTCCGTAGATCATCACCGCATAGCCGTAGCCACTCATGGCGGTCTTCAGATCCCGCCCGTGGTCGGCGTACAGCATGGGTGCGAAGTGCAGTTGCAGGTCGGGTATCGGCTCCTCCGGCCGGGACCGGATGAACCCACCGGCCTCGGCACCGTTGCTCGACAGCACACCGCGGCGGCCGCTCAGGTACTGCAGCAACGCCCACAGGCCCTTGAACCAGTAGCTCGGATGCATTGAGATGCTCTGGCGGCTGCGTGCTTTAACACGCACGAACACGTCGACATGGTCTTGCAGATTCTGTCCCACGCCTTCCAGCGCGTGACGCAGTTCAATGCTGTGCCGGGTCAATTCCTCGCGTGGGCCGATTCCGGACAGCATCAGCAGCTGCGGCGTGTTGAACGCGCCACTGCAGAGCACAACTTCGCGCTCGGCACGGACCTGCACCAGCCCCGTCGGGCCCCGATACTCGACCCCGGTGGCGCGGGTGCCTTCGAGCAGCACGCGGGTAACCTGGGCGCTGCTGCGGACAGTCAGGTTGGAACGGCCCGCTGCGGGTTCGAGATAGGCGCGCGCATTGCTACAGCGCGCGCCGTCCTTCTGGTAGGCGTAGTAAAAACCCACGCCGGCCTGCTCATGACCGTTGAAATCCGGATTGCGTCGGTACCCCGCCTGCGCCGCCGCGCCGACGAATGCCGTGCTCAACGGATTGGTATAGCGCCTCTCGGCCACATTGAGCGGACCACCCCGGCCATGGAAGGCTGCCTCATCCGGGGTCACCTTCGGCTCGAAATGTTCTGACCTGCGGAAATACGGCAGCACGTCGGCGTACGACCAACCGTCGCAACCCAACCGTGCCCACTCGTCGTAGTCCCAGGCATGGCCACGGATGTATACCTGCGCGTTCATACCGCTGGACCCACCGAGCATCTTGCCCCGGGGCTGGAACAACGCACGGTCGTGCATGTGCCGCTGCGATTCGGTATCGAACTGCCAGTTGAAGCGGCGGCTGAACATCAGCTGCAGAAAGCCCAGCGGCATGTTCACGAAAGGGTTGCGGCTGCTCTCTGGACCGGCTTCGAGCAGCAGCACCGAATGGCGGCCGCTCTCGGACAGGCGGTTGGCGACGGCGCATCCGGCCGAGCCGCCGCCGACCACCACATAATCGAATTTTTCGGACGCCATACTGGTTTGCACCGCGCCTCAACGTTTGGGCGTCAGCTTGACCATCAGCTTGGAGTAGCCGCGCACGAAATTGGATTGCACCCGCTCGGGCTCGCCAACGACTTCGATGTTGTCGAAGCGCTTGAGCAGCTCTTCCCACAGAATGCGCAACTGCAATTCGGCCAGGCGGTTGCCCATGCAGCGATGGATGCCATAGCCGAATGAAATATGGTTGCGCGCACCCTTGCGGTCAATGATCAAGTTATCCGGGTTGTCGAACTTGCGCTCGTCGCGATTGCCCGAGGCGTACCACATCACCACGCGATCACCTTTCTTGATGGTCTGGCCGCGCAGTTCAACGTCTTGCGTGGCGACGCGGCGCATATTGGCCAGCGGCGTCTGCCAGCGGATGATTTCCGACACCATGTTGGGAATCAGCTCCGGGTTGGACTTGAGCTTGGCGAATTCGTCGGGAAACTGATTCAGGGCGAGCACGCCGCCGCTCATCGAGTTACGGGTGGTGTCATTGCCGCCGACGATAAGCAGTGCCAGATTGCCAATAAACTCCATCGGACGATTGATCATGTCCTTGGTCTCATCGCTGCTCTGCAACAGACTGATCAGATCAAAACCGGGCGCTTCACCGGCCGCACGTCGTGCCTCCTTGTCGCGCCATAGCCGGGAAAAAGACCAGGCCATGTCTGCGGCGGCATCGAACATGTTGTCTTCATCGTCGAACTCGCCACCGGTCGCTGCTGTGGTGCCGGCCATACGATCCGACCAGTCAACCAGCTTGTGACGCTCCTCGTATGGGAAATCCAATAATGTGGCCAGCATGCGGCCCGTCAGCTCCTTCGATACCACCGGCACCCAGTTGAAAGGTTGATCGAGAGGCAGGCTGTCAAGCACTTCCCCGGTGCGCTGACGGATGAGCCCTTCCATTTCCTTCAAGTTCTGCGGCGCCACCACACCCTGCACAGAGCGGCGCTGCACGTCATGCTTGGGCGGGTCCATGGCGATGAACATCTCTACCGGCATCCCTTCCGGAAAGTCGCCCAGCACGATAATCGGCTCGGAGGAGAACAGCTCGTGGTTCTTGTCCACGAACAGGATGTCTTCGTAGCGCGTTATCGACCAGAACGGGCCAAAGGGGCTGTTCTTCTGATAATGCACCGGCGCTTCGTCACGCAGGCGCTTGAAGTAGGCCTGCCATTGGTCCTGCCGGTACAGAAACGGGTTGCTGGTGTCGATGTCCTCGAGCGCCAACGTGTTGACATCGGGAACGGGCGCTTCGACGAAATGGACAGGAGGTCGCCGTGGGCCGATAACCTTCTTCTTTGCCTTCACCAGCATCTTGAGTGTCCGGATCTGCAGGTGCATCGGCACCACTCTGGATGTGGCGTTGACCAGCTTGGTCTGGACTACATCGCTCATCTGCAATTCTGTTGACATGGCTTCCTCCAGTGCTTACATCTGAAATTCGGGCAGACGGACGGTCATGCCGTCCATCGCCTCGGTGGTTTGAATCTGGCAGCCCAGACGCGAGGTTTTTGCCAGCTCCGGGGTCATCGACAGCATCTGCTGTTCGTCATCACCCGGCGTGGCAGTCTTGTCGTACCATTCGTCCGCGACGATCACGTGGCAAGTGCCACAGGCACATTCCCCGCCACAGTCCCCATCAATGCCGGGAATCATGTTCTCCACGGCGATTTGCATCAGTGAGGCGCCAGCCTTGAATTCAACGACATGCTCGGTGTCGTCGTGCTCGATAAAGGTAATTTTGCCCACTGCGTTTCTCCTGTCGGTGTTCACTGCAACTTATAGTGACTGTGTGCCGACCCTCGGGGGAGGGCATTTGTTGACAGAATGGGGGCATTTAAAGACACTCGACGGGTGCGTGGAGGAACTGTATGACATTCACCAGACAGGTGGCGGGCTTGCAAAACCCCGAAGCCGACATTCCGTCAAACTACTCGCTGCTGATCGCCCGTGAACTTGGGCTTACCGCGCGACAACTGCCCAAACTGTTGCGTGGCACCGGGGTTGACACTCAACAATTTCTGACTGATGACAGCCTGCTTACGCCAGCCCAGCAGGTCCATATTCTGCGCAACGCGCTGGCGCTGTCTGGCCAGCCGGACTTCGGTTTAAGGCTGGGTGAGCGCCTGACACCGGCCACACACGGCGCGATGGGGTTTGCCGTTTGCAGCAGCCCTGACCTGCTCACCGCTCTACAGGCGTTTCACAAATTCCTGCCCACGCGTGCGAGCTTCATCCACCTGCGCTTGCAACAGGCGGAAGACCACATGGAATGCTTGTTGGATTTCCAGGCACCGCTGGATGAGGACGTTGCGCGTTGCTTGGCGGAAACGGCGGTCAAGGCATTTTTTGCAACCGGCGAATTTATCGCCGGCCGGCACTTGGATGAGGCCGAGGCCTGTTTTGTCCATCAGGCGCCGGCTTACCGAGCCAACTACCCGGCGTATTTACCCGGGCGCATCTACTTTGGCTGCGATCAGTTGAAGCTCAGACTCCCTATGGCGTTGTGCAGAATGCCGAACGTATCTGCCAATAGTGAAAACTATGGCCTGGCCTTGCAGCAGTGCGAGTCCATGCTCGCTCGACTTCAGAGCCGTGAACCGGACTATCGGACCCGGCTCAAGAAAATGATGCTGTCCCAGCCGCCAGGTACGCTCTGTGAAGAAGAGGCGGCAGCCGCCCTGTTCATGAGCAAACGTACCCTGGCGCGTAAACTCAAACAGGAAAACAGCGGTTTTCGGGAAATTCGCGAGGAGATCCTGTCCCACCAGGCCGCCGACTATTTGCGTGATAGCCAAATGTCCGTCGAGGCCATTGCCGCGCTGATGAACTACCACGACACCGCGAGTTTCAGGCGTGCCTTCAAGCGCTGGTTCGGGGTTCCGCCTGAGCAGTATCGGCAAAGTACGGGTTAGCCCGCCTCCAGAACACGGGGCGTGTCTTTAAATGCCCCCATTCTGTCAAAACATGTCCTCGTCGGCGTCCCGACGTCTACTTAACCTGAACTTCTTGAAATCGGCATTCGCTTCGTTCGTCCCGCTCGGCTGCGAGTGCCCCCCCCTCTGAATCGAAAGAACGCTCACATGAAGGTAGATAACCGCGCGTACTTGGCCCCCGGCGATTTTGTTGATAGCGACCACCCCAACGTCAAGGCCTTCGCCCGCAACCGCGCCGGGGAAGGCGATGACCGGCAGCGCGCCATCCGGCTTTACTATGCAGTCCGCGATGAAATCCGCTACGACCCCTATGCATTTTCGCTGGAGCCTGACAGGTTGCGCGCCAGCGCAACGCTGGACGCTGGCCGCGGTTATTGCGTACCCAAGGCCGTGTTGCTGGCAGCCTGCGCCCGGGCCGCGGGCATCCCCGCTCGCATCGGCCTGGCGGATGTGAAAAATCACCTGGCCAGCCAACGTCTGTTGGCGTTGATGCAGACGGACATTTTCTACTACCACGGCTATACCGAGTTGTGGCTGGACGGGGGCTGGGTCAAGGCCACCCCGGCGTTCAACATCGAACTGTGCGAACGCTTCGGCGTCAAGGCACTGGAATTCGACGGCCGCGAGCATGCGCTCATGCACCAGTTCGACACCGCCGGGCGCCGCCACATGCAGTATCTGACCGATCACGGCCCGCGAGACGATCTGCCCTACACCGAACTGGCGGCGGCTTATCGCAAACATTATCCGCGTCTGTTGGCTGCGCCCGATGCACTGAGCGGCGACATGGCGGCGGAGATGGAACAGGACAGGGCTCAGCGCTGATGGCCGGTACAGGCAACTTGGCAGACCATGATCCAGTCGCTGTGGCGCGGCAGTTCGGCGAGCAGGTGCCCCACAGCCGCGATCTCGGGATGCAGGTGCTGGCGATGGAAGCAGACCAGGTCCGCATGCGACTGGTGCCGGGGCCGGAATTGCGCGCCGACGATGCAGCCGAGGAACTCTGTACCAGCGTGCTGTATTCGCTGGTGGACTCGGCCTGCGGGCTGGCGGTATTCGCCGCACTTCGGGAGTTGAAACCCATAGCCACGCTGGATCTGCGCATGGATTACCTCCGGCCGGCCGCTAGCAAACGTGCCCTGGTGGCCATCGCCCACTGTCATCACTTGACCGATGACGTTGCGTTCCTGCGCTGCCCAGTATTTTCCGAGGGACTGGATGAGCCGGTGGCTATCGGCAATGCCACCTTCATGCGCGCTACCCAAGGCAAACATTTCGAGACGACGGCTTCGCGGAGCGATGCGGTGTGAGCGAGGCAGCCGACCCAATGTCATCGAGTACGCTCGACCGGGATGTGCACGCCGATACGCAGGCCACTTGGCAGAGCTTGCTGGAGCGTATTCCCTACGCGCGGCACCTTGGGCTCGAAGTCCAGCACAGCGGCACCCGCGTGCAAGTCCATTTGCCGTATCGCGATGCGCTGATAGGCAACATCATGTTGCCGGCCGTGCATGGCGGCGCGATCGGCGGGTTGATCGAGATTACGGCGCGCATCGCCGCGCAAAGCCGCGACGCACGGGCGCGCCGCCCCCGCATCCTCGATTGCAACGTGGACTACCTGCGTTCCGCGCGGGCGCGGTCCACCTACGCCGCCGCCGAAATCGTCCGCCAGGGCCGGCGTACGACGCTGGTCCACGTCAGCTGCTGGCAGGACCGGGCCAGCACACCCGTCGCCCATGGGCGCGTGCAACTGCTGTTCGAGACCGTGCCCAACGGTAAAACCAGGGAACAACAATGACGCTTGATGACAACACGCCGGTGCTGGTCGGCGCCGGCCAGATCACCGCTCGCGAACCCGATGACCAGCGCACACCGATCGGCCTGATCGCCGAGGCCGCCCGGGCCGCGGCGGCGGACTGCGGCATCGACGGCGTCTTGCGCCATATCCAGTCGTTGACCTGTCTCAACATCCTGGCCCCGGCCTATCCCGATGCGCCAGCCAGTCTGGCCCGAACGCTGGGCATCGACCCCGGCGAACGCTTCTACACGCCCATCGGCGGCAATATGGGCCAATGGCTGGTCGGTTACTATGCCGACCGCATTGCCGCCGGCGAACTCGATTGTGCGCTGATTGCGGGCGGCGAGGCGCTGGCCACGCAAATGCGCGGCAAGGGAGCGGGCCTGTCCGGGGTGATCGACACCGAAACCGGCGCAGGTCCGCGGCTGCTCGGCGACGACCGTGAGCCGACCAATGTCGCCGAACAAAGGCATGGGCTGGACTTGCCCATCCAGATCTATCCGCTCTTCGAGCAGGCCCTCCGAGGCCAGTACGGGCACGACCCGGCCACGCACCGGCAGGCGCTGGGCGCGCTGTATGCCGGGTTTAACGCCGTCGCAGTGGACAATCCAGGGGCCTGGCGCCGCGAACCCTTGTCTGCGGGTGACATCGCCGAGCGCACACAGCAAAACCGCATAATCGGCGCACCCTATACCAAGCGCATGAACGCCATCATCGCGGTGGACCAAGCGGCCGCGCTGGTGATGATGTCCGCAGCCAAGGCCCGAGCCCTGGGGATCGACCCCAGGCGCTGGGTGTATCCCCTGGCCGCGGCAGAGGCCAGCGATCGCTGGTTCGTTTGCGAACGGGCGGAGTTGTCGCGCTCCCCGGCGATTGCCGTCTGCGGCCGGCGCCTGTTCGAGGCTACCGGGCTGGCCGTGGACAACATCGATTATCTTGATCTGTATAGCTGCTTTCCCAGTGCGGTGCAGATGGCGCGTAACGCACTGGACATTGCAGAGGATGACCCCCGGCCGCTGACCGTCACCGGGGGATTGGCTTACCACGGCGGCCCCGGCAACAACTATTGCAC
>JASBUL010000062.1 GCA_030147945.1 Oceanococcus sp. | reverse complement strand
CGGCCAGGTCACGGATGAAGTCGCCGAGCTGCACGGTGGCGAAATTCAGCCGCTCGCGGCTGACCGATGCCCCCCCGGTCAGTGCCTCAAGCGCGGCCGAGGCGAGCCACAGCAGCAGGGCGACCGCGATCGCGCCGATCAGCAGCCTGCGCCCGCGTAACGGGTGGTGCGCGGATCGGGCTAGCGGGCGGTCCTGGGCGCTGGTGTCGCGGATGGTGGTCATGGCTGGATATCCCGGTGGGCTTGGATCAGCAGGGCGTCGATGGCGATCAGGTCCTGCCCATCAAGGCGCCCGGCCAGCGCTTTGAGGCGCAGGCCGGCATACAGGTAGTCATAGCGGGCCTGCTGGGCAGCACGTTGCGCCGCGTAATAGTTGTTTTGAGCATTGAGCAGATCGAACTCGGTGCGGGTGCCGGCCTCCAGGCCGTTGCGGCTGGCGTGCAGGGCCACACGATTGGCCTCGACGCTGCGCCGATTGGCCTGGATCACGCGGATACCGCGCATGACCTCGCGAAAAGCGGCCAGCGTCAAGCGTGCGGTGCGCCGGGCAAGCTCCTCGGCTTGTGCGGTGGCCTGATCCGATAAGGCTGCCGCCTGGCGCACCTGAGAGCGCACCTGGCCACCGCTGAACAAGGGCAGGGTGGCGCTGAGTCCGACGCGGTCGATGCGTTGGTTACCCCCCAGCACGTCGGGCGTGTCGTTGCGCCCCAGGGCGGCCTGCAACTCGATTGTGGGAAGCTGGCGGGCGCGCATCACCTTGATCTCACGTTGGGCCAGGTCAGCGTTCAGGCGCGCCGCGCGCAGTTCAGGGTTGTCCTGATTGGCAGCCGTGAGCCAGGCTTCAACCTGCGCCGGTTCGGGAGTCTGCAAAGGAATGTCATCGCGCAGCGCTGCGATCGTTTCGGCTTGTCCGGTCAGGCTGGTCAAAGCCTCACGCGCATCGTCCAGCGCCAGACGGGCATCCAGCACGGCTTGCTCGGTCAGTGTGTAGAAGGCGTCGGCTTCCTCCACGCCGATGCGCGCACCAAGCCCGGTTTGCAGGCGTTTGCGCGCCTGATCAACCAGATCGGCGTAGGCGCTGCGTTCGGCTTGATTGATGGTCAGCGTGTCTTGCGCTGCAAGCACCCGGAAATAGGCCTTGGCGACCTCGAGCATCTGTTGCTGCTGCGCCGCATGCCAGTTGGCCTGGGCCTGGGCCAGCGCCACACTGGCCTGGCTCAGGCGCAAAAATGCAGCGACATCAAGCAGCGGCTGACGCAGCGTCAGTGCGTACTCCCGGCGCTCGGCGGAAAACGCATGGTCCGCGGTTGAGTCGAGCGGGTTGCTGATATCGTCCAGCACATTTTGCTGATCGTCGAGCTTATAGCGTTCATGCAGCAAGCTGGCGTGGGCCTCAAGTTGCGGCAACAGGGTGGCCAAGGCCTGTGGGTGCGCTTCCAGGGCTGCCCGGCGCGCCGCCTCGGCGGCGGCCAGGCCTGGATCATGAGCCTGCGCAGCGGTATAGGCCTGCAGCAATCCACCAGCCTGCGCAGGCAGGGCCAGCAGCAGGCAGGTCAGGGCGATGTAGCGATGTACGGGCATCGTGCGGTCCGATGAGTTTGCAATACGTCATTGCACGCGGCGTGCCAGCTTTTCGTGTTGTGTAAGTGTTTGTATATAAATGATAAAAATAAAATACCCAGATACTTAATAGTGTCCGCGTACAGCGTGCGGACAGTCGCGGACAGTTGTCCGGCGTCAGTGGTCGTGCCATGGAAATGGCTCAACCATCGGCTGATCGAGTTTCAGACTTTGCTGAACAACTCCGATTCCGGCGGACTGACCACCGACGTGGCAGGGCTGCAAATAAACGGGGGATGAGTCGCTCGCTGGCCGTCCAAGTCAGGCGCGGCATCGGCCATAGGGCTTGCTACTATCCCGGCTGGGCAGCGCTGCGTTCGCCCCATGCGCGAGATATTGAACCAAGGGATTGCCTATGCGCGGTCAGGCCGCATTCACACTGTTTCAATCCTTGCCGGCCGAGGTGATGGCCGATTTGTCGCGTGTGGGCAGCGTGCATCGCTACGCCGACAAGCAACTCATTGCCCAGCGTGGGGAATGCGAGCGGCAGCTGAATGTGGTCGATCAGGGCTGCGTGCGGGTCAGCAATGTGGATGTTGAGGGGCGTCGAACCGAGACCGCTGTGCTTGAGCCTGGCGACAGTTTTGGTGAGTTCACCTTGCTGGCCGGCATGCCGCGTTTTTTCGATTTTCACGCCCAGGGCGAGACCCGGATTCGGACCATCAGCAAGGACCAGTTCGACACCCTGATGCAGGGCAGTGCGGTGTTTCGCGATGGCATTTTGACCATGCTGACCCATCGTCTGCTCACCGCCGTTGGCATCATCGAAGACATCCGGCGTCTGCCACTGTCTGCCCAGCTGGCCAAGTTCCTGCTGCATTGCTGCGAAAAGCAGGTTGACGGAAGCTGGCTTTATCAGGGCACGCAATCCGATTTGGCGGATGCGCTGGGGGTGTCCCGGGTGTCGATCGGTCAGGCCCTGAAAACCCTGCGTGACGCTGGTTTGATTGGTGCAGGCTACGGTTGTGTGCCGATTCAGGACAAACCTGCGCTGCAGCGGTGGGTGATGCAGCGCTCGGCGTTGCTGCCGGCCTGACGTGCCTCAATCAAATGCAAAGAACTTGGCATTCTGCTCAGGCGGGGCTTGCTAAGTTCGTGGCAGATGCCGTGGAGTGCCTCGCATGAAGCCCGAAATTGTTGCCCTGCTCGTTATTTTTGCCGCATTCGCCATGGCCGAAGCTTTGCGAACAGGCCTGTTCAGGAAAACCGGCCAGCGCTCCAAGGACGTGGCGGTGGAGGTGATCGGATCACTGGTGTTGCTGGCTGTGACCCAGCCTCTGGTTCTGCTCAGCTCGGGCGCTTTGATGGCGCGCGGTTTTCCGGGCCTTGAGAACAGTCTGGCCGGTGCCCCCATCGTGCTGCAGATCGGATTGCTGCTGATCTTTGACGACATGATGCAGT
>JASBUL010000045.1 GCA_030147945.1 Oceanococcus sp. | reverse complement strand
CGCGCCAGCTTGCGCAGACACAGACCGAGAAACCAGGCGGCATCGGCCTGCTGGGCATCCGTGAGCGCGCCGCCGGACTGCCGCACAGCCACCAGCATCGACACCGCTTGCGCATAGTCACCGGTCTCGAAAAGCAGCTTGGCGCGGGCGATGCGGGCATCAGCCAGCAGCTCGGGGGCTCGCAGCTGGGCATGTTGCTCGGCTCGCGCACAAACCGGCTCGGCGCGCCGTGTTGCACCTGACAGACGCATGTTGTGACACAACGCGATATCCAGCGGAACCGTCTCGGCGGACTCGGCGCCGAACAACCGTTTTGCCAGTGCCTGGGCACGATCGTAGTGATTGACCGCCTTGTCGTACTCACCCCAGCCGCCAAAGGCTCTGGCAAGCACGCGATGCAGCGCCATCTGGGCGGCCGGTTGTCCGGCAAAACGCACATCCACGGTGGCCGCCGTACGCTCCACGATCTCGCGCAGAGATGCATCGTCCAGGCGCTGCATGTGGTAGGGGTCGGCGCTGGCCAGCACATCGTCGGCAAGGAAACTCAACAAGGCGTCGGCCTGCTGCTGATAATGGGCCTGATCGCGCTGGGCGTACCAACTGGCCACGACCGCAGCCAACGCAACCACGATCAGCGCAAGCGCCAGCATGCCCATTCCGCTCAGCATGCGTGGTCGTGCGGCCTGACCGGCGCGCATCGCCTGCGCTTCACTGCGACTCGAAAGCTGCACCGGCAGCGTCAAGCAGTAACCCCGACCATACAAAGCCTGCAAGGCTTCGCCCTGGACACCAAGGGCCTGGCGCAAGCGGCTCACCGCCTTGGCCAGAGAATTTTCGTGAACGATGCGCCCCGGCCAGCCCAGCTCAAGCAGCTCATCCTTGCTGATCGGCTCGCCCTCGGCCTTGATCAGCGCCAGCAGGATAGCTCGACAGCTACGATCCAGACTGACCTGGCCGGCAGCGCTGCGCAAGATGCCGGTGGATGCGTCAAACTCGGCCTCGCCCACCTGCCAGAGGCCGTTTGCGACCGCGTCACGCATCACGCGCCGGCGTCCTGCGATTAACGCCCCAGCACCGAACGGGCAATCACTTCGAGCATGATTTCCGAAGTGCCGCCGTAGATGCGCTGGATGCGCGCGTCAACAAAATCACGCGAGATCGGGTATTCGCTCATGTAGCCGTAGCCGCCGAACAGCTGCAGGCACTGGTCGACCACGCGCCCTTCCAGTTCGGTGGTGGCGTACTTGATCATGGCCGCGGTCGGCACATCCATCTCGCCACGCTGGTACTTGCCGGAGCATTCGTTGACGTAGGCCTGATGGACCTCGATATCGGATTTCAGACGCGCCAGGGTAAAGCGCGTGTTCTGGAAGCTGGCGATGCTCTGCCCGAATGCCTTGCGCTCCTGCACGTAGGCCACTGTGCGTTCCAGTGCTCCGCGCGCGTGCGCCACGGCCATGGCGGCCAGCACCAGGCGCTCGCGCGGCAGTTCATCGATCAGATGACCGAAGCCACCGCCGAGCCGACCCAGCACCTTGTCGGCGCCGACTTTCATGTCCTTGAAGAACAGTTCGGAGGTGTCAGCGGCATGCTGACCGATTTTTTCCAGGTTGCGCCCGCGTGAGAATCCGTCCTGATCGGTGTCAAGCAGAAACAGCGTGGTGCCTTTGGCACCGGCCGCCGGGTCGGTCTTGATCGCGGCCACCACCACTCCGGCATTCTGCCCGTTGGTGATGAAGGTCTTGCCGCCGTTGACCACATAACCGCCCTGACCATCAGCATCAGCGCGCGAGCGAATGCCCTGCAAATCGGAGCCCGCACCGGGTTCGGTCATGCCGATGGCGCCGATGCAGTCGCCGCTGGCCATGCGCGGCAGGTAAAACTGCTTCTGCTCTTCGCTGCCCAGATGCAGGATGTACGGAGCGGCGATATCCGAATGCACGCTGAGATTGCTGGCCAGGGCCATAAACCCCATGCGCGCAGCTTCTTCCAGTACCACCACGGAAAACTCGAACGGCGCGCCGATGCCGCCATATTCTTCTGGTTGATCCACGCACAGCAAGCCGTTCTCACCCATCTTGCGGTAGAACGATTTGGGCACGATGCCGTCTTTCTCCCACTGTTCGTAGTGCGGCTGCGCCTCTTCTTCAATAAAGCGGCGGACGTTGTCGCGGAAAAGTTCAAGTTCGGCTTGGTCAACCATGATCAGCGGGTTTCCAGTTGATGTTGCGGCAGTATGTTTCTTTCAGGGTGAGGCTGACCAGCAGCCCCATCAAGGCCAGCCCGGCGGAAAGATACAGCCCACGGCGGTAGTCGATCCACTCGTACACACGCAGCTGGTTGACCAGCTCACCCTGCCACAGCACGTCCATAGCCCACCCAAACAGCGGCTGGGCCACCGCCGCGCCGGCGAAAAGGCCGGTGTTGGCCACGGCGATCGACATGCCTGCAAACAGCGGTGGCGCGACTTCCTTGGCCACCGCGTAAGACACCGTACTGCCACCGGCACACAGACCCAGCAGGCCCAGCAACAGCCAGGCCGACCAGCCTGGCGTCCAGGGCAGAAACAGCAAGCCCAGCCAGCTGGCCAGCACGCCCAGCGCGCACACCACCACCATGGGGCGGCGACGCCCCAGCGCATCGGAGACCGTGCCGCCAAAGAACGAACCCACTGCGGTGGCAATCAGCATGACCGTGGCGCAATTGGCCGCGGCCGTGCGCGAGGCGCCGTGCACGTCCTGCATCATGGGCACGCACCACAGACCGACAAACGCCAGGGCGGTGCCGACCAGGCCGAACATGACCAGGAACACCGGCCACACGTGGCGATTGCTCAGCGCCCCGTACAGCTCGCGACTCCAGTGCCGGTGTGCCGGCGGATGCGGGGGCAAGCCCTGCAGCGTCTGGATATCGGGATAGCCGGCATCGCGCGGGTGATTGCGCAGCAGTAGCAAGGTCGAGGCGGCCAGCAATGCGCCGACCACGCCCACCCCGACGAACACCTCGCGCCAGGTTGCGACATTCAGCACCAGGGCCAGCGGCGTTGCGGCCAGTACCGCGCCGGCATTGCCGATCAGCAGCGTCAGTCCGGACACCACCCCGTAGCGATTCTCGGGAAACCACAGGGTGTTGAACTTCATCAAACCAACAAAGGTGAAGGAAACACCCAAACCCACCAGCATGCGCCCGATCGAGGCGGTGGTGAAATCCTCGGCCAGCCCGAACATCACAGTCCCCATGGCCGCGATCAGCCCGGCAAGGCCCACGGTGTAACGTGGTCCCAGGGTATCCGACAGGATGCCGGCAGGAATCTGCAGCAAGGTGTAGATGTAGTAATACACCGCCGCCAGAGTACCCAGCGCAGCGGCTGAAATACTGAAACTGGCCATCAGGTCGGGCGCCACCACACCCGGTGCGATGCGATGGAAAAAGCCAAGCACAAAGGTGACCGCCAGCAGCGTGAAGCCGGTCCAGCGATGACGGGCAAAACCAGGGGGAAGTGGGCGCATGAACGAAGCCGTTGAAAAAACGTGGGCCACCTTGGACGGTGGCCCACGCTCAGTTTACCGCGACAGTGGGGTCAACTGCCGGCGGTAACGGGCTGGGTCGTGGGGTTTCGACGGCCAGCCCAGCGGGTCACCAGGAGGTAGAACAGCGGGATGAAGAAAATGGCCAGAAAGGTTGCGGCCAACATCCCGCCAAACACCGCGGAGCCTATCGCCACACGGGCCGCGGCACCCGCGCCGGAGCTCAGCGCGAGCGGGGTTACCCCCAAGGTGAACGCCATCGAGGTCATCAGGATGGGGCGCAAGCGTATGCGTGCCGCCTCCAACACTGCTGACAACATATCTCTGCCCTGGTCTTGCAAATCGCGGGCGAATTCAACAATCAGAATGGCGTTCTTGGCCGCCAGACCGATCGTGGTCAGAATTCCGACCTGGAAAAACACGTCGTTGGTCAGATCGCGACTCAATGCCGCCAGCACCGCGCCCAACACACCCAGCGGCACCACCAGAATCACCGCGAACGGGATGCTCCAGCTCTCATACAGGGCGGCCAGCGACAGAAACACCACGATGATCGAGATCATGTACAGGTACGGCGCCATGGAACCTGATTGCTGCTGCTGCAACGACACCCCGGTCCACTCGAAACCGATGCCCGGCCCCAGCGAAGCCACCAGTGCTTCCATCTCCTGCATGGCCTGACCGGAGCTGTAGCCCTCAGCCGGCTCTCCCAGGATCTGCATCGCCGGCACCCCGTTGTAGCGCTCCAGTCGCGGCGAGCCGTAATCCCAGTGCCCGCTGGCAATGCTGCTGAACGGCACCATGTCGCCATGGCTGTTGCGCAGATACCAGTGACTGAAATCCTCCGGCAACATGCGGTACGGGGCATCGCCCTGCAAATACACGCGTTTGACGCGGCCATTGTCGAGAAAATCATTGACGTAGCGTGAGCCCCAGGCCACCGACAGCATCTGTCCGATCTCGGCTAGCGGGATGCTCAGCGCACGTGCTTTTTGGTAGTCGATATCGATGCGGTATTGCGGTGTGTCTTCCTGACCGTTGGCCCGCACTTTGGACAATATGGGACTGTCATTGGCCTTTTTGATCAGGGTGTCGCGCGCTTCACTGAGCGCTTCATGCCCGATGCCACCGCGGTCCTGCAGCTGCAAATCAAAACCGGTGGCGTTGCCCAGACCTCGCACCAGTGGCAGGTTGAACGCGAAGGCCATACCGTCCTTGATCTTGGAAAATGGCTCATTGGTGCTGTCCAGAATGGCCATGGCGCTTTCCGTCTGCGGATCGCGCTCTTCCCAGGGCTTCAGATTGACGAAGGCCAGGCCGACATTCTGGCCACGCCCGGCAAAGCCGAACCCGGCGATGGTGAAGGCGCCCTCGACACTGTCCAGCGCGGCGTAGTAATCACCCACCTCTCCGACGGTTTTCAGCGTGCGTTCCTGTGTTGCACCCTGTGGCAAAACCACCTGGGTCAGCAGCAGCCCCTGGTCTTCCTCGGGCAGGAACGCCGTCGGCAAGCGCATGAACAGAACCCCCAGTACCGCGATAATCGCGACATAAATCAGGGTGTAGCGGCCGGTGCGCTTTGCGATATGGCTGACCGACGCCTGATAGCCACGCGTGCCTTTGTCCATGCCACGATTGAACCAACCCAACCAGCGTTTCAACGGGCCGTGATCTTCCTCCTGCGGCGGCTTCAGCAAGGTTGCGCAAAGGGCCGGCGTGAACACCAGCGCCACCAGCACCGACAAGGACATGGCGGTGACGATGGTGAGTGAGAACTGACGATAGATCGCGCCGGTGGAACCTGGAAAGAAGGCCATCGGCACGAACACGGCCGAAAGGACCACGCCAATACCAATCAAGGCGCCGGTGATCTGGCCCATGGAACGGCGGGTCGCCTCCAGCGGCGGCAGGCCTTCCTCATGCATGACGCGCTCAACATTCTCAACCACCACAATGGCGTCATCGACCAGCAGACCGATGGCCAGCACCATGCCAAACATGGTCAACATGTTGATCGAAAACCCGGCCACCGCCATGACGCCGAAGGTGCCGAGCAACACCACCGGTACGGCCAGTGTCGGAATCAGGGTTGCACGCAGGTTCTGCAGGAACAGCAACATGACCAAAAAGACCAGCAGCACAGCCTCGAACAGAGTCTTGTAGACCTCATGGATGGCGGTGCTGACAAACGGCGTGGTGTCGTAGGGAAAACGCACCTCAACCCCTTCGGGGAAGTAGGCTTCCAGCTCGGCAATGCGCTCGCGCACACGCAGGGCGGTGTCCAGTGCATTGGCCCCCGGCGCCAGATTGATCCCCATGCCGGACGAAGGCTGGCCAGCATAGTAGGACTCGATGCTGTAGTCCTCGGCACCCAGCTCCACCCGGGCAATGTCGCCGAGAGTTACGCGCGCGCCATCGCTGTCGGTCTTGATCAGAATGCGGCGGAACTGGTCTGCGGATTCCAGGCGGGTTTGCGCCGTGATGGTGGCATTGAGCTGCTGCCCTTGAATCGCCGGCAGACCACCCAGCTGGCCGACCGTGACCTGAGCGTTCTGCACTTCAATGGCCGAGATCACATCGCCCACGGTGAGCTCGTACTGGGTCAACCGGGTGGGATTGAGCCAGATGCGCATGGCGTACTGAGCACCGAACAGCTGGGTGGTGCCAACGCCGGTCACACGTCCGATCGGGTCCTGCAGATCGGTGGCGATGAAATCAGCCAGGTCGGTGCGGTCGAGGCGACCGTCGGTTGAAATCAGCGCCAACACCATGAGGAAGTTGGAGTTGGCCTTGACCACCTGCACACCCTGATCCTGCACGGCCTGCGGCAGGCGTGGCTCGGCCAGCTGCAGTTTGTTCTGAACCTGGACCTGCGCGATGTCGGGGTCGGTGCCTGGCTCAAAGGTCAGCGTGATGCGGGCATTGCCGGTGGAATCACTGCTTGAGCTCATATACAGCAGCCCATCGACACCGGTCATTTGCTGCTCGATGACCTGGGTCACCGAATTGGTCAGGGTCTGCGCTGACGCCCCGGGGTACTGGGCCCGGACCTCCACCGATGGCGGCGCCACCGTGGGAAAACGCTCGACCGGCAGCGAGCGCAAGGCCAGGGCCCCAGCGAGCATGATCACAATGGCGATAACCCAGGCAAAGATGGGCCTATCGATAAAAAAATTAACCATTGCTTGCCTCGGTGGCCGCGCTCAGGCGTGCGCCCTGCTCACCGGCAGCGGCATACGGCTGAATGCCGGCATCCTCGGTAGTGACTTGATCGCCGGGGCTGACGCGCTGCAGCTGATTGACGATGACCTGATCTCCGGCGGACAGACCCTCGCTGACCAACCAGAACTGACCGATGGCTTTGTCGGCCTGCAGCACCCGCTTTTCCACCGAGCCGTCGGCGTTGACCCGCAAGGCCGTCGCCTGGCCCTGCCGATCACGGGTTACGCCCTGTTGCGGGACCAGCAAAGCCTGGGTTTGCACCCCTTCGGTGATACGAGCCTGCACGTACATGCCCGGCAGCAACTGATGATCCGGATTGGGGAAAATCGCACGCAGGGTCACGCTGCCGGTGTCGCGATCCACCGTGACATCAGAGAACTGCAGTTCACCGCTGTGGCTGTATTCCGAACCATCCTCCAGCATCAGTCGCACCTGGGTTCGCCCGGATTCGGCCTGCTGCAAACGCCCTTCGGCCAGCGCCTGACGCAACGCCAGCACCTCGGCCGAAGAGCGCGGAATGTCGACATAAATCGGGTCCAGCTGGGTAATCTGAGCCAGCTCGGCCGATTGATTGGCGGTGACCAGCGCACCTTCGGTGACGAAGGAACGACCAATCCGGCCATCGATGGAGGCCGCAATGCGGGTGTATTCCAGATCTATGCGCGCCGTTTCCAGACGCGCCCTGGCCAGCTCCACGTCGGCCTTGGCTTCGGCCAGCCGCGCGCGTGCGTCGTCAAATTCCTGCTGACTGACGGCGCCGCTGCCAACCACCTCGCGAATGCGCCGGGTATTGGCTTCAACCGACTGTACCGTGGCCTGCGCCTTGTCCAGCTCGGCCTTGGCCTGCTCGACCTGAGCGCGATACACCTTGTCATCCAGCTGATACAGCAGCTCGCCGGCCTCAACCCGCGCACCCTCTTCAAAGCGCCGCTGCTGGATAACACCGCCAACCTGCGGGCGCACCTGAGCCACCCGGTAAGGCGTGGTGCGCCCCGGCAGATCGGTGGTGACCTCAACCGCCTGGTTGCGCAGGGTGAACACCCCCACCTGCAACTCCGCCGACTCATCACTCGGCGGCGCTGACGAATCGCTGCAAGCGGTCACGCCGGCGACTGCCAGCAACAGCAGTGCCGCAGGATGGATATGCGACCGAACGCGGCCACGCGCAATCGGAGAACAGGACATGGGCAAGCATCGGGGGGATCGGACGTGTTACTTTATATACATTCATGAATGTATACAAGCAAATTGACCTGCCCCCGAAGACACGCAACCATGTGGCGCCCGGCACGGTTCTCCCGGTCGGCCCCGGCCGCATGACAAAACACCAAAAATGGCCCGAAAAACCAAAGCCGAAGCGCTGGAAACCCGCAATCTGATTCTTGATACCGCCGAACAGGTGTTTCGCAAGCAAGGGGTGTCGCACACCTCCTTGAACGACATCGCGGCGGCCGCCGGCGTGACACGCGGGGCCATCTATGGCCATTTCCGCAACAAGGTGGATTTGTTCAATCAGATGCACGAACGCATCCACACGCCGATTCAGGCGCTGGCGGATGAGTCGGCCAATCCGGATGAACCGGATCCACTAGGCCAGCTGCGCAATCTGCTGGTGACGGTGTTGCAACACACCGTGAGCGATCCGCATCAACAACGCGTGCTCGACGTGCTGTTCCTGCGTTGCGAACAGATCGAGTGCATGGGCCCGATCATCGAGCTGCACAATCAGTACTACCGGGATGGCGTTGCGCGCACCCAGAGAACTTTGGAAAACGCGATACGGCGCGGGCAATTGCCGAGTCAGCTCGACACCCGCACCGCATCACTGGCCGTGCATGCGTGGATACGCGGCCTGCTCACCAACTGGCTGTTCGCTCCCGACCTGTTCGACCTGGAAGCCCAGGCCGAACAGTTAGTTGACGGGTTTCTGGACAGCCTCAAGCTGAGCACTGCATTTCTCAAGCGCGACGACGGCGTCCCAGCAGTACAAAACCAGCCAGGCTGAACAGCCACAGGCCCAAAGCGCCACCACCGCGCACACCAGCATCACCACGCGCACCACCGGACTGCGGCGGCTCATCGCTACTGTCGTCGCCCGAGGCCTCATCCAGCATGCCCGGCGCCGCCAGCACCGCGGCCAGCGCATCAATACGACCGCTGCCGAAGACATTGCTCTTTTCGCCCTCGGCCGTGCCGCCACAGTTTTCTTCGGTCTGCAGCGGAATGGCGGTGCTTTCGATGATCTGACGGATCAGCGCAACCTGGCCGCGCAGCGACGGCTCGGCCGAAATCAGCAATGCCACCAGGCCTGCAACATGCGGCCCGGCCATGCTGGTTCCGGAATACGCGGCATATTCTCCGTCGATGGTGGATGACAGCACCCCAACCCCGGGCGCCGTCACATCCGGCTTGGTGCGCATGGACAGATCCGACAGCACCGGCCCGCGACTGGAAAAGCTCGCCATCTGGTCTTCGAAATCGCTCGCCCCGACGGTGAAGCTGCTCTCGTAGATGGCCAGCGGGAACAACAAGGTGTAGCAGCTCAGGTCTTCGCCCTGACCATCGTTGCCGGCCGAAACAACCTGCACGATGCCGGCCGCCTCGGTGGCTTCATTGGCAGCCTTGAGAATGTCGGGCGGGCAGGCCTCGACACAGCCCCAGGAATTGTTGATCACATCAGGTGCTTTGCTCGGGTCGGCCATGTCCGGCTCACCTGCCGGGTACGGCGCCACAAACCACTGCATGCAATCCAGATAGGTCGGCAACGTGCCCACCCCGACCACCGGATCAAGCAGCGAACGACAGGCCATCCATTGCGCTTCGGGCGCCATGCCGATGCGCATGCCGGCGCCATCATCCCCAACCATGGTGCCGGTGGTGTGGGTGCCATGGCCATGCGAATCGCAGGGCACCGCCGGATCACTGCAGAACGGATCCAGCGCACCGAACGCGTTGTGCCAGTTGTAGCTGTGGTCGGCATTCAGACCAT
Source organism: Oceanococcus sp. (assembly GCA_030147945.1). Classification (GTDB taxonomy): domain Bacteria; phylum Pseudomonadota; class Gammaproteobacteria; order Nevskiales; family Oceanococcaceae; genus Oceanococcus. The sequence continues at coordinate 29,224 of JASBUL010000045.1, read as the reverse complement.
CCCAACCACGGTACTGCCGGATCAGCGCCGGGTGCTCCCATTCCACGCCGATGTCGTGATCACCCACCACCACGCCCTGGCCGCGAATACCCAGATCCCAGACCGCCGGAGCGCCAACCAGTTGAATCCCTGGCTCGATGCTCATCTCAAGCTCGTCTTCGTCCTTGGGCGTCATCGGCGCCGGCGCCTGACTGAAATCCGGCTTGGCCACGGCATGGATGGCAGCCACACCCGGCAATGCGGCGAGCTGACGCAGCACAGGCGCAGCCGCGTCCAAATGCACCACATTGGCCAGCCAGTACGACTGGTATGACACACCCGCGGCCTCGAGCACACTGCGCACCGGCGCCTGCGTGCTCTGCGCATGCGTCTTCAGGCGCGAGACCACAAACGCCCCCTTGGCCGCCTTATCGCGGATTGCGGCGGCGCCGGACAGATCGGCCTGATCACGCATTTCCACCACCACGCTGACCGCACCAGTACTGGCGCGTTCAAGCAATTGCGGCGTCATTTTGTTGTCGTCTGCGGATGCTGCCCCTGCCCACACCAGAGCGCCGGCCAGCAGGGCTGCTCCCCACGGCATTGTTTTCGTCACGGTTTTCCCCAAAGTCTTGTCGTGATGCGCCGGTCATGGCGCGTGCTGACTACACGCAGCAATCCGCTGAAACGTTCCCTGCGCGGCGGTTGCAGATGGGGAGACCGCAGCGCACTCAGGCGCGCTGTATGCGATAGCAGTAGTGGATGCGCGGTCGCCGTTTGAAGTCCTCGGGCAAGGTGGCCGCCGTGATGTCACGGATGGCCAGATCGCTCAGCGACGCCTCGTCCAGCTTGAAACGGCGGAAATTGTTGGAGAAGAACAGCTCGCCTCCAGGCCGCAACAAGGTCACCGCCTGGCGGATCAGGCTCACATGATCGCGCTGGATATCCAGCGTGTCCTGCATGCGCTTGGAGCGCGAAAAGGTCGGCGGATCCATGAAGATCAAACCATAGCGTTTGCTCGCCGGGTCCTTGGCCTGTTCGGCCAGCCAGTGCAGACAATCGGCCTGCACGAACTGGTGCTGATTGCCGTGCAGGCCGTTGAGCAGCAGATTGCGCTTGGCCCACGACAGATAGGTGCGCGACATGTCCACCGTGGTGCTCGACTTGGCCCCGCCTGCAACCATGTGCAGCGTGGCCACACCGGTGTAGGCGAACAGGTTCAGCACGTGCCGGCCCCGGGCCTGACGACCGAGCTCCGCACGCACGCTGCGATGATCAAGAAACAGGCCGGTGTCGAGGTAATCGGTGAAGTTGACCAGCAACTTCAACCCGCCTTCCTGGACCACGTGGAAATCACCATCGCGCCCCAGCTTTTCATATTGGGCCTGACCACGCTGGCGTTGGCGCGTCTTCACCACCACACGCTGCGGCGGCAGGTCCAGCACCCGCCGCACACCATCAACGACCTGCTGCAAACGCTCGGCAGCAACCGCGTCAGGCAGCTTGGCCGGCGCCGCATATTCCTGGATGACGGCCCACAGCGCATCGCCGTGATACAGATCGACTGCGGCCGCATATTCGGGCAAATCAGCATCGTAGAGGCGGTAGCAATCAACCCCCTCGCGCAAAGCCCAGCGGCGCAGATGCTTGTGATTCTTGCCCAGGCGATTGATCAGATCAGGGGCCGGCTCGACGGTCGGCTCAGCAACCGTTTCCGCCACGGGCTGGCGCGGCGCCGGCGACACCTCGGCGGGACGCGTATGCGTGCTCAGGTCGAACAGCTGAACCTGCATATTGCGTTTGCCGCGACTGACTTTCAGCACCTGCTGCGCCTTGCCACGCCAGGCCCGCCCCTGGGTTTCGCCGGACTCGCTGCGGTGTACCACCTGCCACCCCTCAAAACGGCTGCGCGCAGCATGCTCGACCGCGGCCTGCTGGGCACTGTCATCGCGCGACGGGCAGACCAGCAAAACACCGCTGGCGGCTGGTGGCTTCATCTTCCAGGCGCCCTGATCATGCCACTGCACCCAGGCTTCAAGACCGAGGGCTTTGGCGTGTCGACGCGCCCGCCCCAGGCGCTTGAGATCGGGCTCGTAGACATGGATGCGCGGATGCTGCTCATCCGGTGCGGCGTGCTGGGCCTGACGCGCCTCGTCGCACAGGCGCTGCCATCGCGCCGGTACATGGCCGAGCCAGCCAGCAAAACCGAAATCATGTTTGAGCAAGCCGGGCGCGGCCGCCGAGGCGCGCATGGCCGCCTGGGCGATGACATCCACATGGGCGGATCCGGCGATCACCACGTCGGCCGGCCACTGCTTGAGCACGCCCAGCACCAGCGCCGCATCAATGCCATCGCCCACGGCGCCGGAAGGTGTTTCAGCCTTCCACACGCCGGTCAGGTCGGTGGCCAGTTGGACCGACTGACGGTGCACGAACAGATCAATGCGCAGATCCGGGCTGCGCATCCGAATCGATGGGCGCTGATCAAAGCGCGCTCGAAACTGATCAACAATGGCATCCTTGGCCCGCAAGGCCGCGAAATGCGGCTTGCCCAGCTCGGTGTCACGCAACTTGGCATCAATGCGCAGGGTACCGTCCACCGCCAGGTGCTCCGACCAGTCGACCTGCTGCACCCCGGCATACAGCTCATCCGGGGTGCGCGCCTGAAAACGCCCGAGTATCAGCAGCAAACGCTGATGCAACGCCGAATACAGACACACCCGGTAAGCCACATCCGCCGCCGTGCTGCTGAACGCCACACCACCACGGGTGGGCTGCGGATCATCCACACCCAGGCGCGCCAGCTCAGCCGCGAGCAGCTGCTCAGCACCACGTGGACAGGTTGCGAAATATTCAGACATGGCGCGCACAAAGCGGGGAACAGCGCCTAGTGTAGTCAACGGCACAGGCTATGGCTGAACGTCAGAGGTTGATTGCCACGTTGATAATAGAAATCCTGGCACCGGCATGCGGCCTGGCCACGCGCGTCAACCTCGCAATCGCTGGGGCAACGCATGAACTTCTCGCCACCCACACAGACAATTCTCAGCGGTGCAGGCGTTGGCCCGACAGGGGTGGCTGCGCCAGGCCGCCAGCGCCCGTCCGGCCACAGCAAGACCACCAGCACAAGTGCCGCAATGACCATCCAGCGCAGCCCCCAGCGTATCTTCACGGTCTACAATACAAGGCCAGCACCCAGCCCTCCGGTTATGGACGAACGCGTCAAACGCGCCCTGCAGCAATGGCCTAACGTACCCGATGTCTACGGCTGGCTCAGCCTGACCCGACGCGGCCAGTGGCTGCTGCGCAATGAATCTGTGACCAACCCCAACCTGATTGCGTTCATCAACCGCAATTACGGCCCGCTCGATGACGGTGGCTACGCCTTCCAGAATGGTCCGCAACGGGTGCATGTGGCTCTCGAAGCCACACCGTGGATTGCGCGCATCGCCCAGCCCGAGGCGGACACTTTGGCGCTGGAAGACCACACTGGCCGATCGCTGGACGCCATTGAGCGCTTCTGGATCAGCGCAGATGGCGATGTCATCGCGCAAACCGCGCGCGGCCCTGCGCTGGTTCATGACCAGGACCTGATGGCGCTGACCCGCTGGTTGCGCGACAAGGACGGCCACAGCCTCTCCGACGAGGCCCTGCCTGAGGCGCTGGAAAAGCCTGAAAACGTCGGCCTGACGGTGCTTGTAGGCAAGGACCCTGTCGCGGTGAGACATCTGGGTAACACGCCGCTGCCCGCCCACTTCGGCTTTGCAGCGCAGCCGCAAAAACCCGCCTGACCAGCTTCGCCCCACGTACGTCAAGTGCAGTATTGCCAAGGTCACGGGACTGCCGCATAGTCAGCGGACCATTTCTCCTCCCAACCACAAACGGATTTGACCATGTTCAAACACACTGTGGCCGCCGCTGCATTGCTGGCGAGCGGCAGCGCACTGGCCGCCGATGACGCGATTCTGTTCAACAGCCTCAACGCCCGTTACATCGACTCCGAGCTGGGCAATTTGAGCGGTGACGGATACGGCATCGACCTCAACGTTGCTTTGACCGAATACCTGTTCGCAACGGTGGATTACTCCACCCGCACCTTCGACGATTCCACCGGTGATGCCGACCTGGAATTCTTCTCTGGCGGCCTGGGCATGAACTTTGCCCTCAACGAAGCACGCACCCTGCAGCTCTACGCAGCCGCAACCTGGGAGCAGATTGATCTCGACGTGGCCACCGCCGCTGGCGGTGACGATGGCGGCAACGGTGGCGGCAACGCGCTGTGCGACAGCCCGCTGGGTGGCCTGCTTGGCGTGCTCGGCATTTGTGACGCTGCAGCCGGACAAACCACCTCCAAGGCCCTGGCCCTACCCTCCAACGGGCGCACCGACGGCTACGGTCTGACCGGCGGCATCCGCGCACTGGTCTTTGACAATCTCGAAGTCAACGCGCAGTACAAGTACCGCGAGTACGACAGCGACGAAGAAACCCTGTACGGCGCAGGCGTGGGCTACAACTTCGGCAACTGGGTCGTGCTGGCCCGCTACGAAAGCTACGAAGAACTGGATATCGACGAGTGGAGCGTGGGTGTGGGCTACACCTTCGGCAAAACCGCCGGCGATTCCGGCAGCATCTGGTAAACCCCAAGACGTAAAAAAACCCCAGCCGGTTCAGCCCGCTGGGGTTTTTTCTTACCAGCGATCCCTGTCTTCATCCTCATCATCCCAGCGTCGCAGTTTGGCCGGGTCGATGTCACGCTCACGCCGCGACAGTATCTGCAGCAGGCGGTATGCGGTCACGAAGGTGCCGGCCAGGAACAGGCCGATCAGCAGCAAGACCAGTAAAAACGTGCTCACTGGCGGGATTCGAAGCGGCCCTCGGCCCGGTTTTTGACGCTTTTGCGCGGGTCAAAAACCTGGCCGTTCATGGCCACATAAACGCCGGCCGGGTGGCTCATCGCCACGCCCAGCGCAAATCCGACATTGAAAACCGCATCGGTGATGCGAAAACGCGCCGGCTGCATGGCGCCGGTCAGCACCACGGTCTTGTCCGCGCAATCGCCCAGGGCCAGAGCGGTATCGATCATGGTGTCGGTGCCGTGGGTGATGAGTATGCGCTGATGGCTATCCTGCTGGACCGCCTCACGAACTCGTGCACGGTCCTCGTCGGTCATTTCCAGACTGTCTTTGCGCAGCAACGACTGGACCTCAAAACTCAAGGTCACACCGGCCTCCTGCAGTATCGGTTCGACCTGCGGGTCACCGATCTGAAAATCGCTTTTGGCGTCGTAGTACACCTTGTCGATGGTGCCACCGGTGGTAAAAATCTTGATGTCGCTCATGCCTGGGCTCAATACGGGTTCACAAGGCGGGCAAAAGCCAGGTCTGGACCGGCTCTACAAAACCTTTCAGGCGCATCAGCTCTCCGCTGACAAAACGCCCCTGGTCCTCAACCTGGGCCAGTGTGTCGTCATCACACAGAATCTCGCCCGACGCGGCATTCTGGCACAGCCGCGCCGCCAGATTGACCGCACGGCCTACCGCCACGTATTCCAGCCGCTGCTGTCCGATCACCCCGACGCTGACCTGCCCGCTGGCCACGCCGATGCCCAACCCCAGGGCAATCCCGCGCTGGGCAAAAAGCTGTTCGCAACGCCGACGGATACACGCCGCCATATGCAGCGCCTGACGCGCATGTCCATCCACCGGCAGCGGGGCGCCGAGCAGCAACAACACGCCATCGCCTGCGTAATCCTTGATGGTGGCGCCGTGGGCTGCCGCTTCGATACCGACCTGATCATAGAAATCCTGCAGCACGGCGATCACTTCGGCGGAATCCTGATTGGACGCGAAATCGGTGTAACCACGCAGATCGCAAGCCACCGCGGCCACCGGTAACTTCTGCTGCTGCATGGCCCGGACCAACCCATCACGGCGGACCAGTTCGGCCACCGATGGCGACAGGAAGCGACGCAGAAACTGGCCACGCTGCCCCTGCAGCACGTGGTACTGCACCGCCGCGATCAGAAACACCATCAAACCCAGCGCCGAACTGAACGACGCCAGCGGCGGCGGCAGCAACAAGCCGGCCGCGATCAGCGGAGCGGCCATGGCGATACCACCCAGCCGCACCACCTCAGCATGATCGGGCTTGCGATTGAGGGTGATCAGGGTGCCGTCAATCACGCACAGCACGGCCAGCACAAAGGGCGTGGCGAACAGCCAGAACTCGCTCTGGGCGAACAGCCCGGGGCGCCCGAGGGCACCGAGAAAGTATTCGGCGCGCAGATCGTTGAACCACATGCCCAGGGCGGCGTAGACCACGGCAAAGCCCTGGGCCATGCGAAACTGGGCATCGCCAAAGCGGGTGCGCAAGGCGCCAGCCGGCACCATACGGCGGATGCGCAGCACCCACTCGGCCCCGAAAATCATGCTCAGAGCGGTGGCGCAGGGCGCCAGATAAGACATCCAGGGCAAGTCCTGCGGCGCGTATGGACGCACGAACGTCACATTCAGAAAGATCGCTGCGCCGATGCTGAGCAGAAACGCCGACAGCATGCGCGTGGTCAGCGAGCGCGCATCGGCGACCAAAAAGGCCACCCCCATACCCAGCGCAATGATCACGCAGACCAGCGCGGAGCTGTCCACGTTGACCAGCACGCTGCTCACGTCGCGGTGTCGCCCTGCCCGGCCGGCAGGGTGAAGCTGAAACAGGCGCCCTGTCCGGCACTGGACTGCACATCGATGGTCCCGCCATGCCGTTCGATAATGCGCTGGCAGGTGGCGAGACCAATACCGGTGCCCTCAATCTCATCACGCGCATGCAAACGACTGAACATCTGAAAGATGCGCTGCTGGTGCTCCGGCGCAATCCCCATGCCGTTGTCCTCGACACGGATACGCCACAGGCCGGCTTCACGCTGGGCACTGATTTTCACCAGGGGCCGCTGGTCGGAGCGGTATTTCAAGGCATTGGCGATGAGGTTCTGGAATACCCGGGCCATTTGCATGGCGTCGACGCGCACCTGCGGCAGCGGTCCGACCTCGATTTCGGCATCGTTGTCGGCGATGAGTTGGGCCAGGTTCTGCAGTGCCCGATCCACGGCCGGACGCAAACTCTGGACCTCGGCATCCAGCGCCTGGGCGCGTGAAAATTCCAGCAGATTGTCGATCAGCTGACGCATCCGCACGGTCGCATCCAGCGCCGTGCTGAGGTAGTCATGCGCCGCGTCGTCGAGTTGCGCGCCATACCGGCGGCGCAGCAGCCCCAGGTAATTGGCCACGATGCGCAGCGGTTCCTTGAGATCATGCGAGGCTACGAAAGCGAACTGCTCCATCTCCTGACGCTGACTTTCAGCCGCCAGCTTTTCGGCCGCCAACTGGTCACGCAGCGCCTGAATTTGCGCCAGCAATTCGGTCTCGCGCGCGTCGTCGCCCAATCCTCGCTCCTGCACCTTTATCCCGTCAGCAACATTAGCAGAACCGGTGCGTGGACAGTTGCTACAATTCGCCATTCCGGCAGGTCCAGACTATGAGCGACAAACCTAGACAGCTCGACATCTCCAAGATTCATACCCTGGTTGATCTGTTCCAGGCCAGGGTGGCGGCCTCACCAGGTCAACCCGCGTATCGGCAATATCTGCCGGGTTTGAATCGTTGGCACAGCTACACCTGGAATGATCTGGCCAGCCGGGTGAATGCCTGGTCGGCCTCGCTCGCCAACGAACAGCTGGAACCCGGCGAGCGCATCGCCATCATGGCCAGCAACCGGCCGGACTGGATCGCCGCCGACATCGCCGCGCAAAGCCTGGGCCTGGTGGTGGTGGCGCTGTTCAGTGAAGACACCGCCGGCAGCGCCGGCTCCACACTGGAGCATGCCGGGGCAAGCCTGCTGGTGGTCGAAGATCCGCAGTGGTGGCAGGCCATCAGCGCCAATCATGCGTTGCCTCAGATCAGGCGCGTGGTCGCGCTCAAACCGGCCTCCGGATACAACGACGATGAGCGCGTCATCGCGCTGTCCAACTGGCTGGACCAGACCGGCGCAGCACCGCGCAGCCGCCACCCGATCCAGGCCGACGACCTGGCCGTGATCTGCTACACCTCGGGCACCTCGGGCCAGCCCAAAGGGGTGATGCTCAGCCATCGCAACATACTCAGCAATGTCAAAGCCTGTCACCAGGTGATTCCCATGGTGGCCGGCGATATCGCGCTGTCGTTTCTGCCGCTGGCACACATGTTTGAACGCACGGCCGGCTACTACCATGCGATCCTGGCCGGCGCCGAGGTCGCCTTCAACCGCGATATCAAGCATCTGACCGACGATCTGCGCGAAGTGCGTCCGACCGTGCTGGTCTCGGTCCCGCGCGTGTTCGAGCGCTTCTACACCATGATCCAGCGCCGCGTGAAAAAACGCCCGTGGTTGCTGCGCGTGATGTTCGATCTGGCCCGCGATGCGGGCTGGCGCCACTTTCTGTACGAACAGAAGCGCGGCCCGCGCCCGCCGCTGGATCACTTGGGGCAAATGCTGGCCCGTCAATTCGGGAAAAGCGTGCTCGATGCCCTGGGTGGCCGCGTGCGCCTGGCCGTATCCGGCGGCGCACCGCTGTCGCCGGAGATCGCCAAAACCTTTATCGGACTCGGCCTGCCTATCGTTCAGGGCTACGGTCTGACCGAAGCTTCACCGGTGGTCAGCACCAACCATCCCGACGACAACGATCCGGAAAGCGTGGGCCTGCCGCTGCCCGGGGTGGAAACGCGGCGCGGCAGCAACGGCGAACTGCAGGTGCGCGGCCCCAACGTGATGCTTGGCTACTGGCACGATGACGAAGCCACGGCCGCCGTGCTCAGCGCCGACGGCTGGCTGAGTACCGGCGACAAAATCAGCCGCTTGCACAGCGACCGCCTGTATGTGGTCGGGCGCATCAAGGAACTGATCGTCATGTCGAATGGCGAGAAAGCCGCCCCGGCCCTGCTGGAACAGGAACTGATGCTCGACGAGCTGGTTGAGCAGGTGATTGTAATCGGCGAAGCGCGACCGTTCCTGACCGCCCTGATCGTGCCCAATCAGGTGGCTCTGGACGAGTTCTGTCAGACCCAGGGCATGCACCAGAACGATCCGGATCTTCTGCCCGCCCTGCTCGCCCGGCTCAAGCAGGATCTCGACAACCACCCGCGTTTTGCCCAGATTCATCGGGTGGCGCTGCTCGACGAGCCGTGGACCACCGACAATCACATGCTCACCCCGACCCACAAACCCCGTCGGCGACACATTCTGCAACGCTACGCCGAGCGCATCGATGCGCTGTACCGCGGCCACTTCTCGCCCGACGACACGGCGCTCAACTATCACGTGGATATCGGATGAGCGTGCTCGCACTACTGCTCGCCGCCCTGCTCGGCAGCCTGCTCGGCGGGCAGATTGTCGGCCACCTGCGCGGCCTCGACCTGCGCCGCAGCGGCAGCGGCAATCTGGGCGCCACCAACGCCCTGCGCAGCGGTGGCATCAAGATGGGGCTGATCGTGCTGCTCATAGACGCCGGCAAGGCCTGGTTGGCCGCGGCCGGCTTGCCGCAACTGGTCGAGCAGGCGCCGCTCTGGCTGCCCTGGGCCTGCGGCAGCCTCGCCGTGCTCGGCCATATCTACTCACCGTGGGCCGGTTTCAAAGGCGGCAAAGGCGTGGCCTGCGGCCTGGGCGCATGCGCGGCCTTGCTCCCGATCGCCCTGCTATGGGGACTGGGCGGTTTTATCATTGTGCTGGTGCTGAGCGGCTACGTCAGTCTCAGCGTGCTCACGGCCACGGCACTGATCACGCTCAAGGTGGCCTGCTTTTCCGCGGCAGGCCTGTGGTCATTGCCGGGGGCATTTGCGCTGGGCATGCTGGTGCTGTTGAGCTGGACCCACCGCGAAAACCTGCAGCGCCTGCTGCGCGGCAACGAAAACCGCTTTGAGAAGGTCATGCTGATCAAACCCCGCTCATGACGCCGGATGATCCGCAGCTGATCCTGCTGCAGCAGCTGGCCCATGGCGAATGGATTTCTGGCGCCGATCTGGCACAGACCCTGGGCATCAGCCGCGAAGCGGTCTCCAAGCGTATCCGGCGCCTGTCCGAATGGCAGCTTGAGGTGGCCTCGCAAAGCGGCCGTGGCTACCAGTTGCAACCCGCCATAGAGCTGCTTGATGGCGAACACATCCTCACCGAGCTGCGCGCTGCCGGGCACGCCTCAAGCCGCGTTCAGATCCTGACCAGTGTGGACTCGACCAACCGCTGGTTGGGCGAACACGGCTGCAACCACATGCTGTGCCTGGCCGAGCATCAGAGTGCTGGCCGCGGCCGTCGCGGGCGCCAGTGGCATTCTCCGTTTGCTCAGAATTTGTATCTGTCACTGCGCATCGATTTCCAGCATTGGCCGGATCGTCTCCCGGCACTGGGGCTGGTGCTTGGGGTCGCGCTGTGCGAACGCCTGAACGCGTTGGGCATTGCCTTGCAGCTTAAGTGGCCCAACGATCTCTATCTTGGAGGACGCAAATGCGGTGGCCTGCTGATTGAGCAGCGCGGTGAACTGCTCGGTGCCGGCACCCTGATCATTGGCCTGGGTCTGAACGTCGCCATGCGCGAAGGTCCGGCTATCGACCAGCATTGGACCAGTCTGGCCCTGCACGGCCACACCATCAGCCGCAATACCCTGGCCGTCGAGCTTGCCGACACCCTGCTCAAGGAATGTCACGCCCTCGACAACGCCCGCATCAGCCAGCGCCTGGAGCAGTTCAGCAACTACGATGTCTATCACGACGCTCCGGTACTCATTCACGGCAACGAAGCCAGTGTGGCGGGCCACTCGCAAGGTATCGACGAGTGGGGCCGCCTGCGCCTGCGCACGGCACACGGCGAACAGCGCTTCAGTGTCGGTGATGTCAGCCTGAGACGATCAGATGCTGCTGATTGATCTGGGCAACAGTCGTCTGAAATGGCGCACATGGGATGGCCAGACACTGGGTCCGGTGCAAACGCTGGCACACCAGGACGGTCAGCTGGCCATGGAATTTGACGCAGCACTCGCAGCCCTGGAGAGCCCACACCAGGCGATCATTTCCTGCGTCGCAACGCCGACGCTGCGCAATGCACTGCAATTTGCCTTGCAAAATGCGAATGTCCAGAGCCATTGGGTCCAGTCGCCGGCCCGTGGTCTGGGCCTGATCAACAGCTATGCCCAGCCCGAACGGCTGGGCGTCGACCGCTTCCTGGCCCTGGCCGCGGCCTACGCCCGAGGCGGCACAGCATGCTGCGTGATCGACATCGGCACCGCCACCACCGTGGATCTGTGCGACGCACAGGGTGTTCATCAGGGCGGCCTGATCGCACCCGGCCCCCAGCCGCTGAGTCAGGCCCTCAGCCGCCAGACCGCATTGCCCAGTGCCGCGCGGCATCTGCCGGAACAACTGGGCTGGGCAGACAATACCGAACTGGCGCTGCAACTTGGCGCTCTGCACACGGCCTGTGGACTGATCGAGCGCGCATTCAAGCTGGCCCGTGCGCAGCTTGGCTGCGAATTTGCCTGGTTGACCGGAGGCGGTGCCGAACTGCTCGCTCCGCACCTCGATATCCCCGTACATCGTAACGATGACCTGGTATTCGAGGGCCTGGTGCTGTATGCACGCCAACAGCAGGATGCTGATCCGCTATAATGCGCGCCGCACGATCGCAGGATTCTGCGCAAAGCATGCCGGCATAGCACAATTGGTAGTGCAACTGTTTTGTAAACAGTAGGTTGGGGGTTCGAGTCCCTCTGCCGGCACCAACTCAGCGCCAGCGCGCAGGACAATGGTCAGCTGTGGAAATCCCCGGCAACCATATGCCAGATCTCGTGCCCCACCACGACCGATTCCAGTTCCTCGTAGCTCGCCGTGAGGCTGATCAGCCCCAGCAAGCGGTCTGGCAGCACCACCACAAGACTGGCCCACTCCAGGTAGCAACCGCCAACGATCTGCTGACCGCAGTCCTCGGCCTGGGCGTCATAGTCAACACGCACCAGTTGATCCAGAAAAACTCCGAAATGCCCGGGCAAGCTGGACATCACCTGCACGGTGCCTGCCAGACAGCGTGCGAAAGAATCGCCGATGTGGCCGAAAACCGGTGCCTGATCCGGCCATATGGTGCCAGCCAGTTCCAGCGCACTGGGCGCTTGTATGCCGATGACGCAAACGCCGTCCAGCATGCCCGGTTCGGCCAGGTAACCGACATCAAGAATTTTGACGGGCAATTCGTCCCAGCCCTGCTCACGCGCAATGTCCGCCACCGGATCGGCCGCCAGCACCCCATCAGAGCCACCGGACGAGCCACCACCGCATGCACTCACAAGGACACACAGCAGGGTGACCAACAAAGAAAACAGATGATTGATTGAAGTACGCATGCCCAGCGTGTGCAAGGCTCGGGCCATGGCCGGCGGCCGTGCATAAAAAAGGCCCGCCGAAGCGGGCCTGATCTGTAACCGTGCGCTGGCCTAGAACTGATAGCGCACGTAGAACTGAGCCTGATCCCGATCGCGCATCAGATTCTGAGAACCACCACCCGTCCACCAGGTGTAACCCGGGAAGAACGCCCAGTTGTTCTTGTAGCGAATCTCGAAGTTGATCGAGAAATTCTTGCGCCCTTCAATGAAGTTCTCGCCTGGTCCGGGCGAAATCCCTTCCACATCGTGGGCTAGAATGATGAACGGCTGCAGGCTGATCCCGGGCGCAATCGATTCGTAACGCAACAAGCTGATGATGCGATAACCCCAGGAGAAATCCGAGGCGTACTTGTTGGTTTCCTGCTGCGGGTTGAAACGCAGACCATCGGTGCCCGCAACGCAAATGCCGGTCAGGCATCCCGGGTGATCCTGACGAATCTGTTGTGGCGACAGGCTGGTATCCGAAGGATCAACCGTGTCACTGTCGACCACGCCAGCGCTGGCGTGTCGATGCGTGCCCGGCGCATCAATCTGATACAGCCAGCGCTCCGGCGGATTGAGGATCTGGTTGGCGCCGACTTCGAAGAACAAAATGACCTGATCCGCACCGATCGGGTTGGCAGTCTTACCCAGGATATACGTGGCCCCGAGGTTGTATTGCAGGGATTTAACGTGCTCCCAGCCGCGAATGTAGCCGCGCGGATCATTTTCTCCAACGGTGATGCCGCGATAACTGGTGATGTACGACGGGAAGGAACGCTGTACCGAAGGCGCATCACCGCCGTTGCCAGTGGCCCCTCCGGTCGCCGGGATCAGATTGAAGGTATTGGGTCCGGACTGCGACAACAGGCCGGTCTGATCCGCACAGGTCGCCCCGGCGTAGTCCGGATGCACCGCCCGGTGACAACCTGTCAGGGTCGGCCCGAGTGCGGCGAACGTCAGATCTTCAAGATCGACCTGCACTGGCATGTTCGGCCGGTAGGCAATTTCACCCTGGAATGACAGATCGCCGGCCGTGGTGTTGAAACTCATGCCGTAAAGTTGCAGATCTTCCGGATACTCGAGCCCGAACTGAACCCCATCCAGCGGCACCGCATCGGTCACCGGCCCGGTGCCGAGCAACTGGATGCCGTTTGACAGGTCCAGCGGCAGGCCGAGCTGCTGGGTCACATCGGTCACCGACCCCAGCACAGTCCCGCTGAGGTTCTGGATCACACCACCGATGGGATCAAGCAGCAAGCCGTCAACGCCCAGTGCATCCAGTGGCACCAGCGCCCCCTGCCCACTGGCAATCTGATCGGCCAGCGGCAAATTGGGACAGGCCAGCAGCAGAGTCGGCAGGTTGACCGCCTCCACGCCCAGATTAGCCCCCGTGGCTTCGCCATTGACACCGTCATTGGGATGGGTCCGTGCACACGACAGGTCGGTCGCCCAGAAGCTCGCATACGGCAGCTTCGAGTGGTAATTCATGAAGTAGAAGCCGAAGTCGGTGCCGTTGTTGAAGTCCGACGCGTAATACTTGAAGGCAATACCGAACTGCCCACTGTCCGACGGCGCATTGTCGGGACGACGCAAGATCGTGGTGGAGGAATCGGTCAACGCCGACAGCGGATTGTTGAGCGGCGTACCAATCCGCGTTGGATCTTCTGCCGGCCCACCGAAGCTGATACTGGCGGTGTTGCCACCGGCGTTCTGCGTGCCCGAATCCACCGTCGAGTAGAAACCACCCGGCGACTGGGCCACTACGGTTTCCCACTCATACTGGTAGTAGGCTTCGATCGACAGATTGTCGGTCAGGCCGGTGCTGGCGTAGATCATGCCCACCGGGGTGAACACCTCTTCAGGCACGAAGCCCGTGCGGAACAGGTTGTTGGCATCCACCGGATTGGCCTGGTTCAGCGAGTTGATCACCAGCAGCGTGGACTCGCCCCAGGAGAGACTCTGGCGCCCGACTTTGACGCTCAGTTCGCGGTCCCCGATAAACGGGAAATAGCCATAAAAATAGGCATCCATGAGCTGAAAGTCACTGCCGATCTGCTCCAGCACCGCACTGTCCGAGCGCCTGGAGTAATGCGGCTCCGGCGCGCCACCATAGGTATTGGACGAAATCGGCAGCCCGGCAATGGCCGGCGGCTCCAGCCCCGGATCACCCGGCCGCAGCCGATTGGGATGGTATTCGTCGAAATCGTTGTTGACGAAGTCGTAGAAGTACAACCAGCGCCCGAAGAAGCCGTAGTCGTTGTAGGTCAGACTGAGATCCTGGGTCACCTTGAACGGCGCCTGAACCATGTCGTAACGATCATAGTTCCAGTTGCCATCATCAAAGTTGGGAGAAAACTGTCCGATCGCGCCGATACCGTCCAGCGGCCCCTGGCCTAGATCCTCGGCCACCCCACTGAGCGCCTGCGCCGGCAGGATGTCATTCTGGTTGATGCCCTGACAGGATTGAAAATTGATCTCTTCATCCCTGGCGGCCACGTAACGTGTGCCGCACAGATTGGGAAGCTGGTTCGCCTTGCCGAGCAGATCGGTTGCGCGATTCTGCATGCGCCAGGCCGCGCCCAGGGTGGCCGAGGTGTTCAGTACACCGCTCAGGCCATCACCGATATCGACCTCAAACTGCACCGCCTGCACTGAACTCAGCGGACTGCCCGCGAGTGCTGCACACAGGACGACACGTCCCCACTGTCGCTTCGCCAACGGCGCGTTCGACATCTGCATATTGTCTCTCCCCAATTTTTTTACTGACCCGTTTTACGGTTGTCAGGCGCACACCTCATTGTAATGAAAATTTTCTGCCTGCCAATAAAGCCTATTCTGGCGCAAACCCTTGAAAAACATACGCCCTGTCACCGCCGGGCGAAACCCAGATACAAAAAAGCCCCGAACCAGTCGGGGCTTTTGAAGCTGTGATGCGGCGCAGCCGGTGCTTACTCTGCGCCGGCCTCGCCGTTGTCAACCGGGCGATCGACCAGTTCGACGTAGGCCATCGGCGCATTGTCGCCGCGACGGAAGCCGGCTTTCAGAATCCGCAGGTAACCACCGCTGCGATCCTTGTAACGCGGACCGAGTTCGTTGAACAGCTTGCCGACCACTTCCTTGTTACGCAGGCGCGAGAACACCAGACGACGATTCGCAACCGAATCTTCGCGTGCGCGGGTGATCAGCGGCTCGGCAACGCGGCGCAACTCTTTGGCGCGCGGCAGGGTGGTTTTGATCAGTTCGTGCTCGACCAGCGAATTGGTCAGGTTCTGCAGCATCGCTTTGCGATGCGACGATTCACGTCCGAGCTGACGGCCGGAATTACGATGACGCATGACGTTTAGTCCTCAAGCCTTGGCTTCGCTGCTCGGCGAAGTCCAGCTGTCCAGTTCCATGCCCAGGCTCAGCCCCTGCTGTTCCAGGACATCCTTGATTTCATTGAGTGACTTCTTGCCGAGGTTCGGCGTCTTCATCAGCTCAACTTCAGTACGCTGGACCAGATCGCCCACGTAGTAAATGTTTTCTGCCTTCAGGCAGTTGGCCGAGCGCACGGTCAGCTCGAGCTCGTCGATCGGGCGCATCAGCGCCGGATTGACTTCCTCACTGGGGCCGGCTTCCGGCTGCGGTGCCGCAGCTTCTTCGTCCAGATCAACAAAGACGGTCAGCTGATCACGCAGAATGCCAGCCGCCACACGCACGGCTTCGCCCGGAGCGATACCACCGTTGGTGTGTACGTCGAGGATCAGCTTGTCGAGGTTGGTGCGCTGTTCAACACGTGCGGCATCGACGCTGTAGCTGACGCGGCGAACCGGGCTGTACGACGCGTCCAGACGCAGGCCGCTGACCAGATCGGTTTCTTCCTCGGTCATGCTGGCGCGACTGGCGGCCGGCACGTAACCGCGACCGCGGGTCACCGTCAGGGTCATATCCAGGCTGCCACCGGTCAGGTTGGCCAGGTGCAGATCCGGATTGACGATTTCCACGTCATGATCGAGCTGAATGTCACCGGCCGTGACCGCGCCTTCGCCGGATTTCTTCAGCGTCAGCTTGGCCTCTTCCCGTGCATTCATGCGCACGGCAACGTTCTTGAGGTTGAGCAGGATGTCCAGCACATCTTCCTGCACACCTTCAATGGTGGAGTACTCGTGCACCACACCATCGATCTCAACCTGCGTGATCGCCGCACCCGGGATCGACGACAGCATGATCCGGCGCAGGGCATTGCCCAGGGTGTGACCGAAACCGCGCTCAAGCGGTTCCAGCACGATTTTCGCGCGGTTGGGGCCGAGTTCTTCGACTTCAACCAGGCGGGGTTTCAAAAGTTCGGAAACGCCACTCATGCGTTCACCTCTTGCTCTGCATCCAGGGAATTGTCAGCGTTTACTTGGAGTAAAGCTCGACAACGAGATTTTCGTTGATGTCTTCCAGGAACTGGTCGCGATCCGGAATCGACTTGAAGGTGCCTTCAAGCTTTTTCTCGTCGACTTCAACCCAGTCTTTCAGACCAACCTGCGTCGCCACGTCCAGCGCATCTTTGATGCGAATCTGGTTCTTGGCGCGCTCACGAACCGACACCACGTCACCAGCATTCACCTGGTAGGACGGGATGTTCACGGTCTGACCGTTGACGCAGATCGCCTTGTGGTTAACCAGCTGGCGTGCTTCGGCGCGGGTCGCGGCAAAGCCCATGCGGTAGACCACATTATCCAGACGACGCTCAAGCATCTGCAGCAGCAACGCACCGGTTGCGCCCTTCTGCTTGGCCGCTTTCTTGTAGTAGTTGCGGAACTGACGCTCAAGCACGCCATACATCTGACGCAGCTTCTGCTTCTCACGCAGCTGAAGACCGTAGTCGGACAGACGCGCGCCACGACGGGCACCGTGCTGGCCGGGCGGTGCATCGATACGGCATTTGCCTTCGAGACTGCGACCGCGGCTCTTCAGAAAAAGGTCGGTACCGGCGCGACGCGCCTGCTTACACTTGGGACCGGTGTACTTCGCCATGATTTTTCCTTAGACCCGACGACGCTTGGGCGGACGGCAGCCGTTATGCGGAATCGGCGTCACGTCCGTGATATTGGTGATACGGAAACCGTTGGCATTGAGCGAGCGAATGGCCGACTCACGACCCGGGCCGGGGCCCTTGACGCGAACTTCCAGATTCTTCACCCCATGCTCGGCGGCAACGGTGCCAGCCTTTTCGGCGGCGACCTGGGCAGCGAACGGCGTGCTCTTGCGCGAACCCTTGAACCCACTGCCACCACTGGTCGCCCACGCCAGCGCATTGCCCTGACGATCGGTGATCATGATGATGGTGTTGTTGAAGGTTGCGTGAATATGCGCAATCCCTTCAGGGATGTTTTTCTTGACGCGTTTTTTAGTACGCGCAGAAGATTTTGGCTGAGCCATTCCTTATACCCTGTGAATCACTTACGAATCGGACGACGCGGACCCTTACGGGTACGGGCGTTCGTCTGAGTCTGCTGGCCGCGCACCGGCAGGCCACGACGATGACGCAGACCGCGATAGCAGCCCAGGTCCATCAGTCGCTTGATGTTCATTGACACTTCACGACGCAGATCGCCTTCGACGTCATACTGACCGACGCCGGCGCGCAGCGCCTCCAGTTCCGCATCGGTCAGATCCTTGATCTTGGCCGACGGCGCGATGTTGCTGTCCGCACAAATCTTGGCGGCACGAGTTGCCCCGATGCCGTAGATCGATTGCAGCGCAATCACCGTATGCTTGTTAGCCGGTACGTTTACACCCGCGATACGCGCCATCTTAAACCCTCCGAGCCGCGAAAACGCGAGAAATCAAACCAGACATTTTAACGTGAGTCATACTCTCAACTCAACCTTGACGTTGCTTGTGACGGGGGTCGGTGCTGCAGATCACGCGCACCGTGCCCTGGCGCCGGACGACTTTGCAGTTCCGGCACATCTTTTTGACTGAAGCACGAACTTTCATGTGTTTTCTCCTGCAGGCCGCGATTAGCGCGGAACCCCTGCCTTGCCAGACCCTTTCAGATTGGCTTTTTTCAACAAGCCGTCGTATTGGTGCGACATCATGTGCGCCTGAAGCTGCGCCATGAAATCCATCACCACCACGACGATGATCAGCAGCGACGTGCCGCCGAAATAAAACGGTACGTTCCACTCCAGAATCAGGAACTCCGGAAGCAGACATACAGCTGTGATGTACGCCGCACCGCTCACCGTCAAACGCGTCAACACCTTGTCGATGTAGGACGCGGTCTGGCGACCAGGACGTACGCCCGGCACAAAGGCACCGGAACGCTTCAGGTTATCCGCGGTTTCTTTCGAATCGAAAACAATCGCGGTGTAGAAGAAGCAGAAAAACACGATCAGCAGCGCATACAACAGCACGTACAGCGGCTGACCAGGTGACAGCGTGTTGGCAACAGTCTGAACCAGACCACCGCCTTCTTCACCGAAGAAACGCACCATCGAAGCCGGGAACAGAATCAGGCTCGAAGCGAAAATCGGCGGAATCACACCCGACATGTTCAGCTTAAGCGGCAGATGCTGAGTCTGGGCCGAATAGCCCCGACGCCCCATCTGACGACGCGCATGATGAATCGGAATACGACGCTGCGCCCGCTCGACATAGACCACAAACGCGGTGACCAGCAGGGCCAGCACCAGAATCGCCAGCACCTGCCAACCCTGAATCGAGCCATCACTGACCAGCTGGGCGGTTCCACCCAGGGCGGACGGCAAGCCGGCCACGATGCTGGTAAAGATGATGATCGAGATCCCGTTGCCGATACCACGCTCGGAGATCTGCTCACCCAGCCACATCAGGAACATTGTACCGGTCACCAGCGACACCGTCGCGGTGAACACGAAACCCGGCCCCGGATTGATCGCAATACCATTTGACTGCAGGGCGATCGTCGCCCCGATCGCCTGAAACGTGGCCAGCGCCAAGGTGCCGTAACGCGTGTACTTGGTGATGCGTCGACGACCCGCTTCACCCTCCTTGCGCATTTCCTTGAGCTGCGGAATCACCGCCGTCATCAACTGCATGATGATCGATGCAGAGATGTACGGCATGATCCCGAGTGCAAACAGCGACAAACGCTCAAGCGCGCCACCGGTGAACATCACACCAAGATCCAGAATGGTCCCGCGCTGCTGCTCGAACAAGGCTTCCAGCTGGACAGGGTCGATCCCCGGCACCGGAATAAAGGTTCCGATCCGATAGACCAGCAGAGCGCCAAGCACGAACAGAATGCGGTTACGCAGTTCTTGCAGGCGTCCGAAATCTGGGAGTGGGCCCTGGTTTGCCATGTGTCGTCCTAGTTGACCGAGCCGCCAGCAGCTTCAATGGCTGCACGTGCACCCGCAGTTGCCGGAACACCTTCGACTTTGACAGCCACGCTGAGCTCACCGGCCTTGATGATTTTCACCAGGCTGGCTTTGTTGCGCACCAGGCCGGCCTTCTTCAGGCTGTCCAGGGTTACGGCTTCTTCACCGAACTGTGCCAGTGCATCAAGACGCACTTCATCACGCAGATCACGCGAAGCGGAGTTAAAGCCACGCTTCGGCAAACGGCGCTGCAGGGGCATCTGGCCGCCTTCAAAACCGACTTTGTGGTAACCACCCGAGCGGGACTTCTGACCCTTAACACCACGACCACAGGTTTTACCCATGTCGGAGCCCGGACCACGACCTACGCGCTTGGCGGTTTTTCTGGCCCCTTTGGAGGACCGCAGATCATTCAATCGCATCGTTTCTCGCATGCCGGCTTACGCCGACACTTCCTCTACGTTCAGCAGGTAACGAACCTTGTTCACCATGCCCATGTTTTCGGGCGTGGCTGCACGTTCAACACTGTGATGCATGCGGCGCAGACCGAGGCCTCGCACGCAGTCCTTGTGTGACTGCAAACGGCCGTTCAGGCTTTTGACCAGGGTGATACGCAGGGTTTTGGTTTCGCTCATGACACCAGTCCTCAGGCAGCGGACGAGTCGCCGAGCAACTCGGCCACTTTCTTGCCACGCTTGGCGGCGATGTACTCAGGGTCGTAGATCGAGGTCAGACCGTTGACCGTGGCACGCACCACGTTGATCGGATTGCGTGAGCCGTAGGATTTGGCCAGGACGTTCTGCACGCCAGCCACTTCCATAACCGCACGCATCGCACCACCAGCAATAACACCGGTACCTTCGGACGCCGGACGGATAACCACCTGGGTGGCACCGTGACGACCGATCACCTTGTGCTGCACGGTGTCGCCTTTGAGGCGCACATCAACCATGTTGCGACGGGCTTTTTCCATCGCCTTCTGGATCGCCACCGGCACTTCACGTGCCTTGCCGTAGCCATAACCAACCCGACCGGCGCCATCGCCAACCACGGTCAGCGCGGTGAAACTGAAAATCCGGCCACCCTTGACCACCTTGGCCACGCGATTGACCGCGACCAGCTTCTCTTGCAGATCGCTTTGAGCTTCGTTGTCTGTCTTCGCCATAACTGTGATTCCTTAGAACTGAAGCCCGCCTTCGCGAGCGGCGTCAGCCAGTGCCTGAACACGGCCGTGGTAACGGAAACCGGCACGGTCGAAAGCAACCGTTTCAACACCCAGTTCCTTGGCCTTGGCAGCAATCAGCGCGCCAACTTTGCGTGCAGCTTCAACATTGCCGGTGTTCTTCAGGCCATCGCGCACATCACTCTGCAGTGTCGATGCGGACGCCAGAGTCCGACCACTTTCCGGCTCGATCAGCTGGGCATAAATATGGCGCGGCGTGCGGTGAATGCACAGGCGATGCACTTCCAACTCGTGAATCTTTGCACGCGCCTTGCGAGCACGACGCTGACGAGCAATTTTCTTGTCCATTTCGACTCAATCCTTCCCGGACTATTTCTTCTTGGCTTCTTTACGGCGCACATACTCTTCGGCATAGCGCACGCCCTTGCCCTTGTAAGGCTCCGGCGGACGATACGCGCGAATTTCTGCTGCGGCCTGGCCAAGCACCTGCTTGTCCGAACCCTTGAGAATGATTTCGGTCTGGCTCGGCGTTTCCGCGGTCACGCCCTCCGGCAGCTCGTAAACCACCGGATGCGAGAAACCCAGCGTCAGGTTCAGGTTCTTGCCCTGTGCCTGAGCACGATAACCCACGCCAACCAGCTCCAGCTTGCGTTCAAAACCGGCACTGACGCCCTGCGTCATGTTGGCCAGCAACGCACGGGTCGTGCCCGACATGGCGGCGTTGCGCTCGATGCTTGCATCGGCGATACGCACCACATTGCCTTCAACAGCCAGTTCGATACCGTCATTGAGCGTCAGCGCCATCTGGCCCTTGCTGCCCTTAACGGTGACTTCCTGGCCGTCGACCTTGATTTCGACGCCCTTGGGAAGCTCAATCGGATATTTTGCAATACGTGACATGTCGACTCCTTACGCCACGATGCACAGGACTTCACCGCCCTGGCCGTTGGCGCGTGCCTGGCGATCCGCCATAACACCGGTGGAGGTGGAAACAATCGCCACGCCCAGGCCACCCAAGACCTGCGGCAATTCGTCACGGCTCTTGTAGATCCGCAGCGACGGCTTGCTCACACGTTGCAACAGATCAATGACCGGTTTGCCCTGGAAGTACTTGAGCTCAATGTTCAAGGTTTCCTTGGCACCGTCCTTCTGACTGTTGAAGGCATTGATATAGCCCTCGTCCAGCAGAACCTGTGCAATCGCTTTCTTAACTTTCGAGCTCGGCATCGAGACCTCGGTCAACCGCGCGGCCTGGCCGTTGCGGATGCGGGTCAGCATGTCCGAGATGGGATCAGTCATACTCATATTTAGTTACCGATATCCCCGGTTGTTACCAACTGGATTTCTTCAGACCGGGGACTTCGCCCCGCATGGTGTGTTCACGCAGCTTGTTGCGCGCCAGGCCAAACCGACGGTAATACCCGTGCGGACGACCGGTCAGCTCACAACGATTCTGGCCGCGTACCGGAGCGGAGTCGCGCGGCAAAGCCTGCAGCTCCTGAACCGCTTGATAACGGTCTTCAAAACTTGCATTCGGGTCCTTGATCCGTGCTTTGATCTCAGCCCGTTTCGCCGCGAATTTTGCGGCCAGCTTTGCGCGTTTGTTCTCGCGCGCCACCATGCTTTTCTTAGCCATATCTACGCCTTACTTGCGGAACGGGAACTTGAATGCATCAAGCAGTGCCCGCCCTTCTTCGTCGTTGCGTGCCGACGTGGTGATCGTGATGTCCATACCGCGCAGGCGGTCGACCTTGTCGTAATCGATCTCCGGGAAGATGATCTGCTCGGTCACGCCCAGGCTGTAGTTGCCCTTGCCGTCGAACGACTTCGGATTCAGGCCACGGAAGTCACGGATACGCGGCAACGCGATCACGATCAGACGCTCGAGGAACTCGTACATGCGTTCGCGACGCAGGGTCACGCGCGCACCAACGGGCCAGCCGTCACGGATCTTGAAGCCAGCCACCGATTTACGAGCCAGGCGAACCTGCGGCTTCTGACCGGTGATTTTGGTCAGATCAGCCACCGCATGTTCGATGATCTTCTTGTCGGCCACCGCTTCGCCCAAGCCCATGTTCACCGTGATTTTGGTGATGCGCGGGGTCGCCATGACCGGGCAGTCCAGTTTCTGCTGGATTTCCGTAGCGAGCTTGTCGCGATAAAGAGTCTGCAAATTCGACATATCTTAGCCCCCGACCACGTCGCCGGTGGAGCGATAAACACGCTGCTTGACCCCGTCGACAACCTTGTAGCTGACGCGGTCAGCTTTTTCGGTCTTGGGGTTGTACAGCATCACATTGGACACATGAATCGGAGCTTCCTGCTGGACGATACCGCCCTGCACACCCTGATTCGGATTCGGTTTGACGTGCTTCTTGACGATGTTCACGCCTTCAACCAGCAGACGCTGGTCATCACGCACGCCGATGACCGTGCCGCGACGACCTTTGTCGCGACCAGCCGTGATGACCACGTCATCACCTTTACGGATACGGTTCATTTACAAAACCTCCGGAGCCAGCGAGATGATGCGCATGTACTTCTCACGAAGTTCGCGCGTCACTGGGCCAAAAATACGCGTGCCGATCGGCTCCAGCTTGGAGCTCAACAGCACCGCCGCGTTGGTGTCGAAACGAATCAACGAACCATCCGGGCGACGCACGCCGTGGCGGGTGCGCACGACAACCGCGTTGTGCACTTCACCTTTCTTGACCTTGCCACGCGGGATAGCGTCCTTGACGCTGACCTTGATGACATCGCCAACATTGGCGTAGCGCCGATGCGAGCCGCCCAGCACCTTGATGCACTGAACCTTTCGCGCGCCGCTGTTATCAGCAGCCAGCAATACAGTTTCTGTCTGAATCATTTTCCGTTACTCCAGACCAGCACGCTCGACAATCTCGACCAGCTTCCAGGTCTTGGACTTGGACAGCGGGCGGCATTGCACGACCGTAACGCGATCGCCGATCTGACAGTCGTTGCTCTCGTCGTGCGCGTGCACCTTGTGCGAACGCGAGATGTACTTGCCATACAGCGCATGTTTTTCACGATGCTCAACCAGAACCGTGATGGTTTTGTCCATCTTGTTGCTGGTGACCGTGCCCATCAAACGCGGGGCGCCTTTTTCACTCTGGCTCATGCCTGACGTCCTTTCTCATTCAGGATGGTTTTAACCCGCGCGATCTCGCGGCGGACTTCACGCACCCGATGGCTTTTCATGGACTGGCCGGTGGCCAGCTGCAGGCGCAGATTGAACTGCTCGCGGCGCAGAGCAACCAGCTCAGCGGCGAGATCTTCAGCGCCCTTGTCACGAAGTTCACTGGCCTTCATCACAGGATCGTCCGATTAACAAATACAGTCTTGATCGGCAGTTTGGCTGCGGCCAGGCGGAACGCCTCGCGTGCAACATCTTCACCGACACCTTCCATTTCGTAGAGCATCTTGCCGGGCTGGATCTGCGCGACCCAGTACTCGACGTTGCCCTTACCTTTACCCATACGCACTTCGATCGGCTTTTTGCTGATCGGCTTGTCCGGGAAAATACGGATCCAGATTTTTCCGCCACGCTTGATGTGACGGGTCATGGCACGACGGGCGGCCTCAATCTGTCGCGCGGTCACACGACCACGACCGATGGCCTTGAGCCCGTACTCGCCAAACGACACGGCGTTGCCATTCTGGGCCAGGCCACGGTTACGGCCTTTTTGCTGTTTGCGGAATTTTGTCCGCTTCGGCTGCATCATGACTTATGACTCCTTAGGCGGCCGCTTCACGGCTGGTGTTTTCGCTCTGGCCTTCGAAGACCTCACCGCGGAACACCCACACCTTGATACCGATAATGCCGTAGGTGGTCTTGGCTTCCGCCAGGCCGTAGTCGACATCAGCGCGCAGGGTATGCAGCGGCACACGACCTTCGCGATACCATTCGGTACGCGCGATTTCAGCACCGTTCAAACGACCGGACACTTCGATCTTGATACCGCCAGCACCCAGACGCATCGCATTGGACACGGCGCGCTTCATGGCCCGACGGAACATGATGCGGCGCTCGAGCTGCTGAGCCACCGACTCGGCGACCAGATAGGCGTCCAGTTCCGGCTTGCGGATTTCTTCAACAGACAGCTTGACCGGCATACCGACCATGCCCTGCACGGCCTGGCGCAGCTTTTCGATGTCCTCGCCCTTCTTGCCGATCACGATACCCGGACGCGCGGTGTGCACAGTCACGGAAACCTTGCCAGCCAGACGGTCGATCTGAACACGGCTGACCGAAGCATTCTTCAGCTTGGCGCGAATGAAATCACGCAGCTTCAGATCTTCGTTCAGATTCTTGCGGTATTCACCCTTCTCGGCATACCAGACGGAGGACCATTCGGAGGTCACTCCCAGGCGAAAGCCTACGGGTTGGATTTTCTGACCCATTTGTCTTCCTTACTCCGCGACCCGGATGGTGATGTGGCTGGATCGCTTCATGATGCGGTCGGCGCGACCCTTGGCTCGCGTTTTGATCCGTTTCAGAGGCGTCGCGCCGTCGACGAAGATCTCAGCGACCTTCAGCTCGTCAACATCCGCGCCGTCGTTGTTTTCCGCATTGGCAATCGCCGAGTCCAACACCTTCTTGATGATGTCGGCGCCTTTCTTGCTGCTGAACGTCAGCAGTTGCAGTGCCTTCTCCACCGGCATACCACGAATCTGGTCAGCAACCAGACGCGCTTTCTGCGGCGAAATGCGGGCGTGTTTCAATTTAGCCTGTGTAGCCATCGCTTATTCCTTCTTAGGACTTGCGATCACCCGAGTGACCTTTGAAGGTCCTCGTCGGTGCAAATTCACCCAGCTTGTGGCCGACCATCTGTTCGGACACATACACCGGCGTGTGCTGGCGACCGTTGTGCACGGAGATGGTCAGACCGACCATATCCGGCGTCACCATGGAACGGCGCGACCAAGTCTTGATCGGACGCTTAACCCGGGCATCAGCGGCTTCCGCCACTTTCTTGGCCAGGTGCAGGTCAACAAACGGACCCTTACGAATCGAACGGGGCATGCTGACTCCTTACTTACGACGACGATCGCGAACGATCATGTTGTCGGTGCGCTTGTTCTTGCGGGTGCGATAGCCTTTGGTCGGCATCGCCCACGGACTGACCGGATGACGACCACCGGAGGTACGGCCTTCACCACCACCGTGCGGGTGATCGACCGGGTTCATCGCCACACCGCGAACGGTCGGGCGAACACCACGCCAGCGTTTGGCACCCGCCTTGCCCAGCGACTGCAGGCTGTGCTCGCCGTTGCTGCACTCGCCGATAACGGCGCGGCACTCGACCGGCACTTTGCGCATTTCACCGGAGCGCAGTCGCAGGGTGGCATGACCACCGTCACGCGCAACCAGCTGAACCGCGGCGCCAGCGCTGCGCGCCAACTGCGCACCCTTGCCCGGGCGCAGCTCGATGCAATGCACCACGCTACCCAGCGGAATGTTGGCCAGCGGCATGCAGTTGCCCGGCTTGATCGGCGCGCTGGAACCAGAGCGGATCGAATCGCCAGCCTTCACACCCTTGGGCGCGATGATGTAGCGACGCTCGCCGTCGGCGTACTTGAGCAGCGCGATAT
This sequence comes from Oceanococcus sp., assembly GCA_030147945.1. Taxonomy (GTDB): domain Bacteria; phylum Pseudomonadota; class Gammaproteobacteria; order Nevskiales; family Oceanococcaceae; genus Oceanococcus. Next base: position 2,688 of record JASBUL010000045.1, on the reverse strand, counting down.
GGGCGGTACGGTTCGGATCGTATTCGATACGCTCGACAACCGCGGCAACCGCGTCCTTGTTGCGCTTGAAGTCGATCACGCGATACCGCTGCTTGTGACCACCACCGCGATGACGGGTGGTAATACGGCCGGCGTTGTTACGACCGCCAGTCTTCGACTTCTTTTCGACCAGTGCCTGGTGCGGCCGGCCCTTGTACAGGTCCTGGCCGACCACGCGAACGACGTGACGCCGCCCTGCTGAAGTCGGTTTGGCTTTTTGAGTGGCCATTATTGAGATTCCCTTTACGATCCGGGGCTTACTTGACGCCAGACGTGAAGTCGATTTCCTGGCCTTCGGCCAGCTTCACGTAAGCTTTTTTCCAGTCCGAGCGGCGGCCGAAGCTGCGCCCGAAACGTTTGCTCTTGCCTTTGACATTGACCGTAGTTACGGCCGCCACCTTGACATCGAACAGACCTTCGACGGCACGGCGGATTTCCGGCTTGCTCGCATCACGCGCCACTTCGAAGACCACAACATTGCCTTCTTCCGCAACACGCGAGGATTTTTCTGTCACCAGCGGTGCCAGCAGCACCTGAAAGGCACGCTCTTGAGCTGACTGCGCAGCATTCATGACAAGCTCTCCGACAGGGCTTCGGCCGCACGCGCGGTCAGCACCACGTAATCCGCACCAACCAGCGCCGCCGGATTCAGGCGCGCCGCTTCGCACAGCTCGATGTTCCACAGATTGGAGGCACCACGCTCGAGCTCCACGCCCAGCTCGGTATCAACAACCAGAACGCGACCTTCCGCAACACCCGACAACCAGGCGATTACGCTCTTGGTGCGGTGGTCCGGCAGGTTGATTTCCTTCACAACACGCAGACGCTCTTGACGGTTCAATTCCGACAGAATCGAACGCAGCCCGGCACGCCACTGCTTCTTGTTGATTTTCTGGGAGAAGTCGCGGGGATGCAGGGCAAACGCCTGACCACCACCAACCCAGATCGGGGAACGAATGGTGCCCGCGCGAGCACGACCCGTGCCCTTCTGACGCCACGGCTTGCGCCCGCCGCTGACCGCCGCACGATTCTTGCCCGCCTTGGTACCAGCGCGACCGCCGGCCTGGTAGGCCGTGACCAGCTGATGAATGAGATCCTGATTGAAATCGGCGCCAAAGACTTTGTCGCCAACCTCAACAGATCCACCACCGATATGAAGATTCAACTGCATGATGTTTCCGCCTAAGCCGCGCCTTTGACCGCAGGACGGATAACCAGATCGCCACCCTTGGCGCCCGGCACTCCACCCTTGATCAAAAGCAGGTTTTTCTCCGCATCAACGCGCACAACTTCCAGGTTCTGAACCGTGCGACGCGCGTTACCCAGATGGCCGGCCATTTTCTTGCCCGGGAAAACACGCCCTGGCGTCTGGTTCTGACCAATGGAACCCGGCGCGCGATGCGACAGCGAGTTACCGTGCGACATGCGCTGGCTGGAGAAGTTATGACGTTTGATGGCGCCCGCGAAGCCTTTACCAATGCTGGTACCGACAACGTCGACCAGCTTGGTTTCGGCCAGGGCATCCACAGTGATTTCGCTGCCGGCAGCAAGATCATCACCTTCGTTCTCGTCGAGACGGAACTCCCAGAAGCCACGACCCGCTTCAACACCAGCCTTGCGGAACTCGCCCGCGAGCGGCTTGGTCAAGCGATTCGCCTTGATGCTTCCGGTGGTGACCTGAACGGCACGATAACCGTCAGTCTCTGCGGTCTTTACGCGCGTTACGCGGTTCGGCAGCACTTCGATCACGGTCACTGGCACAGATTCGCCAGCTTCCGTAAACACGCGCGTCATACCGCACTTACGGCCTATCAATCCGATTGGCATGAGTACAACCTCTTGCTTGCCGCCACATCAGGGCGGTAGTCCAAATGGTTTTTCCGGTCTGCGAATTCACAGACAACGGAAGTAATTTTAAATGGCCGACTTTACGGCCGCCTTTTTGTCTTACTGCAGTTTGATCTGCACATCGACACCCGCTGCCAGGTCCAGCTTGGACAGCGCGTCCACGGTTTTATCCGTGGGTTCAACGATGTCCAGCAGGCGCTTGTGCGTGCGGATTTCGTACTGGTCGCGCGCGTCTTTGTTGACATGCGGAGAAATCAGCACGGTGTAGCGCTCCCGCCGGGTGGGCAGGGGAATCGGGCCGCGCACAATCGCGCCGGTGCGCTTGGCGGTATCAACGATCTCACGAACGGATTTGTCAATGAGACGATGATCAAACGCTTTGAGGCGAATGCGAATGGTCTGATTAGCTGTTGTCATTTTCTTTACCGAAAAAAACGAGGGTGCGGAAAACCGCACCCTCGCGTAGAGCCCGCTAGTATAACTTTACTCGATGATCTTGGCAACCACTCCGGCGCCGACAGTGCGACCACCTTCGCGGATAGCGAAACGAAGACCTTCGTCCATCGCGATCGGCGCGATCAACTCAACCTTCATGTTCACATTGTCACCAGGCATCACCATCTCGGTGCCTTCCGGCAGTTCCACCGCGCCCGTCACGTAGGTCGTGCGGAAGTAGAACTGCGGACGGTATCCCTTGAAGAACGGCGTGTGACGACCACCCTCTTCCTTCTTCAGGATGTACACCTCGGATTCGAACTTGGTGTGCGGCTGAATGCTGCCCGGCTTGGCCAGAACCTGGCC
>JASBUL010000039.1 GCA_030147945.1 Oceanococcus sp. | reverse complement strand
GTGGACCCACTGGATTCCACATCACGCCAGGTTGACCCCAACATCATCGGTGAAGAGCACTACAACGTGGCGCGTGGCGTGCAGCAAACACTGCAGCGCTACAAGGAACTGCGCGACATCATCGCGATTCTGGGCATGGACGAGCTGTCTGAAGAAGACAAGCAGATCGTGGCCCGCGCGCGTAAAATCCAGCGCTTCCTGTCGCAGCCGTTCCACGTGGCTGAAGTGTTCACCGGTGCGCCGGGTAAATACTGCTCGCTCAAGGACACCATCCGTGGTTTCCGCGGCATCGTCGATGGCGAGTATGATCACCTGCCGGAACAGGCTTTCTACATGGTCGGTACCATCGAAGAAGCCGTCGAAAAAGCCGAGAAGGTTTAAACCCCGATGGAACTCAAGGTCGACATCGTCAGCGCCGAAGGCGAAATCCACGCTGGTACCGCCAGCATGGTGTTCGCGCCGGCAGAAATGGGCGAGGTGGGCATTGCGCCCCGCCACGCACCGTTGCTGACGCGTCTCACCCCGGGGGTTGTGCGGGTCAAGAACGGTGACGAAGAGCAGGAATTCTTCGTCTCCGGTGGCCTGCTTGAAGTTCAGCCTTATCAGGTCACGGTCATGGCGGACACCGCACAGCGTGCCCGTGACATCGACGAAGCGGCGGCCATCGAGGCCAAGAAGCGTGCCGAAGAGGCGCTCTCGCAGGCCGGATCGGATATCGACATGGCGCGTGCACAGGCCGAACTGGCCGAAGCCGCAGCACGTCTGCATCTGGTCAGCAAGCTGAAGAGCAAACGCTGAGCTTCGACACCTGAACTTGGATAGATAAAAGGGCCGTTTACGGCCCTTTTTCGTATCCGGCGCTATCATGCACAGGCAATGTTTGAGGAAGACAATCGCGTGGCTGTACACAGTGTGATTCTGGCTGCCGGGCAAGGCACCCGAATGCGTTCGGCGCACCCCAAGGTTTTGCAGCAGTTGGCTGGACGCAGCTTGTTGTCACACGTGCTGCACGGGCAGGCCGAACCGTTGAGTGATGTCATTCACGTCGTGTTCGGTCACGGTGGTGAGGCCGTCCGCGCCGCGTTTTCCGGTGCCACTGAGCTGAACTGGGTCGAGCAGCGCGAACAGCTCGGAACCGGCCATGCTGTGGCTCAGGCGTTGCCGCAGATTCCGGACGACGCGGTTGTGCTGGTCTTGTACGGCGACGTGCCCATGGTGGGGCAGAACAGCTTGCAGGCGCTGTGCGAGATCGCCGCCCGGGATGCTTTGGCAATTCTGACCGTGGCGCTCGAAAACCCGGCAGGCTATGGGCGCATCCTGCGTGATGATGGCCGGGTGGTGGGGATTGTCGAGCACAAGGACGCCAGCGAAGCGCAACGCCAGATCCGTGAGGTCAACACCGGGCTGCTGGCCGCGCCGGCCGCTGCGCTCAAGCGCTGGATCGGTGCGCTGGACAACAACAATGCACAAGGCGAGTTCTACCTGACCGACTGTGTTGCCAAGGCCGCAGCCGAGGGCATGGATGTGCACGCGGTGCTGGCCGAATCGGAGGTTGAGGTCGCCGGCGTCAATGATCGTCGCCAGCTTGCCGCGCTCGAGCGGGCCTATCAGGCCAGGCAGGCCGACCGGCTGATGGGCGAAGGCGTGCAGCTGATCGATCCGGCGCGCTTCGATCTTCGCGGTCGGCTCAGCGCCGGGCGGGATTGCCTGATCGACGTGAATTGCCTGATCGAAGGCGAGGTGGAGCTGGCTGACGGTGTGCACATCGGGCCCAACTGCGTGCTGCGCAATGTGCGCGTTGGTCCGGCCACACGTATCGAAGCCAACAGCGTGCTGGAAGATGCGGTTATCGGTGCATCCTGCAGTATCGGGCCGTTCGCGCGCGTGCGCCCCGGGACCCAGATGGCCGATCACGCGCGTATCGGCAACTTCGTGGAAACCAAGAAAGCCCAGATCGGAACGGGTAGCAAGATCAACCACCTGAGTTATGTCGGTGATGCCATTTTGGGCGAGCACGTCAACGTCGGTGCGGGCACCATCACCTGCAACTATGACGGTGTGAACAAGCACACCACTCACATTGGTGACGGTGCCTTCATCGGTTCGGATACCGCGCTGGTCGCCCCGGTCAGTGTGGGTGCAAATGCCACGATTGGGGCCGGTTCGGTGATCACCAAAAATGCACCGGCAGACAAGCTGACCGTGGCGCGCGGGCGTCAGGTCACCGTGGATGGCTGGCAGCGGCCACAAAAAAAGGACAAGTGATATGTGCGGTATTGTCGCGGCGATAGCTCAGCGAGATGTGACACCGATTCTGCTTGAAGGCCTGAAGCGCCTGGAGTATCGCGGCTATGACTCGGCCGGTGTGGCGGTGGTCGACAATGGCGCCCTGCAGCTGGCGCGCTCGGTGGGCAAGGTCGCGGCTTTGCAGGACACGCTCAACACCACGGCGGTGCGTGGTGCTCTGGGCATTGCGCACACCCGCTGGGCAACTCACGGCGAGGTCAGCGAGCGCAACGCGCATCCGCATGTGTCGGCGCAGCGCGTGGCGGTGGTGCATAACGGCATCATCGAAAACTATGCCGCGATACGTGAGCAGCTGGCGGCGGAAGGCTATGTTTTTGCCTCGGAAACCGACAGCGAAACCATCGCCCATCTGATTGATTTCGAACTGCGCCGCTGCCCGACATTGCTGGCTGCGGTGCAGGCTGCGGTGGCGCAGTTCAAAGGTGCCTACGGTCTGGCCGTCATGGCTCTGGATACGCCGGACGAGCTGGTGGTGGCACGCTCTGGCAGTCCGCTGGTGCTGGGCCTGGGGATCGGCGAAAACTTTGTCGCCTCGGATGTCGCCGCGTTGGCTCCTGTGACCCAGCGTGTGGTCTTTCTGCAGGAAGGTGACGTGGCCCAGCTGGGGCGTGATCACTGGCAGGTGTTCGACGCGCAGGGGCAAGCGGTAGAGCGCCCCGTGCATGAGGCCTCACAATCCGATATCGCGGATCGTGGCGGCTATCGTCACTACATGCTCAAGGAAATCTTCGAGCAACCGCGTGCTCTGGCCGATACCCTGCAGGAGCGCATCAGCCACGATGCCTTGCTTCCTCAATCGCTCGGACCGGCTGCGGAAAAGCTGCTGGCCAGTGCCGAAAACGTGCACATCGTAGCCTGTGGCACCAGCTATCACGCCGGCATGGTGGCGCGCTACTGGATCGAAACCCTGGCAGGGATTCCGGTCAACGTGGAGCTGGCCTCGGAGTATCGCTATCGCGATGTGGTGGTGCCGCCTAAAACCTTGTTTGTCACCCTGTCGCAGTCGGGCGAGACAGCCGATACCCTGGCCGCGCTGCACTTCGCCAAGAGCGCCGGGTATCTGGCCACACTGACGATCTGCAATTCGGCGCAAAGCTCGATGGTGCGTGAATCCGATCTGGCCATGATGACCCGGGCCGGGCCGGAAATCGGGGTGGCTTCAACCAAGGCCTTCACCACGCAACTGATCTGCCTGCTGCTGATCGCCGGTATGCTGGGCAAACTGCGCGGTCGGTTGTCGGCCGATGCGGAGGCGGAACTGGTCGGGCATCTGAGCAAGACGCCGGGGCTGGTCGAAGATGCACTGGCCATGGACAAGGCCATCCAGACCCTGTCGGAGGACTTTGCCGACAAGCAGCATGCGTTGTTCCTGGGCCGCGGCAGCCAGTTTCCCATCGCCATGGAAGGTGCGCTCAAGCTCAAGGAGATTTCCTATATCCATGCCGAGGCCTACGCTGCAGGTGAGCTCAAGCACGGTCCACTGGCGCTGATCGATGAAGACATGCCAACCATTGTGGTGGCCCCGAACAACGACCTGCTCGACAAGCTCAAATCCAATCTGGAGGTTGTGCGGGCCAGAGGCGGACAGCTTTATGTGTTTGCCGACGATGCCACCGGCATCCGCTCCGAGTCAGCGATTCGGGTGACCGCAGTGCCGCACATGGATGATCTGATTGCACCGATTGTCTACACCATTCCCTTGCAGCTGCTGGCCTACCACGTAGCCGTGCTCAAGGGCACCGATGTCGATCAGCCACGCAATCTGGCCAAGTCAGTGACGGTGGAATAGGGCATGCCCCTCATCTTGGCCATGTGTTCCGTATAAATAAAGTCTGTCCACGTGGAATAAAGTCTGTCTAGACTTTTAGTGGCAGTAGTCGATCCAAAGCCGTCGTAGAAATGGTGTGCAAGTGATGACCGCTGCGTGCCTTTCTCAGACATTCAGCATTCGGTTCTCCGCCATCTCCCGGTCCAGAAAGCTGTCGTTCAGACGCGCTGGCCCGCGTCCGGGTGAGCCCGGGGATTTCGTTGCAATCCTTACCGAGGAAGGTAAGGGTGAAGCGAGATCGGATCAGCAAGTGCGGTACAGGCGAACGGGAATGCGCATCGCTACCAGCGCCACCGCCCCGAGCAGACGCTGTTCTACAAACTCGTCGAGGAGCACTACCCGGCGTTTGTTGAGCGGATGGCGTGTGAGGGCCGAGCGCTGCCGGACTACGTGCGGCGGGAATTCGAGGAGTTTCTGCGCGGTGGGTGGCTGGAGCACGGCTTCCTGCGCGTGCGCTGCGATAGCTGCCACGCTGAGCGGCTGGTGGCCTTTTCCTGCAAGCGGCGAGGCTTCTGCCCGAGCTGTGGCGCCCGCCGCATGGCCG
>JASBUL010000035.1 GCA_030147945.1 Oceanococcus sp. | reverse complement strand
CGCGAGCCCGGAAGGAGCCGGCCTGGATGACATAGCGACTGGTGTCTTCGGCCGCAGGCGGGGGCGGTTCGACTTTGTACGCATCCTCGTTGGGGCGCACCTGGGCTTTGGCCAGCCCATCGTAGAATTTGAAGCGCGACTCCTGACGTGGCGGCACCACCGGCCCTGGCGTTGGGGTGGCCACCGGACGGCTGGGCGGGCCCTGGACCACGGCTGGCGATTCCACCGGACGGTAGACGATGAACACGATCGCAGCGATGCCCAAGCCCAGGGTCAGGCCGCACAGCGCCCACAACCAGCCGGGTAGCCCGCGGCTGTTGTTGGTGTGCGTGCGGCGCGGCGCTTCCTTGCGCTGTCGTGCGTAATCGCGGGCCATTACATCTTGTCCGGTGCGTCCACGCCAAGCAGGGCCAGACCATTGCGCAAGACCTGTTGAACCGCCAGATTGAGGTACAGGCGGGCATCGCGCAGGGCAGCGTCTTCGATCAGGAAGGCCGAACTGTTGTAGTAGCGGTGATACAGCTCGGCCAGCTCACGTAGGTAATGCACGATGAGTTGCGGGGCCAGCTGCGTAGCCGCAGCCTGAACCATGTCGGGGAAGCGGGCCAGTTGCTTGAGCACTTCGCGTTCGATGTCAGCATCCAGTTGGTCGAGCTGCTCTGCCGCACGCTCGGCATCAAAGGTCCACTGCTTTTCGCTCAACTGACGGAACACGCTGGCCACGCGCGCATGGGCGTATTGCACATAGAAAACCGGGTTGTCGTTGCTCTTCTGGGTAGCCAGGGCGAGGTCGAACTCAAGCTGCTGGTCGTTGGAACGCATTACATAGAAGAAGCGTGCGGCGTCCACACCGACTTCCTTGCGCAAGTCTTCCAGGGTTTCGTAGGTGCCGGCGCGGGTCGACATCGAAACCTTTTCGCCGTCACGCAGCAGGCTGACGAACTGCACCAGCTGCACGTCGAGTTTGTTGGACTGACCGGTCAGCGCTTCGACGGCGGCACTCATGCGCTTGATGTAGCCGTGATGGTCCTGACCCCAGACGTCGATCAAGCGATCGTAACCGCGCTCCAGCTTGTCCAGGTGGTAGGCGATGTCGTTGGCAAAGTAGGTGGCGCTGCCATTGGCGCGCAGCAGCACGCGGTCCTTGTCATCACCGAAGCGGCTGCTGGCAAACAACAGGGCGCCGTCCTGGCGGTAGGTGTGTCCGCCTTTTTCCAGCTGCGCCAGGGCTTTGCTGACTTCGCCCTTGTCGACCACGCTGCGCTCCGAAGCCCAGGCCTGGAAATCAACCCGGAAGGCGTTTAAGTCATCGGCGATGCCGCCCAGCTGCTCTTTCAGCGCATGGTCGAGCACACGTGCGAAACCGTCTTTGCCGAGTGTCTGCTTGGCCCGCTCAATCAATGCATCCAGACGTGCGTCGCCGGTTTCTGCGTCATCGGCGGGCAGATCGTCGAACAAGGTGGCATCAGCACTGTTCAGCCCATCAGCGTCCAGACGCTGGGCCGATTCGCGCACGTAGTCGCCTTGGTAGGCCCGGCCGGGAAAGACCACGGCCACGCCCTGCTGCTCGATGTGGCGCAGCCACACCGACAGGGCCAGGATGTCCATCTGACGGCCGGCATCGTTGACGTAGTACTCGCTGTCGACCTGAGGGCCTGCTGCGCGCAGCAGGCGGGCCAGACAATCGCCGTAGGCCGCGCCGCGACCATGCCCCACGTGCAACGGGCCGGTGGGGTTGGCGGATACGAATTCGAGCAGGACCCGGTCGCCGCTGTCCGGTTCAGCCTGGCCCCAGCGCTCACCCGCGCTGACGATCTCGCGCAGCATGGCGTGATAGCGGTCGCTGGCCAGGAAGATATTGATGAAGCCCGGACCGGCCACCTCGGCCTTGGCCACGGCCGGATGCGCCGGCAGCGCCTCGATCAGGGCCTGAGCCAGCTCACGAGGGGGCTTGCCGGCCTGCTTGGCGCAGACCATGGCGATATTGGAAGCCAGATCGCCGTGCGCCTTGTCACGGGTGGATTCGATCTTCGCCGCGTCGGGTACGGCAATGCCGAGAGTGTCGGCAGCCTGATTGAGCAGGGCTTGAAGAGTGTCCTTCATACGGTATGCGGCAGCGCAAAACCAGCCATTTTAGCGTCCTTGCCGGCGCAGGAGGAAGCGTCTTGCGATCAGGCCGCCGCCGACAGCCAGCATGACCAGCAGAAGGAAGCCATTGCGCAGGTTGTTGGGTTGCCTGGCATGTGTGATCTGGTCGTCATCATCCAGCGCCACGATGCGCTCGGGGGGCTGTGGTGGAAGATCTTCGGTGCTGCGGCAGGACAGGCTGGGGCCGAAACCGCCGCGCTTGTGCAGCAGCATGCGCAACGGCCCGGAGTGGGCGATGTCGGGAATGCGCAGCTCATAGCGGGCGTGGCCGAGCTCCAGCGCGTCGGTGTCGCGCTGACTCACTCGCCATTGCGGGTCGGTGACAGCACTGAAACGCAACAGCGGAGGCTGGCTGCCGGCGCTCAAGCGCCCTCGCGGTTTCCACGCATCCCACTCGCCCTGGCGGGATTGCAGGGCCCAGTCGGCGCTGGCGATAGCGCCGTCGGTCTTCAGGCGCGCGGCAAAAATGGGCAGCCGCCGCGGGTTGAGATAGTGCCCCTGGGCGTTGCGTGGCGGATCAAACCAGTGAATCGCACGGGCCTGGCTGCGTTGCTCCTCCAGCGCGATCACCGCAGGGGGTGGTGGCGTGCCGGTGACGGGTTTGAGCGGGCGAACCCGCACAAAACTGAGCGGGCGTGGCTCGAACGACAGTGTCTGCGCGTTCTGCTGAAACTCGAGTTCGGCGCTCCACTGCTGCAGATTGGGCGAAATGCGCAGTTCGCCAATGGGTGGCAGACCGATCAGGGTGCCGGTCGCGCCCTTGAGCGGGCGCAGATCGAGTATCCATTCGACGATCTGGGGTGTGCCGCTGACCCCGGCCGGATGGGAATAGCTCAACTGACCATCAGCGCCAAGCTGGGGGCGCGCCAGATCGGGCAGTCCCATCACCGGGATGGTGACCTGGGCGCGACGCTGGTCGCGTTCGGCACACACGGCATAGGCCAGATTCTGGCCCGCACCGTCGATGATCTGCAGGCTGGCAAAGTCGGCCGTTGCGCCAGCCTGATAGAGCAGATCGGGCACTTCGAAGCGCAGCGCGTCATGCGGGCTGTGCACCTCGAGTGTGCTGGCCCACAGGCACGGGCTGACGAGGCCCAGGATGAGCAGGATCAGTCGAGGCTTTGTGGATCGACGTCGATGGACCATCGCAGTTGCCGCGCGGACGGGCGCGTTTCCAGTTGCTGACGAATATGCCCCAATTGTGCCTGTAAAACGCTGCGCTTGTGGCTGCGCAGCAGCAACTGACAGCGATAACGCCCGCCGCGCCGCTCCATCGGCGCGGGAACCGGGCCGAGCACGTCGATGTCGTCGCTGCCGAACAGAGGCTCGGCAATCTCCTCAAGCACGTTCATGGCCGTTTGTGCCGTACTCGCTTCGGCGCGAATCAGGGCCAGGCGTGCATACGGTGGCCAGGCCAGCTGCTCGCGTTCGGCCAGCAGCGCTTCGGCGATGCGTGCATAACGGCCCGGTGCCAGCAGGCCGAGCAACGGATGCTCCGGATTGTGGGTCTGCACCACCACTTCTCCGGGGATGTCGCGTCGTCCGGCGCGCCCGGCCACCTGGGTGATCTGCTGGGCGAGCTGCTCGGTCGCACGAAAATCCTGGCCGTACAGCCCTTGGTCGGCGTCGATGATGCCCACCAGCGACAGATCCGGGAAGTCATGCCCCTTGGCCAGCATCTGGGTGCCAATGATGAGCCTTGCCTGACCGCTACGGATGCGCTCCAGTGCCGCTTCCAGCTCGCCGCGACGACTGACCTGGTCGCGGTCCAGGCGAATACGCTCGACGCCGGGCCACAGCTGCGCCGCGCGCGCATCGATGCGTTCGGTGCCCTGACCCAGCTGGTGCAGCTCTTCACTGCCGCAGTCCGGGCAGGTCGGTGGGATTGGCCGCTGATGGCCGCAATGGTGGCAGCGCAGGCTGCGGCTGCGCTGATGGCTGATCAGGCGTGCATCGCAGCGCTCGCACAGGGCGGTCCAGCCACAGTCGTGACACAGCATGATCGGGGAATAGCCCCGCCGGTTGATGAATAGCAGAACCTGATGGCCCGCCTCCAGATGCTGGCCGACGCGTGCGATCAGGGCGTTGGACAGCCCGTCCGGACAGCGCTGGCCGCGCAGGTCGATCATGCTGATGCGCGGTGGTTTGGCCTGGCCGTAACGTTGATCCAGGGTGAGATGCTGATAGCGCCCCTGGGCGGCGTTGAAATGGCTTTCCAGCGAGGGTGTGGCCGACCCCAGAATCACCGGAATGGCGAATTGCTGAGCGCGGCGTACGGCCAGATCGCGGGCGTGGTAGCGGATCCCGTCCTGCTGCTTGTACGAGCTGTCATGTTCCTCGTCGACCACGATCAGCCCCGGCCGTGCCAGTGGCACGAACACCGCCGAGCGGGTGCCGAGCACGATGTCGGCCTCACCGGCGCGGGCCGCCAGCCAGGCGTTGTGACGTTCCCCGTCGGCCAGCCCGGAGTGCAGCGCGACGGTGCGTGCCCCGGTGTGGCGGCGCACGCGCTCGACCATCTGCGGCGTCAGGCCGATTTCCGGGACTAAGATCAGGCTCTGGCGGCCGAGCCGGGTTTGTTCGCGGGCCAGGGCAAGATAAACCTCGGTTTTGCCGCTGCCGGTGACCCCGTCGAGCAGATGACAGCTGAAGCCGGAGGCCGAGCGGATCCGCTCAACAGCGCTGGCCTGTGCATCGTTAAGGGTTGGCGTCTCGACCTCGTGACTGTCCAGTGTCAGATGGTTCAGCGCTTCGATCAGGCCTTTGTCAGCGAGGGCCTTGAGTATCGCGCTGGGGGTGCCCTGGGCCCCGATCTGGGCCGCCGCCAATGCGCTTTCGCTGGCCTGCAATGCGGCCAGAGCGGCGGCCTGGCGGGGCGCGCGGGCCAGCGTTTGCGGCTCGGTTGTGCGGCCTTGTGCGGTCAGCTGCCAGCGGGTGTTGAGCACCGGGCTGGCCGCCTTGCCGTTGCGCAGCAGTTTGGGCAGCGCGGTGGCCACGCATTGGCCCAGCGGCGCCTGGTAATAGCGTGCTGCGAAGCCCAGCAAATCCAGCTCGGGTGGGCCCAGCAGCGGTTCCTGATCAAGCACTTCGAGCACCGCCTTGAGCCGATTGCCCGGCACTTCAGAGGCGTCGCCCAGCGCGGTGACCACACCAACCAGCCGTCGCGGCCCGAAAGGCACGCGCACGCGGGCCCCCAGCGTGACCGGGAAGGGGCACAGATAGTCGTAGGTTTCGCCACGTGGAACGGGCAGGGCAACCTGGCAAATGGGTGTCAACGGATCGCGCCTGAGTGCGTTGGATCAGCGTTATAGTGTGTCACGTGCGAAGGAGCGTTTATGCGTTTACTCGGTATGTCATCCCAACCCAGTGGTGGTCAGGCCGGGAGGACAATGGCATGGCCACCTCGGTAGAACTGGGTTTGTCGACAAAAAAAGCGGACAGCGCCGCGGCACGACGCAATGCGATGGATCATTTCCTGGCCTCGATCGAGAGCCAGGCCTATCGGCTGGCGCTGAGCCAGCTGCGTGATCGCGACGCTGCTCTGGATGCGGTGCAGGATGCCATGATCCGGCTGGTGCAGAAATATCAGCACAAGCCGCAGGAGCAATGGGCGCCGCTGTTCTTTCGCATACTCATGAACCGGGTTCGGGATGACCAGCGGGCCGCGCGGCGCTTCGTGGATGATGCCGATTACGCCCTCGAGCGCCCGGCCGCCGATGATCCGGAGCGCCAGCTGGCCCAGCGCGACGCGATCGCGGCGCTGGAGACGGCGTTGTCCGAGTTGCCACAGCGCCAGCGCGAGGCGGTTCTTTTGCGGGTCTGGGAGGGCTTCAACGTGGCTCAGACTGCAGGCATCATGGGTTGTGGTGAGGGCAGCGTAAAAACTCATTTGTCGCGCGCCATGAACACCTTGCGCGACAAGGTGGAGGTATTTTGGGCATGAGCCAATCAGAGTTTGATCAGGACAGGCTGGCGCAATCCATTCGTGAGGCGCTGGATGAGCAGGTTGCAGAGCCGGATGAGCTGACCCGGGCGCGTTTGCGTGCGGCGCGCTATCGGGCGCTGGATCACATGCAGGCCCAGGCCGCGTCCTGGTGGTCGCTGTTGTGGTCACGCTGGAGTGCGGCCGCGGCAGGGGCGACCTGCGCGGTGCTGCTGGCCTGGCAGATGCAGGTTGGCACGCCCGCTGGAGAGGGTGTGCATCAGGCTGAGGATGCGGCCTTGATCGCCGATCTTGATCTGGTGATGTGGCTTGAGGATGGCGGTGTTTAGGGCCTTGCTGATGGTCACCACGCTGTTGTTCAGCGGGGTGCTGAGTGCACAGCCGCAGTGGCAGGAGCTGAGTCCGGCGCAACGCCAGGAACTTCAGCGTTATGCCGAGCGCTGGGATCAGATGCCGGCTGACAAGCGCGAGCGCATCCTGCGCAACCATGCGCGCTGGCAGAACATGTCACCCGAGGAAAAGCAGCGCGCGCGTGCCAAGTGGGACAAGTTTCGCGCTTTGCCCGAGGCTCAGCGGGAGGCGCTACGCGATTGCTATCGGCGCAAGCGCAAAGGTGAAGAGGTGGAGTGCCCGCGCCCCTAGGGCCAAGGGCACTCCAGCCACGTCTTATACCAGGCTGTCGCTGGCCGCCTCACCCTTGGGATTGGGGCCGAAGCGGTTGTCGCCCGGGGTGCTGTCCAGTGCCAGCAGCACGATCAGAATGATGAACCCGATCAGTGGGATCAGGCCGACGAGCAGCCACCAGCCGCTGCGGTCGGTGTCGTGCAGACGCCGGATGCCCACGCCCACGGAGGGCAGGAACACGCCGAGCACGTAGATCAGGCCGAGTATGCCGCCGGTGCCAATGCCGGCTTCTACCACGCTGATGACAATGCTGATGATGAAGTTGAAGAGTACGAAGAACCAATACTCTTTACGCCGCGCCCGCCCCTCGAACACCGCGTATTTCTGCAGAACCTGCAAGTACCAATCCATGATGACCCCTTTGTTGTTGTCCCCGGAGTGCACATCGTGCGCACTCGCGCCTTCAGACTACGCCGCCGGGTAGTGGAAGGCAAAAACAAAAAAGGGCAGCCGAAGCTGCCCTTTTCGAGGAGTGCTGTCGCACTTAGCTGACCGATTTGACCCCGGCGATGAAGGCGGCACAGGACTTCTGTGCGTCGCCGTAGACCATGCGGGTGTTTTCACCGAAGAACAGCTCGTTCTGGATACCGGAGAAGCCGGTGCCCTGGCCTCGCTTGAGGACGTAAACGTTCTCGGCGTGGTCGGCGTTCAGGATCGGCATGCCGTAGATCGGGCTGGACTTGTTGGTCCGTGCCGCGGGATTGACCACGTCATTGGCCCCGATCACGATCGCCGCACTGGCGGTGCCGAACTCTTCGTTGATGTCTTCCAGGTCGAAGATGATGTCGTAGGGGACACCGGCTTCAGCCAGCAGCACGTTCATGTGACCCGGCATACGACCGGCCACCGGGTGAATGGCGAAGGCCACTTCCACGCCGCGCTTCTGCAGCATCTGTACGAATTCCCACAGCTTGTGCTGAGCCTGGGCCACGGCCATGCCGTAACCGGGCACGATGATCACCTTCTCACCGTAGGCCATGGAAATCGCCGCATCTTCTGCGCTGATTTCCTTCATCTCGCCCTGCGGACCATCGCCATCGGCAGCATCGCCGGTGCCCATGCCTGAGAACATCAAATTGCTGATCGAGCGGTTCATGGCGCGGGCCATGAGCAGGGTCAGCAAGGTGCCCGCTGCACCCACCACCATACCGGCGATGATCATGGCCGGGTTCTGCAGCACGTAGCCTTCGAACGACACGGCCAGACCGGTCAGGGCGTTGTACAGCGAGATGATCACCGGCATGTCGGCGCCACCAATCGGCAGCGTCATCATGATGCCGAAGGCCAGGGCGCTGGCGAAGAAGATGAACAGCATGATGCCGGACGGATGGTCAGCGCTCATCACCATGATGCCGCTGATGATTGCGATGGCCAGCATCACGAAGTTGGTGCGATGGCCGCCCGGAATCCGCGGTGCTTTGTCCATGCGGCCGTCAAGCTTGGCCCAGGCAATCACCGAGCCAGTCATCGACACTGAACCGATCAGGCCACCGATCACGGCCAGCGCGATGGCGATACCGTCATGGTGCACGCCGCTGCCCTTGGACAGCTTGATCAGCTCGATCGCGGCGATGGTTGCGGCGGCGCCGCCACCCATGCCGTTGTAGATCGCGACCATCTGCGGCATGTCGGTCATGGCAACCGATTTGCCCCAGCGCCAGGCCCAGATCGTACCGATGGCCACGGCCACGGCGATCAGCAGAATGCGGCCGATACCGGCGTGCAGGATCTGCGGGTAGAGGAAGGTGACGACCGTGGCCACAACCATGCCCACGCCAGCCCAGACGATGCCCGAACGGGCGGTCTTGGGCGAGGACATGCGCTTGAGGCCAAAGATGAACAGGAAGGCCGCCGCGAGGTAACTGAATTGAATCAATGTCGTCATGGCTTAGTCCTTGCTGCTCTTGAACATTTCGAGCATGCGCTCGGTCACCACATAACCGCCGGAGGCGTTGACCGCCGCCATCACGGTGCCCACAAAGCCGATGGTGATTTCCAGCCAGCCTTCGGCCGTGCCCAGCGCAACCATGGCGCCGACCAGCACGATGCCGTGGACGAAGTTGGAGCCGGACATCAGCGGCGTGTGCAGAATCGCCGGCACGCGGCCGATGATTTCGTAGCCGGTGAAGGCGGCGAGCATGAAGATGTAAAGCGCTACAAATCCTGTGAGCATGCTTATTCTCCTTCGACAGCCTGACGGCTGGCTTCGTGCTTGATTTCACCCTCGTGCGTAAGCACCGAACCGGCGACGATGTCGTCTTCCCAGTTCAGGTTCAGCTCACCCTCTTCGGTGACGATGAGGCCGAGGAAGTTGATCAGGTTCTTGGCGTACAGCTCACTGGCATGCTCGGCCAGACGGCTGGGGATGTTCAGCGGCGCTTCGATCAGCACGCTGCCCACTTCCACCGATTCGCCCGGCTTGGTTGCGGTGGTGTTACCGCCGCCTTCCGCCGCGAGGTCGATGATCACCGCACCCGACTTCATGCCGGCGATCTGCTCGTCGTCAATCAGCTTGGGTGACGGGCGACCCGGGATGGCGGCCGTGGTGATGACCACGTCGGCAGCCTGGATGTGCTTGGTGATGACCTCGCGCACCTGGGCTTTCTCATCGTCGGTCAGCTCACGTGCGTAACCGCCTTCACCTTCCGCTTTGACGCCGGTATCAACGAACTTGGCGCCGAGTGATTCGACCTGTTCCTTGACCGCCGAGCGGACGTCGTAGCCTTCCACCATGGCGCCCAGACGGCGTGCCGTGGCAATGGCCTGCAGACCGGCCACACCGGCACCCATGACCAGCACCTTGGCGGGGCGGATGGAGCCGACCGCGAAGGTCATCATCGGCAGGATGCGGGCCAGGTGCGTGGCGCCGAGCAGGGCGCCGTGATAACCAGCCAGCGCGGCCTGCGAGGACAGCGCGTCCATGGCCTGGGCGCGGGTTGTGCGCGGGACCAGTTCCATGGCGAAGCAGGTGATCTTGTTGTCACGCAATGCCTTGACCACATCCGGGTTGCGGTTGGCGTAGACAAAGCTGAACAGCACGGTGCCGGGTTTGAGATCTTCGACTTCCTTGATCGACGGCGGGCCCACGCGCAGCACGATATCCGCACCGCTCAGGGTTTTCGCCGGGCCGCTGGTCAGACTGACGTCTTCACCCCAGGCCTCATCAGGAATTCGCGTGGCTACGCCGGCGCCTTTCTGCACCTTGATATCCACGCCCAGTTTTTTCAGCTTCGGCACCACCGCGGGTACCATCGCCACGCGCTTTTCGCCGCTCGCGTTTTCCTTGGGTATCGCGATTTTTATCGGCATCGGGTTACTCCCTGTTGGTATTTCCGACAGGCCGCAAAAGCCCCTTCACCGTTGCCAGCGAGAGACAGTTGTGGCTTGATTTATGCGTGACCCGGCCGTGCCTCGGGTCATATTTCTTCTGGCTGCTGGATGTCAGGCCGGATGCCTCCGCTCGCACAGCTCTAGCCATGACAGAACAGCCCATAATCTACCTGATCGACGCCAGCGTCTACATCTTTCGTGCCTGGCATTCGATACCGGATCACATGAAAACGGCTCAGGGCGAACCCTGCAATGCCGTTTACGGATTCGCCGGCTTTATCGCAGATATGCTCAAGCGCAGCAACCCTGATCCGCTGCTTGTGGCCTTTGATGAAAGTCTAAGCTCTTCATTTCGCAATGAAATTTTTCCGGACTACAAAGCCAACCGGCCACCGGCGCCGATCGAGCTGAAACGACAGTTCCAGTGGTGCCAGCAACTCTGCGAGGCGCTCGGGCTGCACTGGCAGGCTGATAGTAGCTGGGAGGCCGACGATCTGATCGGAACCTGGTCAGCCATGGCCAAATCGCGCGGTCGGGCGGTGAGTATCGTGACCCGTGACAAGGATCTGGCGCAGCTGATTACACCGCAGGATCACTTGTGGGATTTCGCCGCCGACAAGCGTCTGGACAGCGATGGCATCAAGGCCCAGTTCGGCGTCTGGCCGGAGCAGATCGCCGACTATCTGGCCCTGACCGGGGATGCAGTCGACAATATTCCCGGCGTTGCCGGGGTCGGGCCCAAGGCAGCGAGTGCCCTGCTGCAAGCCTTTGGCACTCTGGAACAGGTGTATGAGCGCCTGGATGAGGTGCCGGATCTTGCCGTGCGCGGAGCCAAATCGCTCAAGCTGAAGCTGGAAGCGGGGCGCGAACAGGCCTTTTTGTCGCGCCGCCTGACCGGCATTCCGCGCGACCTGCCGTTGCCAGAGCCGGTTTGGCAGCGGCGTCCGGTCGACCACGCGGCGCTGCAGCGTCTGTGTGATGAACTGGCTTTCGGCAGTGGTATCCGCCAGCGTTTGTTGGCGTTCTGAATCCTGTCAGAATGCGCCTTGGCCCGGAGTCGGAGCACAGGTGAAAGTTCACCGCCCCTATACCATTAACGAGAAGATCGCCCATGCCGTGTCGCACGGTGTTGCGGCGGTTGCGAGTATCGTCGGGCTGGCCGTGCTGGTGGCCTATGCCAGTCTGTATGGCAGCATGCTGCATGTCGTGGCGGTGAGCATTTTCGGCGGCAGCCTGATCCTGCTCTACACCGCATCGACGCTGTATCACAGCATCCCCATTCCGGCAGCCGAGCCAGTGCTGCACACCCTGGATCACGCGGCGATCTATGTGCTGATTGCCGGAACCTACACCCCGTTCGCGCTGGTGTGTCTGGAGGGCGCGGTGCGCTGGTGGTTATTTGGCCTGGTCTGGTCGATGGCGCTGGCCGGGGTGATTTTCAAACTGTTTTTCACCGGACGTTTCGACAAGCTGTCGGTCGGCCTGTATCTGGCCATGGGCTGGCTGGTGGTGGCTTTCGCCAAGCCGGTGCTTGAGGCCGTACCGCTGGCCGGTCTGGCCTGGCTGGCAGCTGGTGGTGTGTCCTACACCGTGGGCGCGGCGTTCTATCTGTGGCGTAGCCTGCCGTACAACCACACCATCTGGCATGTGTTCGTCATGCTGGGCAGTGTGCTGCAGTACCTTGCGGTACTGTGGTACGTGGTCCCCGGCCCCCCTGCTGCATAGGAATTCAACGTGGCGCACTACCACTGGATCGATTTGACGTTGCACCCGGACTCACCCCGGCAGGGGGTCGAGCGGGTCTGCTTTGGCTACGACCTGTCGCCCGACAACTGGCGTCTGGCCTATGAGGTGTTCGGCCAGGTGGATCAGCTTGAACTGCCTGCCGAGCTCGGCCCGAGGCCGGGGCATGAGCTGTGGAAGAGTACCTGCTTCGAGCTGTTCATCGCCCGCAGCAGTCATGGTTATCGTGAGTTGAACATGGCGCCCAGTGGAGCCTGGGGCGGTTTCGACTTTGATGGGTATCGCAGTGCGGCGCGTCCGCTGCGGGCCTCTCCGCTTGCCAGTCTGGAATCCAGTCGCAGCGCCAGCGCCTACCGCGCAGACATTGTGCTCAGTGATGATGCCGTTCCCGATATGGCGGCGCACCTGGGGCCTGCGGTGGTGCTCAAGGATGTGCAGGGCCAGCTGAGTTACTGGGCGTTGCTGCATGCGCCGGGCAAACCCGATTTTCATCATCCGGATCTGATGCGTATACCGGTGCGGCGCTGATGAAGTTCGGTATTGACCGTCTGCTCAACGAGGCCGATCTGCGTAAACCGCTGGCTGGGCGTCGTGTTGCCCTGCTGGCCCATCCGGCGTCGCTGACCGCGGATTGGCGGCACAGCCTGGACGCGCTGGCCGCATTGCCGGATGTGAAGTTGACCGCCGCATTCGGGCCGCAGCATGGTCTGCGCGGCGACAAGCAGGACAACATGGTCGAATCCGACGACTACACCGACCCCAAACTTGGGATTCCGGTGTTCAGTCTGTACGGCGAGGTGCGTCGTCCCACCCCAGCCATGCTCGACAGCTTCGATGTGCTGCTGGTTGATCTGCAGGATCTGGGTTGCCGGATCTACACCTTCATCACCACCTTGCGCTATGTGCTGGAGGCGGCGGCCGAGCAGGGCAAAAGCGTGTGGGTGCTGGATCGGCCCAATCCGGCTGGGCGGCCGGTCGAAGGCAATCTGCTGCAACCGGGCTGGGAAAGTTTTGTCGGTGCCGGGCCTTTGCCCATGCGCCACGGTTTGAGCATGGCCGAGATGGCGCAGTGGTTCATCGGCGAGTTCAAGCTGGATGTCGAGTTTCATGCCGTCACCATGGAAGGCTGGCAGCCGGAGGCAGCCCCCGGATATGGCTGGCCATTGGGCCACAGGGAGTGGATCAACCCCAGCCCCAATGCACCCAATCTGTCGATGGCGCGGGCCTACGCCGGCACGGTGATGCTGGAAGGCACGACCCTGTCTGAGGGGCGCGGCACGACCCGCCCGCTGGAGCTGTTCGGGGCGCCGGATCTGGATGCCGAGGCCGTGATCGAGACCATGCACGCGCTCGCACCGCAGTGGCTGGAGGGATGCCGGCTGCGTCCGTGCTGGTTCGAGCCGACCTTCCACAAGCATGTCGGCCAGCTGTGTGCCGGCGTGCAAATCCATGTCGAAGCGTGCAGCTATGTGCACACACAATTTCAGCCCTGGCGCTTGATGGCCGTGGCTTTCAAGGCTATCCGTCAGCTGCAACCCGAGTATCCCTTGTGGCGCGACTTTCCCTCCGAGTATGAAAACGACCGCCTGGCCATTGATCTGATCAATGGTGGACCGCTGCTGCGCGAATGGGTCGACGATGCGCAGGTAGGGCCTCATGACTTAGATGAGGCCGTTCAACCAGATGAAATCTTCTGGTACGAACAGACGAAAGATCTATTGCTTTACTAGCGTATGGTTGGTTTTCACGAGGAGACACACGTGAAACACCAATGAAAAAATACGCATGGATCTTTGTCGGTGGATGGCTGCTGGCCGGCTGCCAGATCTCCGACGATCCCCAGTTTGAAAATCCGCCCAATGCAGCGGCCGAACCCGAGCTTAAGAACAGCTACGAAACCCTCGAGGCTCAGCTGCGCTGCACCGACTTCAGCCATGCGGACAAGCCGCCCATCCTGCTCGTGCATGGCACGTTCACTGCCGGCTGGGAGCAGTACGAATGGAGTTACATCCCGGTGCTCAGCGAGCTGGGCTACGACGTGTGCACAACCACGTATCCGGACCGCGGCCTGGGTGATTTGCAGAACTCAGCCGAGTACGTGGTTCACGCCCTGCGGCGTATTCACGAGATGACCGGGCGCAAGGTTGCCGTGATCGGCCACAGCCAGGGCGTGGCGGTGCCGCGCTGGGCGATCAAATGGTGGGCCTCGGCGCGTGAAGCGGTGGATGATTTCGTCATGATTGCCGGCCCCAATCAGGGCACGGCGATAGCCGACCCTGCCGCGATACTGGAACGCTTGTTGGGTATCGAGCTGCCCTTGACCGGCGCCGACCTGCCGTTGCCAGCGGCGTTTCATCAGATGGCTTACGGCTCGCAGTTCATACGCGCCAGCAACTGGCAGGACGAAACACCGGGCGACATCTCCTACACCGCGATTTACACCCTGTTCGATGAACTGGTGCAGCCGGTTACGCCCGTGCCGGTGGCCGCCGTGGACTTCGGCAAGGGCAATCCCAATGTGACCAATCTGCTGCTGCAGGATCTGTGTCCGGGGTATGTCATGGAGCATGCGCTGATTGGCCTGGCCGATGCGGTGACCTTCAATCTGGCGCTGGATGCGATCAACCATCCGGGGCCGGCCAACATCGAACGCGCTGGCGGCACGGCGCTGTGTGGCCTGCCATTGCTGCCCGAGCTGAGCATCAGCGTGCCGGGGCTGATTTCCGGCGGCGCGGCGATTCCGGCGCTGGAATTCGAGAACGGCCCGCCCTCGGCCCTGCACCTGAGTGTCGGCGAGCCGCCTCTGCGCGACTATGCCCAGACCGCCCTGGATGCGGATCAGAGCAACTGAGTGAGTCCAAAGCCCCGCCCGCGCGGGGCTTCAAACTCTGATCGGCGGCTTTAGATGGCGTCTGCGGGTATGCGCACCCAGCCTTCCATCAAGATCCGCGCAGAACGCGACATGATGGCCTTCTTGGCGGTCCACTGACCGTTGTGCTGTTCGGCCACGGCGCCCACACGCAGGGTGCCTGAGGGGTGACCAAAGTTCACCGCCTCGCGCTCACCGCCACCGGCGGCCAGGTTGACCAGCGTGCCGGGGATGGCTGCAGCCGTGCCAATCGCCACCGCCGCGGTGCCCATCATGGCGTGGTGCAGCTTGCCCATGGACAACGCGCGAACATTCAGGTCGATGGCCTCGGCCGCGATGCTTTTGCCACTCGACGCGGTATACGCCTGGGCGGGTGAAACGAACGCCACCTTGGGCGTGTGCTGGCGCTTGGCGGCTTCCTCCGGCGTCTGGATCAGGCCCATGGCCAACGCGCCGGCCACGCGGATGCGCTCCATCTTCTCCAGTATGGCCGGGCTGTCGTTGATATCCGACTGCAGTTCGGTGCCGGTGAAGCCGATATCCGCGGCATTGACGAACACGGTCGGGATGCCGGCCGCGATCATGGTGGCTTTGAGCGTGCCGAGCATCGGCACCTCCAGCTCATCGACCAGCTGGCCGGTCGGGAACATGGCGCCACCTTCCTCGTCAGCCGGATCGAGGAATTCCAGCACGATTTCTGCGGCGGGGAAGGTCACGCCGTCGAGTTCGAAATCACCGCTTTCCTGAACCTGGCCGTCGCAAACCGGCACCTTGGCGATGATGGTCTTGCCGATGTTGGCCTGCCAGATGCGCACCGTGCAGATGCCGTTGTCCGGCACTCGCGCCGGGTCGACATAACCGGCGTGAATGGCAAAGGCCCCGGCCGCGGTCGACAGGTTGCCGCAGTTGCCGGACCAGTCGACAAAATCGGTGTCGATGCTGACCTGCCCATACAGGTAGTCGACATCATGATCCGGCTGACGGCTGGGTGACACGATCACGCATTTGCTAGTGCTGGAGGTAGCGCCGCCCATGCCATCGGTGTGTTTGGCGTAGGGGTCGGGTGAACCGATTACGCGCTGGAACAGACGGTCGCGAGCATGCCCCGGTGTCTGACAGGCTGCGGGCAGGTCTTCCAGCCGGAAGAAAACGCCTTTGGACGTGCCACCACGCATGTAGGTGGCGGGAATCTTGATTTGTGCGGGATGCGTCATGGGTTTTATTGGACGAAAAGTTGGTGGGCGCCAAGTACTATCGCAGTCAGCCCCAGGGCCCACAGGCTACAGGCTGAGATATCAAACAAGGTGTAGCGCAGGCGGGCGAAGCCGCTGATCCCAAGCATGGCCGGAACCAGTGAGCGCAGCGCCGGTAGAAAGCGACCGATGAAGATGGCGCCGGGGCCGTAGCGGCGCACCAGTGCCTCGGTGCGATCCCACTTGCTGCGATGCCGCTTGACGATGTTCAGGTGGTGGATGCCAGGGCCGATGACGCGGCCGAAGTAATAACCCGCGTGGTCGCCCAGCGAGGATCCCGCCGCAGCGAGCAGCGCCATGTGGGTCATGCTGGCCCAGCCGTTGGCATAGAAAATCGAGCAGATTACCACCAGGAAAACGCTGGAGATGAACAATCCGATGCCGACGCAGGTTTCCATGAAGGCAAACAGCGGGACCAGCAGCAGGGCGTGCTGCTGATGCTGTTGGGCCCAGTTGATCAGGGCGTCGTTCATGAGCGGGGAGGTCGCGGCAGCAGCACCGGCGTATTGGCCTTGTAGCGTTCGTAGTCGTCCTGCCCGCCCCAGCGCTGGTCGGCGCGTTGTTCCAGCAAGGGGATGCCGCTGACCTTGATCAGCAGCCAGGCCACGAACAACGGGGAGATCAGGCCGGCGTATGACCAGCCGGAAAAACTCGGCCAGGCAATTACGCAGATGCCGCTCCAGAGCAGAATTTCGCCGAAATAGTTGGGGTGGCGCGACCAGGCCCACAAGCCGCTTTGTATGAACTGATCGCGCGAGCCGGGTGCCTGCTTGAAGGCCGATTTCTGCGCATCGGCAATGGCTTCGATGGAAAAGCCGATCAGCCAGATCAGGGCGCCGATCAGGGCCCAGGCATCGAGTGATGCCTCAAGCGGATTCAGCATCGCAATGAGCGCCGCCAGCAAGGTCAGAAACACCCACAGACCCTGTAGGGTCCAGGCCAGCAGAAATTTGCCGAAGTTCGGTTTGATCGCGTCGAAGCGCCCGTCTTTGCCATCGCGTTTGATGCGCCGGAACAGAAAGCTGCCCAGACGGCAGAACCAGATGCCGATTAGCAGGCCGAGCAAGCAGGCGCGTGGATGGGCAGGCCCCAGCAGCAGGGCCAGGATGACCACACTGGCGTAGGTGGCTGAGCCGGTGAGGTCGTAGTAGTGCTCGGTTTGGGCCACAAAGGCGGGCACGAAAGCCAGCCATTGCACGGCGAACGCCAGCAGCGCCAGCACCACCAGAGGTGGCACCGACGCCCAGCTTTGGCTGCTGTCGTCGACCAGCCAGGCCAACGCCCCGGCGGTAGCCGCCAGGGCCAGGCAAACGGTCAGACTGATGAGGTGTCGCATGGCAAGGCCTCTTGACGGTGTTCAGTCAGACCGCAGCATACCGGCTCCTGCTTCAGGCAGCCTCTGCGGCCAGAAAATCCTGAGCGAAGCGCTGCAGTACCCCACCGGCGGAATAGATCGACACTTCCTCGGCGGTGTCCAGGCGGCACAGCACCGGTGTTTCCAGCGATTCGCCTGAGGCGCGATGGATAACCAGGGTCAGGCTGGCGCCAGGGGCCGGCTCGCCCTTGACGTCGAAGGTTTCGGTGCCGTCGATGCCCAGGGTTTTACGCGTGGTGCCGTCCATGAACTGCAGGGGCATCACGCCCATGCCGATCAGGTTGGTGCGGTGGATGCGCTCGAAACCTTCGGCCACGATCGCTTCCACGCCGGCCAGACGGACGCCCTTGGCGGCCCAGTCGCGCGAGGAGCCCTGGCCGTAGTCAGCCCCGGCGATGATGATCAGCGGTTGTTTGCGTTGCTGGTAGGTCTCGATCGCCTCCCACATGCGCATCACCTCACCTTCCGGCTCGACCCGGGCGAGGGAGCCCTGGCGCACTTCACCGTTCTCGTCGGTGACCATCTCATTGAACAGTTTCGGATTGGCGAAGGTGGCCCGCTGGGCGGTCAGATGATCGCCACGGTGGGTGGCGTAGGAGTTGAAGTCCTCTTCCGGCAGGCCCATCTTGGCCAGATATTCGCCAGCGGCGCTGGAGGCCAGGATGGCATTCGAGGGCGACAGATGGTCGGTGGTGATGTTGTCACCTAGCACGGCCAGCGGACGCAGGCCGGTGAGCGAGTTCTTGGCCGCCATCGCACCTTCCCAGTAGGGTGGTCGACGGATGTAGGTGCTCATCTCGCGCCAGTCATACAGCGGCGACAGGCCTTCGTCTTCGACGATTTCGAAGTTGAACATCGGGTCGTACACCGCACGGAACTGTTCCGGCTTGACGCTGGCGGCGACCACCGCGTCGATCTCTTCGTCGCTGGGCCAAATGTCCTTGAGGGTGACCGGCTGGCCGTCGGCATCATGCCCGAGCACGTCTTTCTCGATGTCGAAGCGCACGGTGCCGGCAATGGCGTAGGCCACCACCAGCGGCGGCGAGGCCAGGAAGGCCTGCTTGGCGTAGGGATGAATGCGGCCGTCAAAGTTGCGGTTGCCGGACAGCACGGCGGTGGCGTAGAGATCGCGGTCGATCACTTCCTGCTGAATCTTGGGGTCCAGCGCGCCGGACATGCCGTTGCAGGTGGTGCAGGCGAACGCCACGATGCCGAAACCCAGGGCATCCAGTTCTTTCTGCAGGCCGGCTTGTTCCATGTACAGCTGTACGGTTTTCGAGCCTGGCGCGAACGAGGATTTAACCCACGGCTTGCGGCTCAGCCCGCGGGCGTTGGCGTTGCGCGCGAGCAGCCCGGCGGCAACCACGTTGCGCGGATTGGAGGTGTTGGTGCAGGAGGTGATGGCGGCGATGATCACGGCGCCATCCGGCATCAGACCGTCTTCCTGCGTCCATTGTGCGGCGATGCCGCGCTCGGCCAGGGCCGAGGTCGGCAACTTGCGGTGCGGGTTGGACGGCCCGGCCATGGTCCGGCCGACACTCGACAGATCGAAGCTCAAGGTGCGCTCATACTGGGCCTGGGCCAGATCGTCCGACCACAGGCCGGCGGTCTTGGCGTAGGTCTCGACCAGTGCGACCTGGGCATCGTCACGACCGGTCAGGCGCAGATAATCCAGGGTCATGTCGTCGATCGAGAACAGTGCGGCGGTGGCACCGTACTCGGGGGTCATGTTGGAGATCGAGGCACGATCGCCCAGGGTCAGGCTGGCGGCGCCTTCGCCATAGAATTCCAGATAAGCACCAACCACTTTCTGGGCGCGCAGGAATTCGGTCAGAGCGAGCACGATGTCGGTGGCGGTGATGCCGGGCTGACGCTTGCCGGTCAGTTCCACGCCAACGATTTCCGGCAGGCGCATCCATGAGGCGCGGCCGAGCATGACCGATTCGGCTTCCAGGCCGCCCACACCCACGGCGATCACGCCGAGTGCATCGACATGCGGGGTGTGCGAGTCGGTGCCCACACAGGTGTCGGGATAGGCCACGCCGTCGCCGGTCATGATCACCGGCGACATTTTCTCCAGATTGATCTGGTGCATGATGCCGTTGCCCGGCGGCACCACATCAATGTTCTTGAAGGCCTTCTTGGTCCAGTTAATGAAGTGGAAGCGGTCTTCGTTGCGGCGGTCTTCGATGGCGCGGTTCTTGTCGAAGGCGTCGGCCTCGAAGCCGGCGTGTTCCACGGCCAGCGAGTGGTCAACAATCAGCTGGGTCGGCACCACCGGGTTGATCTTGGACGGATCGCCACCGGCTTCGGCAATGGCATCACGCAGGCCGGCCAGATCAACCAGTGCGGTTTGTCCGAGGATGTCGTGGCAGACCACGCGGGCGGGGAACCAGGGGAAGTCACGCTCGCGTTTGCGTTCGATCAGCTGCTTGAGGCAATCCTCGAGAATGGCCGGATCGCAGCGACGGACCAGGTTTTCGGCGTGCACCCGCGAGGTGTAGGGCAAGGTGGCGTAGGCGCCGGGCTGGATCGCCTCGACGGCGGCGCGGGTGTCGAAATAGTCCAGGTCGGTGCCTGGAAGTTTTGTACGGTATTCGGTGTTCATGCTTGCGCTCTCGTTAGCGGAGGGGAGCCTTGATGCTTGCTGCGCGGACGCGCGCAAGTACGTCCGTGTATCGCTCGACGGCGACCGTCCAGGTCGCCGACGGTCCGCGCACCAAGCATCAAGGCTCTGCGGCGATTCAACGCTTGCTGGTGTTACTTTTTGCCCTGGGCAAACAGCGCATCCAGCTTCTGTTCGAAATCGTGGTAGTTGATCGACTCGTACAGCTCCATGCGGGTCTGCATGGTGTCGACCACGTTTTTCTGTGTGCCGTCGCGGCGGACCGCTTCGTAGACGTTCTGTGCAGCCTTGTTCATGGCGCGGAAGGCAGACAGCGGGTACAGCACTAGGCCGACGCCGACCTCGCGCAGTTCGTCAACGCTGTACAGCGGGGTTGCGCCGAACTCGGTGATGTTGGCCAGCACCGGTACGCCAACGGCTTCGGCGAACTGTTTGTACATCGGCAGCTCGGTCATGGCTTCGGGGAAGATCATGTCGGCGCCGGCTTCGACGCAGGCGATGGCGCGTTCGATCGCCGATTCCAGGCCTTCGACGGCCAGCGCGTCGGTGCGCGCCATGATCACGAAGTCATCGTCGGTGCGGGCATCGACGGCGGCCTTGATGCGATCGACCATTTCCTGCTGGGTGACGATTTCCTTGTTCGGACGATGGCCGCAGCGTTTGGCGCCAACCTGGTCTTCGATGTGCATGGCGCCGGCGCCGGCTTTGATCAGAGCCTTGGTGGTGCGGGCCACGTTAAAGGCCGAGCTGCCGAAACCGGTGTCGACATCGACCAGCAGCGGTGTGTCGCAAACATCGGTGATGCGGCGCACGTCAATGAGGACGTCCTCAAGCCCGGAAATGCCCAGATCCGGCAGGCCGAGCGAGCCGGCGGCAACGCCGCCACCGGACAGGTAGATCGCTTTGAAGCCAGCGCGCTGGGCCAGCAGGGCATGGTTGGCGTTGATCGCACCAATCACCTGCAGCGGTTGTTCTTCGGCAAGGGCGGCGCGGAAACGGGCGCCTGCGGACGCTTGCGTGCTCATGGGGCACTCCTTCATTCACGAACGTGGAGAAATATCGGGCGCATATTTTCTCACCCGCGATAGGCGTTTCCCAAATCGTTATGGAATCAAATGCTTACACGTCAATTTCGGGTCGCGTGACTTTGGCCACCCGGTTTTGACAGTTTTTTCACGCGCGCGGGAGCATGGTGAAGCTCAAAGCACTGCGAGGGTCAGGCCATGCACACCATTCACGACCACAATTTGATCTCAAGCACCGCCCGTGAACCGGCGCGGCAGTCGTGGGGTGCGCCGTTTCTCGTCAGTTTGGTCGGCTGGATGGCCGGTACCGCGGCTGCGGTGTCTGTGGGCGGCTGGCTGGGTGTCACCATCGGTGCCGTCGCGTGGATGGGTGTTCCCGCGTTGTGGCTGTTCGGTGAAATTCTGTTCGAACAGGATTGATCCGGCTCAGGCCCGGGAGATGAATTCCCGGGTCAGCGTATTGACCTTCACCACCTCGCCTTCGGCCAGATATTCCGGTACCTGAATTTCCAGACCTGATTCCAGGACCGCTGTTTTCGAGCGCGCACTCTGGCTTGCGCCCTTGATCGCTGGCGCGGTCTCGGTGACGGTCAGTTCAACCGTACCAGGCGGTTCGATGCCGACGCACACCTCTTCCACGATCAGGGCCGTGTAGCCCTCGGCGTTGTCGATCAAAAACGGCGTGACATTCTCCAACTGCTCTGCATTGAGCGTGAACTGGCTGTAATCCTCGCTATCCATGAAGGTATAGCCGTCGGCATCCTGATACAGGTACTGCACCTGGCGGCGTCGAAAGTCGACATCAGGCAGCAGATCGTCCCCTTTGAACGTCTGATCGAGTTTTTGTCCGCTCTGGGCGTGGTTCAGCCTGACCTTGTACAGCGTGCTGGCGCCGCGTGCTGTCGGGTTGTGGGCCTGAACCTGACGCACGATGTAGGGTTTGCCGTCGATGGCAACAACCATTCCGGATTTGAGTTCGGCTGCTTTGGGCATGATGGGGCGATGGTGATGAGGCGTGTGCGGATTCTAATCCGCCAGCCTGGATTGCGATGACAATTTTTTGACGTTTGACCTGATCAACTGAGTCCCTGAACAGACGAATGTCGGGTGAGGGGTGTCCGCTTCAAGTATCCAATACAAGCCGAGCATGCATGCCGTGCTGCCGCTGCCACGCTGGGGGCTGATCGTGCTGATTGCACTGATCGGTCTGCTCAGTGCGCCGACGGTACGTGCAGATGACGCCAACGTCGAAATCTTCACGCATGCCAGCATTGACCAGCAATACCTGACCCGCAGCTTCCTGCGCGCCGTGTTCTCCCTGCGTGTGCGTACCTGGCCGGATGGTCAGCCCATCCGTGTGTTCGTACTGGACGACAGCGATCCACTGCACATCCGTTTCTGCCAGGAGCATCTGGCGACCTACCCGTATGTATTGCGCAAATCCTGGAATCGTACGAGTTACACCGGGACCGGCCTGTTGCCGGTCCGTGTGGACAGCATAGAAGACATGCGTCGTCGCGTTGAGAGAACGCAGGGGGCGATTGGATACGTCCCCGTTGCGCCGCGCGATGAGACGGCAAGGAGCCCATCATGAACCGCATAGCCAAACTGACTTTCATGCTGAGCCTGGCGCTGACGCAGCCGCTGGTTCAAGCGCATAGCGATCCGGAACTGGAGGTGCATGGTGCCTTGGCCATGGGCTATATCAAATCGTCCGGCAACAATTACCTGAGCAGCAGCACTCAGGGCACCAACAATGTGTACGAGGTTGCGATCAACGCCCGCACCAGCCTGACCCCCGAACTGCTGGTCGCCGGACAGCTCATGGCGCGCGATTATGGCACCAGCGATGACGGGCGTATGCGCCTCGACTACCTGCAGCTGGATTATCAGTTCTGGCGTGCACTGAGCGGCAGTGCCGGTCTTCGCCTGGGCAAACTCAAGAATCCGGTGGGCTTTTACAACGACAGCCGCGACATCGTGTTTTCGCGCCCGGGCATTTTGCTGCCTTCGGTGTATCTGGAAGACACCGGTATCCGCGATCTGCTGTTCGCCTCTGAAGGCGTGCAGGGTTACTCCCACTGGGAGCTGGGCCCGAGCCTTTCGCACCTGGTGGTTGGCTGGGGACGCGAACGTGATGCCACCGACGAGTTCGAGCGTGCCGCGGGCATGGACATCGGTGGTGACGTCGAGATTGATGATCTGCTCACCGCCCAGTGGATAGGAGAATGGGCCGGCGGCAGCCTACGCACCGGGATCAGCTACTTCGGTGGCAATCTGCGGCTGCGCCCCGAGGATGCCTCGGTGCTGCCGGCGACGCGTCTGGAGGCCGATCTGTGGGTGTTGTCGCTGCAGCGCCTGTGGTCCAACGGCAGCCTGACCGCTGAGTACCGCCTGACCGAAGCCACCACGGTGACGGCGGGCAGCCGCAGCCAGAGCAAGAGTGATTCGGCCTACGTGCAGTATCGTCGCCAGTTCGGCCAGCAGTGGTCAGGCTATCTGCGCTATGACCTCAACGCGCTGGATCGTAACGATCGGCGTGGTTATCGGGCTGAAGCCAGCACCGGAGCGCCGCGCTACACCCGTTTCAGCCGCAGTCATGTGGCCGGTTTCCAGTGGGCCCCGACCTCAAACTGGGGCGTATTCGGCGAGTTTCATTATGTTGACGGCACCGCCAATGTCCGCGCCCAGGACAACGTGGGGCGCGATGTGCAGCGTTACTGGACCATGGGTCTGGTGATGATTGCCTATCAGTTCTAGAGGTTGCCGGTGATGTCAGCACCCCGCCATCTGCGTGTGAGTCTGGTCTGGAAACTGGTGATTCCGACCCTCGCGGTGGTCCTGCTGGTGGCGGGCGGGATTGTCTACCGCTCCTGGTCGGGCTGGTCGCAGCGGACGCTGGAGACCGCCGAAGTTGAGCTGGCCGGTGATGCGCGGGTGCTCGACGAGCTGATGGTGCAGCTGCGCGACGAACTGGCGCAGACCGGCTCCAATCTGGTGGTCAATCTGAGTGCGGGTGGTGAGCAGGAGTGGCTGAGTTCGCTGAACCGCTCGCCCGATCTGTTTGCCCGACTCAATGGTTTGAGATTGCATGATGCCGACGGCCAGCAATTGCTGGAATGGTCGCCGGCTGATGAGCCTCTGGCTGGCGCCGAGACGGTCTATCAGCAACTGCTGGCCCGGGCGCGGCGCAATCTGCGGCCCGAAGGGGCCTTGCACTGCGAGCAGACGTGCGAGTATCTGATGGCGGCGCCGGTGACCACGGCCGGCGGTCGCCAGCTGCTGTTGCTCATGTCCGCGCCGCTGGCTGATCTGGTGCACGCTTACGCCAAGCTGACCGGGGGCGATCTGGCCCTGCTGGTGCGCGGTGCAGGTGGTACGCCTCGCAGCGTGGCGCTGTCCCGCCCCGACATCGCAGAGCCGCGTCTGTTGCGCATGGCTTGGCAGGCGCCTCGCAATGTACCCAACTCCAATCTTTATGGCAGCTGGGCCTATCGGGTCACCAATCTGGCCAGCGTTTCGCTGGGTCCGGTGTCGCCGATCGCGGTTTCGCTGCTGGATCTGAGCGCGAGTTTCCGTCAGGCGCGCGAGCAGGCGGTGTTCAATCTTGCCGCTCAGGTGATCCTGATGGGCATCGTGCTGGGGCTGATCGTGTGGTTGCTGTCCGGCAGCCTGCGACGTCTGCGCGCGCTTATTGCGTTGTTGCCGGAGATGTCCAGCGACGACCAGCAGCAAACCCGCCGACGTCTTGAGCGGGCTTTCCCCGAAAGCCGCTGGCGTGATGAGGTCGACGCCATGCGCGATTCGCTGTTGTGGCTGAGTGACGAGCTGGGCAAATTGCACAGCGTTGAGGCGGCGAGCGAAGCCAAGTCACGTTTTCTGGCGACCATGAGTCATGAAATCCGCACCCCCATGAGCGGCATCATCGGACTCGCCGAGATCCTCGAAACCACCCGCCTGGATGATGATCAGCAGCGCATGACGCGGATGATTCTGGAGTCCACCAACAACCTCATGGGCATCATCAATGACGTGCTCGATTATTCCAAGATCGAGGCGGATGCCATGACGCTCAATGAAGAGGACTTCGACCCCTGCGAACTGCTGGAGCAGGTGGCCGAGGCGTGCGCGGGCAGCGCGCGGGCCAAGTCACTGGCGCTCAAAGTACTGCCGGTGGTCGATCTGCCGGCCAGGATTCGTGCCGACCGCGGCAAGCTGCGCCAGATTCTTCTGAATCTGGTCTCCAATGCGATCAAGTTCACCAGCCGTGGTGATGTTTCCATTCGCCTGCGCACCAGCGAGATCAACGGGCGCACGCATTGCAGCTTTGATGTCTCGGACACCGGGCCGGGCATTCCGCTGGACAGTCAGCAGCGCATTTTTCAGCGCTTCGTGCAGGCGGATGCCTCAACCACCAGGCGTTATGGCGGCACCGGTCTGGGATTGCCCATCTCGCTGGGTCTGGCCGAGTTCATGCACGGCAGTCTGAGCCTGGATTCGGCGCCGGGTTGCGGTGCGACCTTCCGCCTCAGCGTGCCGGTTGAGGTGGTGCAGGGCGCACGCCCACAGACGCAGCCTCTCAACGGCTGGCCGGTGGTTGTCGAGCTCGAAGGCAGCGAGCGTCTCAGCGTTGTGGATGCCTTGCGCGCCGCCGGTGCGCTGATCGTCTCTGAGCCGCGGGCGGCACGCGAGGTGCCGGCGCGCAGCATCATCATCAAGGCGCTGGAGGGCGACATTCAGCTCACCATCCACGAGCATGGCCGGCAGCTGCAAAGACGCTTGCTGCGTCCGGTGCACCCGCACCGCTTGGCCAGGGATATCGCGCAGATGCTCGAAGGTGGAGCAGACAGCGCTGCGGCTGCGGCGGCGCAAGCCGGACAGTATGGCCTGCACGTGCTGGTGGTCGAGGATCAGGCGATCAATCGCGACCTGATCTGTCGCCAGCTTGATCAGCTGGGGTGCACCCACCGTGCAGCCGAGAACGGTGAGGTCGGCTTGGCCAAGTTGCGCGAGACGCGTTTCGATCTTGTTATCACTGATCTGCATATGCCGCTGATGGATGGCTACGCACTGGCCCGGGAAATCCGCGCCGGTGATCACATCAACCCGTCAGACATTCCGGTTGCCGTGCTGACGGCCAGCGCCAGTGCCCAGGATATGCGTGATCTGGATCGTC
The DNA here is from genome assembly GCA_030147945.1 of Oceanococcus sp. GTDB lineage: Bacteria > Pseudomonadota > Gammaproteobacteria > Nevskiales > Oceanococcaceae > Oceanococcus. The sequence goes on along the minus strand of JASBUL010000035.1, from coordinate 72,936 downwards.
TCGGCATCACCTGCAAACTGGTCAAGCCGTTGACCTTGTCTGCGCTGGCCGCGTTTCTTGCTGAGCTGGCGCCGTCAGCGGGCGAGGCGACCGCCGCCGAAGCGGTGGCGACGGAGAGCCTGTGTTATGTCGACATGGCGCTGCTGGTCGATGTGATGGGACCTGAATTGAATGGCCTGGGCCGCTTCGTCGAGGCTTTCAGCCAGGCCAACCGGCCGCTGCTTGAAGCCTGCAAAACCGCTGTTGAGGATGCGCGTTGGGCTGATCTGCACGAGCTGCTGCATCGTCTCAAGGGTTCATCGCGTTCACTGGGCGGACAACGTCTGGGTGATGCGCTGGAGCAGCTGGAGCAGGCCGCCCAGATGCCGGTGGCCTGGCGCGAGGCACAGCTCGTCCTGATCGAGAGCGAGATGGATGGTTTGCTGCAAGAGTTGAGCGCGCTGGCCTGCCGGCCGGCGGCCTAGGCTTCAGGCGGCGATGGTGCTGCGCTGTTTGCGGAAGTTCTGATACCAGCTGGGCAGCATCTCCGGGCGCATCGGCTTGGCGATCAAGTAGCCCTGCAGCAGATCACAGCCGAGCTCGCGCAGCGTGCGGAACTGAGAGGCCGTTTCCACACCCTCACCAACCGTTTCCAGACCCAGATCATGGGCCATGCGAATGCTCGATTTGACGATGGAGCGGGCATCTTCGGAGCGCTCGATCTGGCGCACGAAGGTCTGATCAATCTTGAGCCAGCGAAACGGCATGTCCTGGAGTTGCTTGAGGTTGGCGAAGCCGGTGCCGAAGTCATCCACGGACAGCTCGTAACCCAGCAGCCCGAGCCGGCAGGCGACTTCCAGATTGCCGGTGCCGGTGGCCGGAACCGCCGTTTCCGTCAGTTCCAGGATCACGTCTTGCGGGCTGATCCCGTGCGCCGCGGTGCGCGCGGCCAGCCATTCTGGGAATGCGGTATCGGCCATGGTGACGGCCGAAATGTTCAGGCTCAGTCGCGGTGAAAGTCGGTGCGGCGCCCAGTTTTTCCAAGCTTTGCCGACCGCATCGACCAGGTTCTGATTGAGCTCGCCGATGATGCCGGCTTGTTCGGCAGCAACGATGACATCGGCCGGGGAGCGGCCCTCAAGATTGGGGTGAGTCCAGCGACTCAGCACCTCGACGGCCTCCAGGGTCATGTCGCTGGCGCGAACCTCGGGTTGAACCACGATGTGATGGCCGCCCTGGCGCAGTGCTTCGCGGATGTCATCGACATTGACCGCGGGTGATTCCTGGCGGGTCAGGCTGCTGTCGATGGGGGGAAGGTGGCGGAACTCGGCCAGCATGTCGCTGAGCATGCGCCGGCTGACCGGTTTCTTGAGCACGCCAAGCACCGACAGGTCGTGGCCCACGCCAATGCGTGAGGCCGCCTGCATGATCTTGTCGCCCAGCGCGCTCATGATGATGACGCGCAAACGATGGCGAAATTTGTCCAGCGCTGCGATCAGGGCAATGCCGTCCAGATCGGGCATGCGCAGATCGGTGACCATCAGATTGATCTGCGGATGTTCACGCACCATGTTGAGCGCTGCGCGTCCGGATTCGACCGTGCGGACCGACGTGGCCTGCAGCGACATCAGCTGTTCGGCAACAAGTCCGCGGGTGACCGGGTCGTCATCGACGACAAGTGCGTGAATGGCCATGAAAGCAGTTCGCCGGGGCTTACCAGCTGCGCGAGGCAAGGCCCGCGGCAATCGGTTCCGAGCCCAGAGTCTCACGCAAGCCTTCGCGGACCACCATACGGCAATGGATCTCGGAGCGGCCAGCGCTCTGGCATTGCTGCAAGGCAACGGCAGAGCGTGTGGCCAGCCACTGGCGTTGTTCCGCGCGCAGGCTCACATGCGGCCAGGCGGCGCGAATCAGGACTTCATAATCGGCGATGTCCGCCGCAGCGGCTGTCGATCGAGCGTGAGCACTCATGCTCAGGGATGCTGCCAGGAAAATGAAGACAAAGCGTGACATGGCGGGGCTCTCAGGCCAGTTGAGCCGCCATTACACCGCTCAGGGCGTCAACAAAACGTCAATGCACCTGACGCATTTTGTCAGGTGCCCTGTGGCACCAGCTGATCCGCCAGCTCATGCGCGCCGTGCGCGCGGAAATAGGTCTTGCCCAGGGTCAGCATCAGGCGTTCCACGACCTCGAACGGTTCGACCCGCAGGGGCAGGACAATGCCTTCCCACACGGCCACTGCGGTGCGGGCCATGTCGTGGGCGGGAATATCCGTGCGCATCACACCCTCGTCCAGGGCGCGCTGCATGATGTGTTCGATGGTCTGGATCGAGGCCTGGTCGAAACGCCGGTGCGCCTGAATGGCCGCATTGGTGTTGAGGCTGCCGGAGCCCAGCCAGTAGCCGGCGACGCCATTGCGAATACGGCTGTCGCGCAGCAGATCGACAACGCCGTAGAACATCTGGCAGAGCTGGTCGCCGGTCTCGCTGGCGCGCTGCATGCGACCGATCACATGCTGGTTGAAAATCTGGTGCAGCATGCGCTGGCAGTCCAGATAGAGGGCTTCCTTGCTGTCGAAATGCCAGTACAGGGCGGCCTTGGTGATGCCTGCCGCCTCCGCCACCTTGAGCATGGATACGCCATCAAAGCCATAGCGTCCAAACATCAGAAAGGCATGTTCGCGGATGCGTTCGAGTGTGTCGCCCTGTTCGTTGGCCGGCTTGCGCGCCATCAATGAATTGTCCGATCGGTCAGTGCCTGCGAGTATAACCACGGCACTGACCGGCCCGACAAGTGAAGTCCGCCTCAGCCGACCTCAACCATTTCAAAATCGGATTTGGGTGCGCCGCAATCGGGGCAGGTCCAGTCGTCGGGTACGTCTTCCCATGCGGTGCCGGGTTCAATGCCTTCGTCGGGCATGCCTTCGGCTTCGTTGTATTCAAAGTCGCAAACCAGGCAGCGCCAAATCTTGTTAGCCATGAAATCTCATCGTGTGTAGGTAGGGAGAGCCGCAGGATGATAGCGTCTGGCGCCGGGGTGTACTAATATATCCCTCTATCCGGATACAAAGATATATGATGAGTTCGACGGTCGACATCACGCATGCACTGAGCCAACGCATTCTTGTGCTCGACGGTGGCATGGGCACCCAGATCCAGCAGCACAAGCTCGATGAAGCGGCATACCGCGGTGAGCGGTTCGCGGACTGGGGGCAGGATGTCAAAGGCAACAACGACCTGTTGTCCTTGTCCCAGCCCGACATCATCCGCGACATCCATGTGCGCTACCTGCAAGCCGGCGCGGATATCGTGGAGACCAACACCTTCAACTCCACCGCCATCGCTCAGGCGGATTACGGCATGGAGTCGCTGGTGTACGAACTCAACAAGGTTTCGGCCGAACTGGCGCGGGCGGCCTGCGATGAGGTGGCCACCCCGGACAAGCCGCGCTGGGTTGCAGGCGTACTCGGGCCAACCAATCGCACGGCATCGATATCGCCCGATGTGAACGATCCGGGTTTCCGCAATGTCAGCTTTGACGAGTTGGTCGAGTCCTATCTGGAGGCCTTGCGCGGTCTGGAAGATGGCGGCGCCGATCTGATTCTGGTGGAAACCATTTTCGACACCCTCAATGCCAAGGCGGCGGTTTTCGCCATCGACCAGTTCTTCGAAGGGCGTGAGTCGCTGCCGGTCATGATTTCCGGCACCATCACCGACGCCTCGGGGCGCACCTTGTCCGGTCAGACCACCGAAGCCTTCTACAACTCCTTGCGCCACAGTCGGCCGCTGAGCTTTGGTCTGAACTGCGCGCTGGGGCCTGATCTGCTGCGTCAGTATGTGGCCGAGTTGTCGCGCATTGCCGAGTGTGCCGTCAGCGCTCACCCCAATGCCGGCTTGCCCAACGAATTCGGCGAATATGACCTGGGCCCGCAGGACATGGCGGTGCATATCCGTGAGTGGGCGGAGTCCGGGTTGCTCAACGTGGTGGGTGGCTGCTGTGGCACTACGCCTGAGCACATCGCGGCGATTGCCCAGGCGGTTGATGGGCTGTCGCCCCGGATCCCGCGTCAGGCCGATGGCCAGATGCGCCTGTCCGGTCTGGAACCCTTCAATCTGGCCTCGGCATAAGTCATGAGCACAGCGCAATTCGTCAATATTGGTGAGCGTACCAACGTCACCGGCTCCGCCCGCTTTCGCAACCTGATCAAGGACGGTGACTACGACACCGCACTGGAAGTGGCGCGCCAGCAGGTCGAGAACGGCGCTCAGATCATCGACGTCAACATGGACGAGGGCATGCTCGACTCCAAGGCGGCGATGGTGCGTTTTCTCAATCTGATCGCAGCCGAGCCCGATATTGCCCGGGTTCCGATCATGATCGACTCCTCCAAGTGGGAGGTGATCGAAGCCGGCTTGCAATGCATCCAGGGCAAGGGCGTGGTCAATTCGATCTCGCTCAAGGAAGGCGAAGCCCCGTTTCTGGAGCAGGCACGCAAGATTCGTCGTTACGGCGCGGCGGTGGTGGTCATGGCCTTTGACGAGACCGGCCAGGCCGACACCGAGGCGCGCAAGGTCGAAATCTGCCAGCGCAGCTTCAAGCTGCTCACCGAGGTGGTGGGCATGGCGGCCGAGGACATCATCTTCGACCCCAATATTTTTGCCATCGCCACCGGGATCGAAGAGCACAACAACTACGCGGTGGATTTCATCAACGCGGCGCGGCGCATCCGTGAAACCTGTCCCGGTGTGCACATCTCCGGTGGGGTTTCCAATGTGTCTTTCAGCTTCCGCGGCAACGAGCCGGTGCGCGAAGCCATTCATTCGGTGTTCCTGTACCACGCCATTGCGGCGGGCATGGACATGGGGATTGTCAATGCGGGCCAGCTGGCTGTTTACGACGATCTCGACCCGGATCTGCGCGAGCGGGTTGAGGACGTGGTACTGAATCGTCGCGAAGACGCCACCGAGCGCTTGCTTGAGGTGGCGGAGAAATACCGCGGCTCGGGTGACAAAACCGAAGCGGTGACCCTGGAATGGCGTGAAAAGCCGGTGCGTGAGCGCATCACCTACGCTCTGGTCAAGGGGATCGCAGATTACGCCGAAGACGATGCCGAAGAGCTGCGCCTGGAGATTGCCGCAGCCGGCGGGCGTCCGATTGAAGTGATCGAAGGGCCGTTGATGGACGGCATGAACGTGGTTGGTGATCTGTTCGGCGCCGGCAAGATGTTCCTGCCTCAGGTGGTGAAATCAGCGCGGGTGATGAAAAAGGCGGTGGCTCATCTGATCCCGTTCATCGAGGCCGAGAAAAGCGACGATGCCGAGGCCAAGGGCAAGATCCTGATGGCCACGGTCAAGGGCGACGTCCATGACATCGGCAAGAACATCGTTGGCGTGGTGCTTCAGTGCAACAACTACGATGTCATCGACATGGGTGTGATGGTGCCCGCGGCCAAAATTCTGGAAACCGCGCGCAAGGAAAAGGTCGACATCATCGGCTTGTCCGGCCTGATTACACCCTCGCTGGACGAGATGGTGTTCGTCGCCAGTGAAATGCAGCGCGAAGGTTTTGAGATCCCGCTGATGATTGGTGGCGCCACTACCTCGCGCGCGCACACGGCGGTCAAGATCGACGGCGCCTACGACAACGAAGTGGTGTGGGTGAAAGACGCCTCGCGCTCGGTGACGGTGGCCTCAAAACTGCTGTCCGGTGGCAAGGCCGAGTTCATGGCCGGGGTCAAGACCGAGTACGACGGCATCCGTGAGCGTCATGCCAACAAGCGCGGGCGGGAAAAGTTGCTGGCGCTGAGTGAGGCGCGGGCCAATGCCTCGCCGATCGAGTGGCAGGACTATGTCCCGCCGGTGCCGAAGAAGCTTGGCCTGAGCGTGTTCGAGGATTTCGACCTCAGCGAAATTCGCGCCTACATCGACTGGACCCCGTTCTTTATTTCCTGGGAGATGAAGGGCAAATATCCGGACATACTCAACAACCCCACGACCGGTCCCGAAGCGCGCAAGCTCTATGACGAAGCCAATGCGATGCTGGACACCCTGATCGCCGAAAAGTGGATTCAGGCCAATGCGGTGATCGGCCTGTTCCCGGCCCAGCGTGTTGGCAGTGACGACATCGAAGTCGACCTGGGTGATGGGCGCAGCACCGTGCTGAGCATGCTGCGTCAGCAGTCGGTGCACCGTGCCGGCGTGCCCAATCGCAGTCTGGCCGACTACATCGCGCCGGCCGGGCATGCCCACCCCGACTATATCGGCGCCTTTGCCGTGACCGCGGGCATTGGCGTGGCCGAAAAGGTGCAGGCCTTCAAGGACGATCACGACGACTACCGCGCGATTCTGCTGGAAGCGCTGGCCGATCGACTGGCCGAAGCCTTTGCCGAGTTGATGCACCAGAAAGTGCGTCGCGAATACTGGGGTTATGCGGCCGATGAAGCGCTCGAGAACGACGCCCTGATTGCGGAAAAATACCGCGGTATTCGTCCTGCGCCCGGCTATCCGGCGTGCCCGGAACATACCGAGAAGGGCAAGCTCTGGAGCATGCTGGAGGTTGAGGCCAACGCGGCGATCAAACTCACCGAAAGCTACGCCATGTGGCCTGCTGCGGCCGTGTCCGGCTGGTACTTCTCGCACCCGGAATCACAGTATTTCGTGACCGGGCGACTGGGCAAGGACCAGGTGGCTGACTACGCCGAGCGCACCGGCATGACGCTGGAGACCGCTGAGAAGTGGCTGGCGCCGTATCTGGGTTACGACCCGGAGGACTGAGCTCAGCGCAACAGCAGCGCGGGAATCTTGGCCGCACGCAGCAGGTCGGTGGTGCGGCTGCCGACCAGCAGACTGCGAATGGGCGAGTGGCTGTAGGCGCCCATCACCAGCATATCGATGGCGTGATGCTGAACCTGGCGGGCGATCACGGTTTCGGGGTCGCCGGCAATCATCTCGGCGCTGCCGTCAAAGCCGGCCTCACGCAGCGTGGCGTGGGCGGCATCGAGCAGCTTCTGCCCCTCGTTGCGGGGTTTGCCGGACATCAGCAGATGCACGGTCATGCCTTTGAACAGCGTGCTGCGGGCAACCAGCTGCACCCCGCGGCGGCTCATGCGTCCGCCATCGAAGGCGATCAGGGCCGAGCGTGGCGGGCGAAAATCCTCGGTCACGGTGAGGATCGGCTGGTTGAGGTTGCGCACCACGCTTTCCACGTTGCGCCCGAGGTCGCGCTGGGTGTGTTCGGCCGAGGCACCGCGTCGGCCGAGCACGAACAAGCTCACATCGGCCTGCTGTTCGCGCAGGGTGTCGTGCAATGAGCCCTGGCGCTGACGCATGTCGACATTGTCCACACCGGCCGCCAGCGCGTTCGCGCAGACGATTGAGAAACACCCGGCCGCGCTCGCGGGCCGCTTTGCTGCGTGTCTCGTCCTGGTGCGACAGCTCGTCCAGCAGCATTTCCTGGGCGTCGATGCCGATGGCGCCGGAGTGATCGGCCTGGGTGGCGATCTCGGCGTGGCGCTCGATGATGTGCAGCAACTCCAGCGCCGCATCCAGGCGCTGCGCGGCCCATGCGGCGTAGTCGGCCACGTGGTCGGCGAAATGCGACTGGTCAACGCAGGCCATGACTTTGTCGTGCGTTTTCATCATCGATCAGTGCCCCAGCAGCAGGTCTTCGGCATCGTCCTTGTCATGGACGGCAAATTTGTCGACTAGGGTCACGCTGGCCTCGTTGAGGCCGCTGACGTCGACTTCTGTCCCTTCGCGGCGGAACTTCATCACCACCTTGTCGAGCGCGCTGACCGCGGTGATGTCCCAGAAGTGCGCGCGGCTGACATCGATGTGAACCTTGTCGATCACCTCATCGTAATCGAAGGCATTGATGAAGCGGTCGGCGCTGGCAAAGAACACCTGGCCGAAAACCTGATAGCGACGGCTGCGCCCTTCGTCGGCAATCTGTGAGTGCACGCTGAGGATACGGGCGACCTTATGGGCGAAGAAGAAGCCGGACAGCAGCACCCCGCTGAGCACGCCCTTGGCCAGATCGTGGGTGGCCACGGTGACCACCACGGTGGCGATCATCACCACGCTGGAACTGGGCGGGTGCTCGCGCAGATTGCGTATGGACTGCCAGTTGAAGGTGCCGATCGAGACCATGATCATCACCGCAACCAGCGCGGCCATCGGAATCTGGCTGACCCATTCGCCCAGGAACACCACCATGATGAGCAGGAATACCCCGGCGCACAGGGTCGACAGGCGGCCGCGGCCACCTGATTTCACGTTGATCACGGACTGGCCGATCATCGCGCAGCCGGCCATGCCGCCGATCAGGCCGCTGGCGATGTTGGCCACGCCCTGACCCACGCACTCGCGGTTCTTGTTGCTTTTGGTGTCGGTCAGGTCATCGACGATGGTCGCGGTCATCAGCGACTCCAATAGCCCGACCACCATCAGGGTGATGGAGTAGGGCAGGATGATCATCAGGGTTTCGAAATTGAACGGCACCTGGGGCAGCAGGAACACCGGCAGGCTGTCGGGCAGCTCGCCCATGTCGCCGACCGTGCGGATGTCCAGGCCGGCGGCCATCGACACCGCCGTCAGCACGATGATGGTCACCAACGGTGAAGGTACTGCCCGGGTAAAGCGCGGCAGGGTGTAGATGATGGCCAGCCCGGCTGCGGTCATGGCGTAGACATGCCAGGTCACGTTGATCAGTTCCGGCAGCTGCGCGGCGAAGATCAGGATGGCTAGGGCGTTGACGAAACCGGTCACCACCGAGCGTGAGACAAAGCGCATGAGCACACCCAGCCTGGCCCAGCCGGCGATGATCTGCAGCACCCCGGTGAGCAGGGTGGCGGCGAGCAGGTATTGCAGCCCGTGTTCCTTGACCAGGCCGACCATGACCAGCGCCATGGCCCCGGTGGCGGCTGAGATCATGCCCGGGCGGCCGCCGGTGAAGGCGATGACCACGGCAATGCAGAACGAAGCGTAGAGGCCAACCTTGGGGTCGACCCCGGCGATGATCGAGAAGGCAATGGCTTCCGGGATCAGGGCCAGCGCCACGACCAGACCGGCCAGCACATCGTTGCGGATATTGGAAAGCCAGTCCTGGCGGAGGGTTTGCATCATGTTGATTTGCACAGCAGGCAGCCGGGAGCGGGCAGGCGAGCGCCGCACTCGGCAGAACATCGGGGGTCAGGTGCGCTGTGTCGTGGGGGTTTGAGCCGCTGAACGGGGCGGATCGGACAAGCGCGCGGATGCGGATTCTACGCGTTATGTTGCTGTGCAGCAATTTCGCTCTGGGCGCAGAGTGAGCCCGAACGATGCACGTGGCCTGCGCTGTTGTGCAGGCCACGCTGCGGGCTTAAGCCGTGGCGGCGGCGGGTGCAGCGCTGTGGCTGGTCACGCCAGCGCGTGCAACCGCGCTGAGCAAAGCCTGCAGGGTTGCCGATGTGGTGTCTTCGGCCAGCGCGGCGGCGCTGAATGGCGCACCGTTGATCAGCACGCGGATGCATGCCAGTGCGTTGGCTGCGGTGCCTTCACCCAGGGCAAACTCGTCATAGGCTTCGACCGCGATTTCGGCCGCGCAGTGCTGCTGCAGCGCGGCGACCACGGCTTCGACCACGCCGTGCCCGTGCCCGCGCAGGCTGATCTCGCCAAAGCTCAGGGCGGCTTCGACACCATCATCGCCGCGGTGCAGGTCGTAGCCGTGCAGCTCCCAGCCCGCTGCGATGTTCAGATAGTCGCGCTCGAACAGCTGATGGATGCTGCGTGAATCGATCTCGCCACCGGTGTTTTCGGCTTCGCGCTGAACCACCTGGGCAAACTCGATCTGCAGCCAGCGCGGCAGGCTGATGCGGTAATCACGCTCCAGCACATGGGCCACGCCGCCCTTGCCGGACTGACTGTTGATGCGCACCACTTCTTCGTAGCGGCGTCCCAGATCCGCCGGATCGATGGGCAGATAGGCCACATTCCACACATCGCCGTCCTTGCGTTGCGTCAGACATTTGCGAATGGCGTCCTGATGGCTGCCGGAGAAGGCGGTGAAGACCAGCTCGCCGGCGTATGCGTGGCGCGGGTGGGTGCTGATTTCGGTGCAGGCTTCAACCGTTTCGATGATCTCGCGCATGCCGGACAAATCCAGCCGAGGGTCGACGCCCTGCGAGTACAGGTTCATCGCGGCGGTCACCAGATCCATGTTGCCGGTGCGCTCGCCGTTGCCCAGCAGGGTGCCTTCGACCCGGTCGGCGCCGGCCATCACGCCCAGTTCGGCTGCGGCCACGCCGCAACCGCGGTCATTGTGGGTGTGCAGGCTGATCTCGACGTGCTCGCGCCAGCGGATGCTGTCGCAGATGGTTTCGATCTGATCGGCATACACATTGGGGGTGGCCATTTCGACCGTGGCCGGCAGGTTGATGATGACCCGCTGGCCTTGATCCGGGCGCCACACGCCGGTCACCGCGTCGATGACCTCAACGGCGTAATCCAGTTCGGTGCCGGTGAAACTTTCCGGCGAATACTGGAACGTCCAGTCGGTTTGCGGATTTTGCTCGGCATGCTGTTTGACGATCTCGGCCCCGCGCACAGCGATGCCCTTGATGCCTTCACGGTCCATGCCGAAGACCTGCTCGCGCTGCACCGTGGAGGTGGAGTTGTACACATGCACGATGGCGCGGCGCGCGCCTTTCAGGGCTTCAAAACTGCGCGCGATCAGCTCCGGGCGGGCCTGGGTCAGGACCTGGATGGTGACATCCTCCGGAACCCGCTCTTCCTCGATCAGCTTGCGGCAGAAATCGAAATCTGGCTGGCTGGCGGCCGGAAAGCCGATTTCGATTTCCTTGACGCCGATCTTGACCAGCAGATCGAACAGGCGCTGTTTCTGCTGCACGTTCATGGGTTTGATCAGCGCCTGGTTGCCGTCGCGAAGGTCCACCGCGCACCAGGTCGGCGCGCTCTCGATGACGCGATCCGGCCAGCGCCGGTCGGTCTTGCGGATGGGGGCGAACGGGCGGTATTTGCTGTGATCAAAAGCCATAAGTGTTCTCTTCGCGCGGCTGCGGTGTGGGTTTTGGTCCGGTCAGGTGGTCTGCCGATGGGACAAATTGTACGCCCGAAGCGGCGCAATAGGTTTGCTTTTTTGGCCTTTGTTCATGTCAAATTGGCACGAATCGCTAAAAATAAATCAAATCTTGATATAAATCGTCTTTATGGCCACAAAACAAGTCAGTCTTGATCGGCTGGATCAGCGCATACTCGATGAGTTGCAACGCGATGGGGGGCTGACCAACCAGCAGTTGGCCGAGCGTGTCGGTCTGTCCGCCTCGCCGTGCTCGCGCCGGGTGCGGGCTCTGGAGGATGCCGGTGTGATCCGGCGTCGCGTGACCCTGCTTGATCACAGAAAGCTGGGTTTGTCGCTGACTGTGATCGTGCTGATCGGCATGGATCGGCACACCCCGGAACGATTCGCCAGCTTCGAGGAACAGGTGGCGGCTTATCCGGAGGTGCAGGAATGCTATCTGATCACCGGTCAGGAGGCCGACTACCAGCTCAAGGTGGTGGTCCCGGACATGGACACCTATCAGGAGTTTCTGCTCAACCGGCTGACCCGTATTCCCGGGGTCAGCGGGGTGCATTCCAGTTTCGTGTTGCGGCGGGTGATTGATAACACCGAGCTGCCACTGGCTTACGTGGCGTCCTAGCCAGAAATTACGACTGTGGGTCCAGTCCTCTATGACTAAAATCCTGCACAGCCGCTCCGTCAAATTCACAACGATATCCGGAGCCGGGGGTGTAGGAGACCAAAATGATCAGATCGCCGTTAGGTGTGGCCGCGCTGTGCGCCAGCGTTTTTGTGCTGGGCTGTTCCAGCGATGACGTCGGAGGCGGGCAAGTCGCCAACCAGGTGGGGCAGTTCCACGACAGCGCCGTTCAGGGGCTGGCCTATAGCGGCTTGGGTGGGCAGGGGCTGACCGACCCGGCGGGGCATTTCAGCTACCTCGGCGATGAGCCAGTGAGCTTCGCCATCGGCGACATTCAACTCGGCCAACTGATCCCTGCAGCCTATGTCACTCCGCTGGATCTTCGCGCTGCGAACGGTCTGTCCGACGCCCCGGATGCGGTGTTCAATATTGCCAGGTTGTTGCTCACGCTGGATGCGGATTGCGAGCCGGCTAACGGCATCCAGCTGCTTGCGCCGGTGAGGGCGGCCGGGCAGCAACGCAGTCTGGTGTTTGATCAGGCTGCTGCCGCGTTTGCCAGCGACCCGCAGCTTGAGGCATTTCTTCAGGCCAGCGGCACCGAGCGCTGCCCGCAACTGGTGTCGATGGCGGCTACCCGAGCCCATCTTGGCGCCACTGTTGATCACATCCGGCTTCATGGTGCGGCCAATCAGGCGCCGATGGCGGCTGCACAGGCACCCTCAACCGTCGTTTCCGGCTGGGACGTCAGCCTCACCGGGCTGGGCAGTGACAGCGATGGGCAGATCAGTTTCCGCTGGCAGCAGCTGGACGGGCCGACGGTTCAGCTCAGCGATGCGCAGCAGGCTTCACCGACGTTCATAGCGCCCAGCGTGTCCATGCAGACACAGGTGACGCTGCGCCTCACGGTCACTGATGACGATGGCGCGATCGACAGCGCTGATGTGCAAATCACGATCCTGCCCGAGGGCAGCCCGACCCCGACGGCAACGCCGCAGACCAGTGCTTCGCCGAGTCCGGCGCCGACCAGCAGCGCCAGCCCCACGCCGGGCGTCAGTCCGTCGCCAAGCGCGACACCCAGCCCTACGGCGACACCAACAGCCACCCCGTCGAACAGTCCGACGCCGGCACCCAACCAGCCGCCGCTGGCCGATGCCGGGGCCGCCCAGTCAGTATTCAGTGGCGATAACGTTGATCTGACGGGTAGCGGTTCGGACAACGAAGGCAGCGTGAGCTTTTTCTGGGCTCAGCTGAGTGGCCCGGCGGTCACGCTCAACAACGCCGATCAGGCGCAGGCCAGCTTTGTGGCGCCGCAGGTCGATCAAACCACCGACCTGGTGTTCGAGCTGACCGTTCGCGACAGTGACAACGCCGAGGCCAGCGACACCACCACGGTGGCCGTGTCACCGGCCCAGACCGACAACCTGCCGCCCGCCGCGGACGCCGGTGCGGATCAGCAGGCGCAAAGCGGCGCTGACGTGGTCCTGGATGGCAGCGCCAGCAGCGACCCCGATGGCACGATCAGCAGCGTGTTGTGGACGCAGCTCGACAATGGGGCGCCGCAGGTTGCCCTGAATGATGCCGATCAACTGCAGGCCAGTTTCACCGCGCCTGAGGTGGCCGTGGCCACGGATCTGCTGTTCGAGTTGAGTGTCATCGATGACGACGCGGCCAGCGATGCCGACACGGTGCGCGTCACGGTGACGCCACAGCAGGTGTCTGGCGCTGCGCCGGACTACGGCAGCGGTTTGCTCGGTCTGCTGGCGGCCACCAGCGCCGACATCAGTCCGCTGCTCACCGCGCTGCTCGACAGCAATCCCGAGAGTGTCGCCGAGCACACCGCAACGGCGGTGAGCAATCTGGTCGAAAATCTGTCTGATCTGTCCGAAGGCTTCGATCCCACGCGCCCTGGCGAAACCGGTGTCGGCCTGGACGGCGAGCTGGACGAGGCGGTGCTGCAGCTGCTGGGCACGGCGCGTGACGCCGCGCCGGTGGTGCTGACCGGTTCCAAGCTGGCCGGGTGGTCGGTGCCCGCGGCCTTCGGCGTAGCCTATCCGTACCCGTCCGGTGCGCTGTACAGCGGCATACTGCTGGACCCGGTTGGTCTTGGTCAGGTGCGTGATGCGCACAATGGCGAGATGCTTTATCCCCTGGCTGGCAGCCTCGGTGCTCAGGGCCATGTGGCGGTCGAGAATCTGGCCGCGTTCCGTTTCGATGCTGACAGCGGCGAGTTTGTCGAAATCCCGTTGCAGGTCGATGAGCGCGCGCCTTATTTCCTGGCCAATGCCAATTCCGGTTTCTCGACCTACTCCGGCACCGATCCGGAGAACACCTATGTGTGGGACAACGGCGATGACAGCCACACCCACGGGGTGGAAAGCTGGATGATGGTCGACGGCACCTGCACCCGGCAGTATCCGGCAGGCCAAGGGGCCAAGCCCGACCCGGTGCAAGGCCTGGATGATGACGATGAGATCGTGTTCATGGCGCGTGACGCAGGCGATCTCTATAGCGGGGTGGACTTCCCCGACGACTGGCACGCCGTGCAGTTGATCAATGTGCTCGATCCGCTGGCACCGCAAAGCGTGCGCGCGGTGTACCTGGTGGTGCGTCCGGGCGGTTCAAGTTTCTCGGCCGCCAGCGGCTACATCAACTACCAGCGTGCGGCCGATGCCGATCAATGGATCGATCGCAACCTGTTTGCCGGCGACGATCCGGAGAAATTGGGCACCAGCAACACCTCGTACGGGGCCAATCTGTCCGGCACGGTGTGCGTGACCGAGCTGGAGCAGTACCACGGTGATGCGGCGCAATGCAGCTTCGATGCCGGCGAGAACATGTATGTGTGCCCGTCGAGCGACCGCTTCCCGCGAGACGGTCTGAGCGTGACCACCGACACTTACCGGTTCCAGGCTTCGGGCCGCTGGATGGTGCGTGACCTGCGGGTGCGCGCCCCTGACAGCGAGGGGGCCGAGCAGTGGGCGCAACGGCCTGATCTGATCGACCGCTGGAAGGGTCGGGCATTCCAGCAGTCGCCGGATTCGGTCATCTCTCTGGTCGGCTTCGAGGATGAGCAGGTCAACTGGGAGGCCAACAGTGCCCTGATTGGTGAGCGTTGCGGCCCGGTGCGCTGCATTCGCGAGGTCTGGGGTGCCGATTCCGGCACCAATGTGACCAAGACCGAGACCTTCTATCGCGACGCCATCAGCTACCACTACCGCGTACGCGTGCACCCGATCCCGCCAGATGGTTTGTACACCAGCTGGGATTACAACCGCGAGGCGATGCTGCCGAGTGCCGAGGAAGCGGCTGCCGGGGTTGCCGCGGGGCGTTACTACACCATGCTGCGGCCCCAGGGCGTACCGATCGACGGGCGCAACGATGACCTGGGCAATGTCGACGGCTACGCGCCGATTCCGCTGCTTGAGTGTGTCGGCAACGATGGCTCCATCCCGCCGGCCAGCAATGGCCGTTGTCCGTTCTTCGTCGATGTCACCGACCCCAGCTTCAACGTGCCGCTGGCCTTCAACAACTGGGAGCAGGTGTCCGGCAAGGGCGATGCCGGGTCGCTGATCTACAGCTTCGAGCTGGTTGGGCTGACCTCGCTGGCCAATCCGCTGGTGGTCCCGTACTACCGTGACGATGCCTGCCTGGATGATGGCACCGGCGATGATCCGGTGGCGCGGCCCTATCCGGGGGAAAGCTACGAGTGGAGCAATGGTCTGGTGCGGCAGTCGTATGACCAGCAGGCCGGCTATCCGCTGGATTACAGCGGTGCCACGCTGCAGGACTGTGAGCAGCGTCAAGGCGCCTATGGCAGCCATGGCATTCACTACTTTGTGACCCATGACAGCGACAACGCCTTCACCCCGCTGACCAGCACCGAGATCGACGCACGCCAGTGGCAGTACATCGTGCCGACACAGACCCCGCACAACATCGGCGAGCCCTACGCCAACAATGTGCGCGTGCCGCTGCAGGCGGTGGCCGTGCCGCTGAGCGCGCCGCCGCTGGCCGATCTGCCGCTGATGGGCGAACCGTCGCAGGCGGCTTGCCATGTGCCGACGCCGCCGACGTTGATGCACCTGCTCGGCTCCCTGCATGAGCACAGTGGTTACTCCGACGGTGAGATCGGCACCACGCCGGCGGATTACTACGCCGCCGGCAAAGCCCAGGGGCTGGATTTCATGGGCGGTGCCGAGCACTCCGACAACATGTTGCTGCCGATCACGCTGGATACCGGCTGTGCCTCGGCGGAGCTGCTGGATTGTCTGCAGCTGTCACCGGACGGTCTGATGAAATGGCAAGCCACCCAGCGCATGGCCGATGAGGCTTCCGATGACCAGTTCAGCGCGTTTCGCGGCTACGAATGGACCTCGGACCGTTTCGGCCACATCAGCGTGTATTTCTCCGAGCACAACATCAATGCCAAAACCGGCACCGGTTATCTGGCCAGTATGGAGGATTTCTGGCTGTGGCTGGGCTTGCCGGCCAGCCTGGGCGGCGGCAACGATGCGGTGGCGGTGTTCAACCACCCCGGGCGTGAGGATGCCTTCCACAGTGTGTGCGACAACTTCGGTCCGCTGGACAGCGCGTGCGAACTGGTCATTGATGGTGATCCGGCCTATGCCTGGAACAATCTGGCATTCCGGCCAGACGCTGCGGCGCACATGGTCGGGATCGAGATGTTCGGCAAATCCGGCGATTACTACGAAGCGGACCACGATGCGCCGGACGGCGGCTGGTTCGCCCACGCCCTGGATCAGGGCTGGCATTTGGGCCCGGTCGGGGCCGAGGATGAGCATGGTGTGATGTGGGCGCAGCCGTACCGGGCCAAGACCGTGCTGCTGGCGCCCGATCGTTCGCGCGCGGCGCTCAAATCGGCCATGCAGGCGCGCCGTTTCTACGCCCTGGCTCACGGCTACAACACCGTGCGGATCGCGTTCGATGCGCTGAGCAGCAACAACGTGCGCTGGCCCATGGGCAGTCGCGTGGCGGCAGACAATCTGAGCTTTGAAGTCGAGGTGTCTGGTCTGGCTACGCCGCGCATTCAGGTCATCGGGCCGGGCGGTGTTGTGCTGCATGAGCATGATGGTGCCAATTTCAGCTTCAACGTGACGCCGGACAACGATGAGCAGTGGCGTTACGTGCGCATCCTGGACCTGGGCGATGCTGATGGCGATGGTCAAAGTCCGGAAGTGGCCGCAGTCAGTGCACCGATCCGCTTCCGCAACGGGCCGGCCTATCCGCTGTGCGCCGCCGATACCCAGCCCCCGGCCGAGCCCTGATCGGCCACCGCGTGGGGCATGCAGGCCAAGGCATGAAATAAGCATTGCAGCGCATCGCACAACCTGCTGTGATGCGCGTCTGACCAATGCGAGGTGGCGATGTCGAACATTTTTCTGGTGCTTGATGAGCTGGACAACTGGCCGGCGGACTTTCCCAGCCAGGGGGTGATTTCGTTCGACACCTATCTGGCCGAGCACCCGGTCAAGGGCCAGAAAAAGACCCGCATCATCAACCTGTGCGCCACCGACCGTTACTTGAGTCGCGGCTATTACTGTTCGCTGCTGGCGGAAGCGCGCGGGCACAAGGTCATACCGGCGGTCAACACGCTCAATGATTTGGCCAGCGAGGCCCTGTACCTGATGCAGATCAATGATCTGCTCAAGGATCTGCAACGCCAGGAGCCGGCTTTGAAAGCGGCGGGCGAACTGCGTTTCAAGGTGTATTTCGGCCAGACCGAGAACCCCGCCCTGGGGGCCCTGGCGCGGCGGCTGTTCGAGCGCTTTGCCTGTCCGGTGCTGGAGGTCGTGCTGCAATGGCAGCAGCAATGGCAGATTAGCAGCATCGCGGCGTCGTCCTTTGCCGAGCTTGAGGCCGACGAACATGGTGCCTTTCTCGCCGCGCTGGAGCAGTTCACCCAGAGCTTGTGGCGGAGCCCGCGGCAGCGCAAGACCAGCCGCTGGGACATGGCCATCCTGGTCAATCCCGAAGAAGCCTTGCCGCCGAGCGACGCTGCGGCGCTCAAACGGCTGGAGCGCGCCGCGCGCAAGGTTGGTATCCGTCCCGAATTCATCCAGCCGGCGGACTATGCGCGGCTCGGCGAGTTTGATGCGCTGTTCATCCGCGAGACCACCGAGATTGCGCACCACACCTATCATTTTTCCCGCAAGGCTCAGATCGAAGGCCTGGTGGTGATTGATGATCCGACCTCGATCCTGCGCTGCTGTAACAAAGTGTTTCTGCAGGATGCGTTCAGCTACAACGGGGTGCCCACGCCGCGCACGCGCATCGTCTCATCGGCTGATGAGGCGGCGCTGGATGCCCTGGAAGAGCAGTTCGGTTATCCGCTGGTGCTCAAGATTCCCAACGGCTCGTTCTCGGTCGGGGTCAAGAAGGCGGAAAACCGAGCCCAGCTCGACAGCGTGCTGCGCGGCATGCTCGACACCTCGGCACTGGTGATTGCCCAGGAATATCTGTTCACCGAGTACGACTGGCGTATCGGGGTGCTCAACAACCGGCCGCTGTACGCCTGCCGCTATTTCATGGCCAAGAACCACTGGCAGATCTACAAGCATGGCGAGGGCCGGGTGGGCAGTGGTGGGTTTGAAACCCTGCCGACCTACGAGGTGCCCAAGGCGGTGCTGGCCGCCGCGCTCAAGGCCGCCAAGATCATCGGCGATGGTCTCTACGGCATTGATCTGAAGCAGCAGGGCAGCAAGGTCTACGTGATTGAAGTCAACGACAATCCGAGCCTGGAGCACGGGGTTGAGGATGCGTTTTTAGGCGATGAGCTGTACATGCAGATCATGAGCGAATTCGCCCGACGGCTGGAAAAACGCGGACGCTAGGAAAGCGCTGGATTCCTCAGCGTGCCCCTAGTCAGCCCGGACGTTTTCGATCACCACTGCGGTGCGCAAACGATCACGGCCGAACAGTGACATGCGGTCGAAATCGCTGCGTGCGATCGGCATCGACTGACAATCCAGTGCGGTCTGATCATCGCCCGGATCCGGGTCGTTGATGTACAGGCATTCCTCGTCAATCGCGGTGATCGCAACCCAGTGTGGCGCTTTCTTGCGATCCAGGCGCCAGGTGCTGATTAGGACCAGAATCATCGCCCCACGGGCGACCCAGCGGGCCAGATCGTCCTGGCTGACATCCTGGTAGCGGACCGTCACGCCGTTGTCCTGGGCGCTGGCGATGAAGCGCTCGTGTACCAGCTCGATCAGGGCCTTTTTCTCGCTGCTGCGAACCCCGTCGAGGAACAGCGGGCCTTGCCGGTTGATCAGCGCCTGGGCCTTGAAACCGCGCCGCTGTGCGGCCAGGGCCAGGCCCACCGGGTGACAGCCACCGTGGCCGGCGGTCATGTAAATGGTGGTGGCCTCGCGCCACAGGTCCAGCTCTTCGCCACGACTGAGTTCCTGGGTCGGACGCAGACTGGCCATGGCCATCATGGCCGCGGCGGGGCCGCAGGTGAAGGGGGTGGTTTGCTGATACCAGGGCACCCGGTTGGCCTGCAGATTTTCCGGTACGTAGCGGATGCGCTTCTGCATGCGCAGGGCATTCTGGTGATCTTCGTAGTAATCATTCCAGGTCCCAAAGCGCTGATAGCCCAGCGACTGATACAGGCCGATGGCCTGCTGATTGTCCTCGGCCACTTCCAGGCGCATGTACAGGCGGCCGCGCCGCGCGGTGGCCGCTTCCAGGGCGGTGAGCAGCTGTTTGCCCAGGCCCAGACCGCGTGCCTCCGGTGCCACGGCCAGCGAGTACAGCCGGGCCAGGCGGGTGCCACGATGCAGCAGCACCAGACCGTAGCCCAAGGCCGCGCCGTCGCGCAGGGCGATCAGCAGTTCCCGATTGCTGGCCGTGATCCAGTGACGCAGGCGCCGGCGACTGAGGCGGTCACTGGAGAAACAGCGTTGTTCCAGCGCACACAGGGCGTCGAGATCCTCGGGCCGGGCCGCGCGCAGGGTTAGATCAGTCACGCTCGCTGATCCGGCCGCGCAGCTGTTTGACCCGTCCGCGCTGGGTTTTGCTGTCCATGCGCTTGCGTTGCGATGAGCGCGTCGGGCGTGTGGCCTTGCGTGCCTTGGGCTTGAAATCGGCGCGCCGGATGCATTCGGCCAGACGTGCCAGGGCATCCTCGCGGTTTTGTTCCTGGGTACGGAACTGCTGCGCTTTGATGATCAGCACGCCATCTTTGCTGATGCGCTGGTCCGACTGCTGCAACAGGCGCTCGCGGGTGCGCTCGGGCAGGGAGGAGGCGCCGATATCGAAGCGCAGGTGTATCGCGCTGGAGACCTTGTTGACGTTCTGTCCGCCGGCGCCCTGGGCCCGAATCGGGCTGAGCTCGATCTCGCTCAGTGGAACTTGCAGATGCTCGTTGATGTGCAGCATGGCATCACGCTACCACTTGGCGTACTGGTCTTCGACGAAACCGGGCATGGCCAGCACCTCGATCAGCTCGCCCTCGGCGCCCACGATGCGGCCGCTGAAATGGCCGAAAATCTGCTTGAAATCGCTCGCCGCAAAACCGAGGTTGAAGCGCTCGGTGTAGGCCCCGGCCGGGGTGAAGACCATATCCAGACGGCCGTCGTGATTGGTCACCCGCCAGTCGCTTTCACTTGGCGCATCCCAGTCGTATTCGAACTGGCAAGGCCCCAGATGCTGCAGCCGACCCTGCCGCCAGTAACAGTTCTCCGAATAGCTGGTTTCGTTGACGCCGCAGGACACGTTCAGGCCCACCGCTTCGCCCGCGGTCGAGGTGCCGGAGAAGCAGGCCCAGTTCCAGAAGGTCTCGCGGCGCATGTAGCCGGCGGAAAAATCGTGGTGAGCGTAGGCCTGCACATCGGCCAGATCGTAGCGCTGGCCACGGCATTCGATGTGTCCATGGGCCGGCAGCGCGGCGACCTTGTGCGCATAGACCCAGCCGTTGCGGCCAATGCGCGTGCACAGCGACATGGGCTGGAATTGGCCGGCGGTTTCGTCGAATTGCGCTTCGATCTCCAGTTTGCCGGGGACTTTGACGCGCAGTGTCTTGACCCGCGGGTTGTCGCTGTAGCCGAGTTCGATACGGGTGCGCCCGCTGCGCAGGCGACTGACACCGTTGCAGGGATCATCGGCCAGGTGGCAGCCCAGCCCCAGCGGCAGACGGAAGGTCTTTTCGAATTGCATGCCGTGCTCGGGCGAGTAGACGTAGACAAACGCCATGGCGGCATGGCGCAGGTGAACCAGGGCGCAGCCGGCCAGCACCTGATCGCTGAGGATGCCGAAATACTGAAAGCGTTTGTAGCCGATCCAGCGGGCCAGCGGGCCGGCCGGGCGGCCCATCGGGGTGCGGTGCCGATAATCGCCAAGATTGATGTGCAGGGCATCAGAAAAATGGCCGAAGCGCGGGGCTCCGTCCGGGGTGATCAGGGCGCGGGGTGAAGACATGGCTGAGCCTGGGAGAATCTGCGCTGATGATAGCGGTCGCGGGATTCCTTCGACTAGGGCCTGTTAACAGGCCCTAGGGCTGGGCGGGTGCTTCAAGCCAGATCAGTTCGGGGGCTTGGTCGCGCTGTACATGGACGATCGCGTTCTGGGCATAACGGCGGCCCCAGGCGCAGGCGGTGGGTCTGTCCATGCCAAGAATCAGGACGCTGGGTTCGGCCGACCAGCCGGGATGGTCGGGAATGCCCAGGCCGGGCCAGAAGGACCAGCCTTCGGCGCGCAATGCGGCGTGCAGCGCCGCCATGTGCTGGCGGTTGTGTGCCGCGCTCAGCGCCACGCTGTACGGGTTACAGGCGGTCACAAAGGCGGCCTGTTCGAAGCCGTGGGCGCGCAGGTGTTCGTCCAGCACGGCGTGATGCTGGCCAATGCGCAGATCGAACGGCGCTGACGCCGTATCCGGTATCACCCGGTAGCAGGTTGCAAGATAGGCCTGATGCAAAGCGCTGTTTGTCGGCATGCCAGATTGACAGTGTGCTCAAACTGGTCGGAGGATACCGGCGATCTGATCACGCCGTCATTCGCATGCCCGAAGCAATGTCTCCCTGGTTGTCCGTTGCTGCCATCGTCGGTGCAGCGGCGTTGCTGCATATCCTGTCGTATGTGTTGATCCGGCGTCTGCCGGGTCTGCAGGCCAGCTGGGCCCAGCGTATTACCGCGGCCCTGCATCTGCGGCCCGGCCAGCGCATGAGCGAGCTGGTGTGGCTGCACTGGTCACTGATGTGCCTGCTGTGGTGCGGCGCAGGCCTGCTCAGCCTGCACGCCTTGGGCATGCAGCAGGTGGCCTCGGATGTGCTCAAGCGCCTTGCCCAGGCCGGCTTCAATGTGGCCGGCATCCATGTGGTGCCGGTGCGCCTGCTGTTTGGCGTGATGCTGGCGGTGGTGCTGATTACCCTGGCCAGGATGTTGCGCGCGCTGATCGAGCGGCGCCTGATCAAACTGCGCCAGTTCGACACCGCCACCAGTGAATCGGTGGCCACCATGCTGGGCTATGTCGGATTCGTGCTGGCCATCCTCATCGGCTTGTCTGCGGCCGGGTTCAATCTGACCAATCTGGCCATCGTGGCCGGTGCCCTGTCGGTGGGGATCGGTTTCGGCTTGCAGAACATCGTCAACAACTTTGTCTCCGGACTGATCCTGCTCAGCGAGCGACCGGTGCGCCGCGGTGACTATGTGCGGGTCGGTAGCGTCGAAGGCGAGGTGCGCAAGATTCATATCCGTGCCACCGAAATCGAAACCCTCGATCGGGTCAGCGTGGTGGTGCCGAATTCCGAACTGATCGCCTCGGCGGTTTACAACTGGCGCTTGCGCGATCCGTTTACCCGGGTGGTGATCAGTGTCGGAGTGGCTTATGGCTCGGATACCGAGCTGGTTCGTGAGCTGCTGGTCAAGACCGGGCTGGTGCATGAGGCAACCCTGCCGCTGGGCACGCCGGGAGTGCCCGACACGCACGCGTATTTCGTCAGCTTCGGTGACAGTTCGCTCAACTTCGAGCTGCGCACCTACATCCGCGACGTCAACCTGCGCGGCCGCGTGGGCAGTGACTTGCGCTTTGCCATCGACAAGGTGTTCCGTGAGCACGGGGTGGTGATACCGTTCCCCCAACGCGATGTATGGATGAAGAGCGATGTGGGCCAAGACTGATGCGATCAAGCCGGGCCAGCGTCCCGGCATGCTGTTCGAGCAGCAGAGCCGCGTGCGCATATTGTGGACCCGCTACGACGGCGAAACCCTGGAGCAGGGCGAGCTGCAGGACTTTTCCGAACTGCCGGCCATACCCGAGCAGCATTGCCTGTGGCTGGACATCCTCGGTGTGCCGGGCACGCGCGGGCTGGATGCCCTGGGCGCCGCCTACGGTTTGCATCGGCTGGCGCTGGAGGATGTACAGCATCAGGGACAGAAGCCCAAGCTCGAGCAGTTCGACGATCATGCCTTCGCGGTCTTGCAGATCCCGACGGTCGAGGATGCCGGCGCCCGCTTCGAGCAGCTCAGCCTGTTCATTCGACCGCATCTGGTGATCTCTCTGCATGATCGCGGTGATCTCTTTGATCCGGTACGGCGACGCCTTGAAGCCGGGCGCGGAGTGATTCGCGCCGGTGGAGCGGACTATCTGCTCTACGCACTGATGGATCTGACCGTGGATCTGGGGTTTCCGCTGATCAGCAGCATCACCGAGCACCTCTACGAGCTTGAGGAGCGGGTCGAGGAGGCACATGCCGATCTCAGCCGCGACATCTACAGCGTGCGACGCCAGCTGTCGGCCCTGCTGCGCCAGGCGCAGCGCCAGCAGGAGGTGGTGCGTGAGCTGCTCGACAGCGACCAGATCGATGGCATTGCCGACCAGCATGTTTTCTGGCGCGACTGTCTGGATCATGCCGACCGCTACGCCGAAGGGCTGGCCTTTTTGCGCGAAAGTGCGGCGGATTTGCTGAACACCCATCTGGCCCTGATCAGCCATCGCATGAATGATGTGATGAAGGTGCTGACCGTGATGTCCACGGTGTTCGTGCCGCTGTCGTTTCTGGTCGGTCTGTACGGCATGAACTTCAACACCGACAGCCCCTACAACCTGCCCGAGCTGGGCTGGAAGTTCGGTTATCTGTTCGTCTGGGGCGTGATGGTGTCGGTGGTCGCCGGTGTGCTGATTTTCTTCCGTCGCAAGCGCTGGATTTAAACCCCTTCCGGGATCGCGTGCTCTTGGCAATCGTGAGCGATCAGCGTACGCTTTCGTGCTGTAATATACATAACTGTATTTAAGGAGACTGGATGTCGCTGTTCAGCCATTCCGCCTACGACGAGCATGAGCTTGTGCACTTTGTGCGCGATGTCGACTCGGGCTTGCGCGGTATCATCGCTGTCCATTCCAGCGCGTTGGGGCCGGGCGCGGGCGGTTGTCGGATGTGGAACTACGCTTCCGAGGACGCCGCCCTGCAGGACGTGCTGCGCCTGTCGCGTGGCATGAGCTACAAGAACGCCATGGCGGATCTGCCTTTGGGCGGCGGCAAGGCGGTGATCCTGGGGGACGCGCGGCGAGACAAGAGCGAGGCCTTGTTCGAGGCTTTCGGGCGTGCCGTCAACGGACTCGCCGGACAGTACGTCACGGCTGAAGATGTCGGCGTGTGTGAGGCCGACATGCAGATCGTGGCGCGTCATACCCGGTATGTCAGCGGTCTGCCTCAGAACGGTGATGCCGCCGGTGGTGATCCCTCGCCGAAAACGGCCCTGGGTGTGTTCTGTGGCATTCAGGCTGCGGTCAGCGCCAGTTTGCGTCGCCAGGACCTGGACGGCTTGCGCGTGGCGGTGCAGGGCCTGGGCAATGTGGGGCGCCACCTGTGCGCGCTGCTGCATGAGGCGGGTGCACGCCTGTGGGTGGCGGACATTGATGACGAAGCGGTGGCGCAGGTTTGCCAGCGTTTTGATGCCACCCCGGTTGCGGTCGACGAGATTCTTTACCAAGACGTTGATGTGCTGGCCCCCTGTGCGCTTGGCGGGGTGCTGCACAGCGACAGCATTCCGCGCCTGCAAGCGCGCATCGTCGCCGGTGCGGCCAACAACCAGCTGCTGCGCGATGCCGACGGTCAGCGCCTGTTCGAGCGCGGCATTCTGTATGCCCCGGACTACGTCATCAACGCCGGCGGCATCATCAGTTGTTCGGCCGAGTACATCGGCGGCTTGAGTGCGGCGGAAGTGGATGCTCGGGTGGCCGACATCGGGCCACGCCTGGCCGAGATTTTCCAGCGCTCGCAGCGCGAAAAACACCCCCCCAACGAAATTGCGGATGCGCTGGCCCGAGACAAACTCGGGCGTTCAAGCTGAAGCCAATCCGCAGCCGGAGGAGACATGACCGATAAAACAAAACTCAAGCTGCACATCCCTGAACCACCGGCTCGGCCGGGTGAGGAACCGGATTTTTCCGAGTTCATCATCGTCGATGCCGGCAGCGTGCCGCGGCCTGCTGTGGACACGCCGGATGATCAGCTGCGCGACTACCCCTTCACCCTGATCCGGGTGCTGGATGACGCGCAACGTGCTGTTGGCGAGTGGGATCCACAGCTTGATCCCGAAACCCTGCGGCGTGGCTTGCGTCACATGATGCTGACCCGCGCATTTGATGCGCGCATGCTCAAGACCCAGCGTCAGGGCAAAACCTCGTTCTACATGCAGTGCACGGGCGAGGAAGCCTGTGGGGTGGCTCAGGCCTATGCGCTGGACGATGACGACATGCTGTTCACCAGCTACCGCCAGCAATCCATGCTGGTGGCGCGCGAGTGGCCGTTGGTGGATCTGATGTGCCAGATCTTCAACAACCCCAAGGACCGCACCAAGGGCCGTCAGCTACCGGTGCTGTACTCGGTTGCCGATGCCAACTTCTTTTCCATCTCCGGCAACCTGTGCACCCAGTATCCGCAAGCTGTGGGCTGGGCCATGGCCTCGGCGTACAAGGGCGATAGCCGCATCGCTGCGGCCTGGATCGGCGAGGGCACCACGGCCGAGTCGGACTTCCACAATGCCCTGACCTTCGCCTCGGTGTATCAGGCGCCGGTGGTGCTCAATATCACCAACAATCAGTACGCCATCTCCAGCTTTCAGGCCATCGCCGGAGGTGAACAGTCGACCTTCGCCGCGCGCGCCATCGGCTACGGCATACCGGGCCTGCGTGTCGACGGCAACGATTTTCTTGCGGTCTATGCGGTGACCCGCTGGGCCGCCGAACGCGCCCGGCGCAATCTCGGCCCCACCCTGATCGAACTGTACACCTATCGGGTGGCGGCGCATTCCACCTCGGATGATCCCAGTGCCTATCGTTCCGCCGCCGAGGCCACCAGCTGGCCGCTGGGTGATCCGATCGAACGTCTTAAACAGCATCTGATGGGCTGCGGTGAGTGGGATGAGCAGCGCCATGCCGCCTTGCAGGAGGAACTGGACGCGCAGGTCCTGGCCGACCTCAAGGAGGCCGAAAGCCACGGCACCCTGGGCACCGCCCCGTGCAGTCCGGCCAGCATGTTTGATGACGTGTTCAAGGAATTGCCCATCCATCTGCGGCGGCAACGTCAGCAGGCCGGCTACTGAGGAGCGTTCGCATGGCACGCATGAACATGATCCAGGCGATCAACTCGGCGCTGGACATCATGATGAGCAGGGACCCGGATGTGCTCACTTTCGGTGAGGACGTGGGTTACTTCGGTGGGGTGTTTCGCGCCACCGCCGGTTTGCAGCAGAAATACGGCAAGCAGCGTTGTTTCGACACGCCGATTTCCGAGTCCGGCATTCTTGGCATGGCCATCGGCATGGGGGTGTATGGCCTGCGCCCGGTGGCGGAAATCCAGTTCGCCGACTACATCTACCCGGCCTTTGACCAGCTGGTTTCCGAGGCGGCGCGCCTGCGTTATCGCTCCGCCGGCGAGTTTCACGCCCCGATCACGGTGCGTTCGCCGGTGGGCGGTGGCATCTACGGTGGACAGACCCACAGCCAGTCGCCGGAAGGGGTGTTTTCCCACGTATGCGGTCTGAAGACCGTGATTCCGTCCAACCCGTACGACGCCAAAGGTCTGCTGATCAGCGCCATCGAGGATGATGATCCGGTGCTGTTCTTCGAGCCCAAGCGGATCTACAACGGCCCGTTCGAGGGTTACCACGACCGGCCTTTGACGCCCTGGTCCAAGCACCCGCTGGGCGAGGTGCCCGAGGACTATTACGCCATACCGCTGGGTCAGGCCAAGATCGTGCGGCCCGGTGCGGCCGTCACCGTGCTGGCTTACGGCACCATGGTGCACGTGGCCGAAGCTGCGGTGGCGGAAACCGAAATCGACGCCGAAATCATCGACCTGCGCAGCATCATCCCGCTGGACATCGACACCATCGTGGCGTCGGTCAAGAAGACCGGTCGTTGCGTGGTGATCCACGAGGCGACCCGCACCTCCGGTTTCGGTGCCGAACTGATTGCCGAAGTTCAGGAGTACTGCTTCTATCATCTGGAGGCGCCGATCGAGCGGGTCACCGGCTGGGATACGCCTTACCCGCATGCTTTTGAATGGGAATATTTCCCTGGGCCCAAGCGCCTCAAGGAAGCCTTGCAACGGGTCATGGAGGCGGCGTAATGGGCGTGCATACCTTCAAACTGCCGGATATTGGTGAGGGCATCGCCGAGGCTGAAATCGCCGAGTGGAAGGTCGCTGTCGGCGATGACATCGTCGAGGATCAGCCGCTGTGCGACATGCTCACTGAAAAGGCTGCGGTGGAGATTCCTTCGCCGGTGGCCGGCAAGATACTCGAGCTCAAGGGAGCGGCCGGGGATCTGGTTGCCGTGGGCGGACCATTGGTGCTGATCGAAGTGGCCGGCGGCGCGCCGCTTAAGGCAGATGCGAGCGCGGCGCCAGAGCCTGAGTTAACGCCGCAGTCGGCTGATAACAAAGCCGGCAGCGGGGGCAGCAGCCCGGCTGTGGTCAGCCCTTCGCCGCGCCGCGCCGCGCCGGCGTCCGCAAGCGCATCCGCACCGCGACCACCGGGTGAAAAGCCGTTGGCCTCACCCGCTGTGCGCAAACGGGCTCGTGAGCTGGGTATCGAGCTTGCCAAGGTGCGCGGCAGCGGACCCGCGGGGCGTATCAGCCACGATGATCTGGATGCTCACGTCAACGGCGCGGGCGCAGCAAGTGCGGGGCGTGCGCCGCGCATGGCGGTGGAGTCCGTCAAGGTGATCGGTGTGCGACGCAAGATCGCCGAGGCGATGCAGCGGGCCAAGCAGCGCATCCCGCATTTCGCCTATGTCGAGGAATGCGATGTCACCGAGCTGGAGAAGCTGCGCCAGCAACTCAATGCGCAGCGCACCGAGAATCAGGCCAAGCTGACCATGCTGCCTTTTCTGATGCAGGCGCTGGTCAAGGTGGCCCCCGAATTCCCGCAGATCAACGCGCAATTTGACGACGAGGCCGGCGTGCTGCACCAGATCGCCGCGCTGCACATCGGCATCGCTGCGCAGACCGACAATGGCCTGGTCGTGCCCGTGGTGCGGCACGCGGAAACCCTGGACATCTGGGCCATGGCGGCGGAGCTCAAACGTCTGGCCGACGCAGCGCGCAGCGGCACGGCCAAGCGTGAGGAGTTGTCTGGCTCGTCGATCACCATATCCAGCCTGGGGCCGCTGGGCGGTATCGTCTCTACCCCGGTGATCAACGCGCCTGAGGTGGCCATCGTCGGGGTCAACAAAATGGTCGAGCGACCGGTGATCCAGCACGGCATGGTGGTGCCGCGCCTGATGATGAATGTGTCGTCCTCCTTCGATCACCGCATCGTCGACGGCTGGGATGCGGCGTCGTTCATACAACGCATCAAGCAGCTGCTGGAAACGCCCGCGCTGCTGTTCATGCAGGAATGGTCATGAGTCAGCAGGTGGACACCCAGGTGCTGGTGGTGGGAGGTGGCCCGGGCGGCTACGTGGCCGCTATCCGGGCCGGTCAGCTTGGTCTCAAGACCACCCTGGTGGAAGCCGACCGGCTGGGCGGCACTTGCCTGATGCGCGGCTGCATACCCTCCAAGGCCATGATTCACGTGGCCGGCAAACTGGAGGAGATGCTGGCCCATGTCGGTCAGGGCCATCAGGGTATCCGGCTCAGCAGCATGCCGCAGTTCGACATGGCCTATGCCGTGCAATGGAAGAACAGCGTGGTCGATCGTCTCAACAGCGGTGTTGCCGGCTTGCTCAAGCGCGCTGGTGTGCGCGTGGTGGCAGGCTGGGCGCAGTTCGAGGATGCCAAGCATTGTGTGGTCGCAAGCGCCGAGGGTGCGCTGCGCATCCGTGCCGAGCAGGTCATTCTGGCGACCGGCTCCGTGGCCTGCGGTCTGCCGCATATGCCGTTTGATGGCGAGCGCGTGCTGTCTTCAACCGAGGCACTGGATTTGCAGGCGCTGCCGGCCTCCATGGCGGTGGTGGGGGCGGGATACATCGGTCTGGAACTGGGTATTGCGTTTGCCAAACTGGGCTGCAAGGTGAGCCTGGTGGAGGCGCAGGATCGTATCCTGCCGTTGTATGACCAGGCCCTGGTCAAGCCGGTGGAAGACTGGCTGCGCCGTCATGACATCGACGTTCACCTTGAAGCCAAGGCGTCCGCACTGACCGATCAGGCGCTGCTGGTGCAAACCGCGGGCGGCGAGATCAGCGTGGCGGCGGAAAAAGTGCTGGTCACCGTCGGGCGCCAGCCCAACACCGCCGGTTGGGGGCTGGAGAATATGCCGGTCGAGCGCGCTGGCGCGTTCGTCAAAGTCGATGAGGCGTGCCGCACCTCGGTCAGAGGGGTCTATGCGATCGGTGATCTGGTCGGCGAGCCCATGCTGGCACACAAGGCCAGTGCCCAGGGCGAGATGGTGGCCGAGTTGATCGCCGGGCATAAGCGGGCTTTCGAGCCGCGTGCGATTGCGGCCGTGTGTTTCACCGAGCCGGAAATCGTTGGCGTGGGGCTGAGTCCGGATGATGCCCGTGGCCAGGGGCTGGACATCACCGTTGGAGAGTTTCCGTTACGCGCCAATGGTCGTGCCCTGAGCATGGATGCCGGGGCGGATGGCGGATTCGTGCGCATCACCGCGCGTGCCGACAACCATCTGGTGCTTGGCATACATGCGGTTGGCCGGCATGTCTCGGAGCTCTCCGGCGAATTTGCCCACGCCCTGGAAATGGGCGCACGTCTGGATGACATCGCCGGCACCATCCATGTGCACCCGACGCTCAGCGAAGCCTTCCATGAAGCCGCGTTGTCAGCGCTGGGTCAGGCCATCCATTTCTGAGTCTGACCCGCTGCGTCGGAACACGCTGAGCACATCAATCGGCAGGTTCTGTTCCAGCAACACGCCTTTTTCCGTGACCAGGATGTCGTCGGCGCGGAACATGGGTGGCCGCGCCAGCTGCACGGCGGACGGAAAATCGAAGGTCAGCAGATTGGTGTTCTGCAGAATTTCACCGTCAAACGACATCTGAAGAATGCGCCCGCCGAGAAAATCGGTGACCAGCAAGGTGTCGCCAGCGATACTCAGGTCATCGTGGATCGCCACATTGAAGGCGATCGGTGTGACCGGCCCGGCACTGCCATCGTCGAGCAGATCAACGTAGAAGATGCTGCCACCGTCGGTGCTGAAAAAACGCTGCCCGCTGACCGCCAGGCCGTTGGGAAAGCGCGGCTGGTCGCCCACGCCGAAGGGCAGCAGGCCCAGTGCGGCGCCATCAACCCAGGTTTCCTGGCCCAGGATGGTCATGCTGTCAGCCGGGTCGATGCGCAGGCGCACAATCTTGGGTTCGGGCGGCAGGCAGGTCGGATTCAGTGGTTCATCGACCACATACAGTTCACCATCCGGCCCCAGCGCTGCACCATTGGCGATGCACATGCCTTGCATCTGGAAGATCGGCGCCAGGCTGGCCACGTCGTCCAGCGGTGCGGCAAACAACTGGCCGTCGCCGCAGACCACGTACAGGGTCTGTTGTTTTTGCGCCATGCCAGTGAAGTTGCAGCCTGCTTCGGTCAGCGGTACGGCTTCAAAACTGTCGTCGCTGTGCTGAATGATCTCGTAGGCGTTGCTGCCGCCGGTGACGAACAAACGGCCTTCAGGTGTGAAGTGAATGTTCTCCGCATCCGGGATGTTGACCAGTTCGATGACCTCGCCGCAGGCGGAGTTCACGCACAGGTCTTGCGCATCGACGATGTTGTTGTCGGGGCCGCGATCGGCGCCGCAGGCGGTGAGTGTTGCGGTCAGCAGGCTGGCCGCAATGGCGTATGTTCTTGTCATGGTCTCCCCAGAGAAAGTGCGCGGTTACACTTTGTGTCCGGATTCTAGGGCGAAAACGCCAGGACGCAATGAGTGACTTCAGCGATTTTCTGCGCGAGCAGTTTTCTCACCTGGGTGATGTCTCGGTGCGGCGGATGTTCGGAGGCGCCGGTCTGTTCTGCGACGGGCTGATGTTTGCGCTGGTCGCTGACGAGGTGGTGTACCTGAAAGTGGACGACCACAACCGCGCAGCGTTCGAGGAGAAGGAGCTTGAGCCCTTCGTCTACCAGCGCAAGGCCCAGCCCGTGACCCTGTCCTACCACCGCGCGCCGGAGGAGATTTTTGACGACCCGGATGCGGCGCGCTACTGGGGACGGCTGGCCCTGGATGCGGCTGTGCGGGGGCGCAAAACATGAGCCATGGCGAGCTGTTCATACAGCCGGCCTATCTGGATGCCTTGCACGGCAGTGGCAGCGCGTCGCCGGAGAGCGGTTGGCAGCACCTGCCTGAGCTTGCCCCCATGGCCTACCTCAAAAGCCATTCCTGGGGCGAGTTCGTGTTTGATTTCGAAATCGCCAATGCCTACCGGCAGGTTGGCATGGAGTACTACCCGCGCCTGGTTCTGGCCGTGCCCTTCACCCCGGTCAGCGGCCCGCGTCTGTGCGGGTTGACGGCGCCCGCGCTTGAGCAGGCCGTGGCGGAGCATGAGGCATCATCCGCGCATGTGCTGTTCGCCCAGACCGAGGATATCGAGGCCTTGACCCAGGCTGGCTGGCTGGCCCGCCAGGATTTGCGCTATGTCTGGCGTGATCGTGGTTTTGCTGATTTCGAAGGCTTTTTGTCTGCCCTGGCGAGCAAGAAGCGCAAGAACATTCGTGCAGAACGGCGCAGTGTGGCCGCGCTTGGCCTCGACATCCGCTGGCAGGATGCCGGTGAATTCAGCGCCGAGGAATGGCAGCAACTGTATCGGCTCTACACCCATACCTACGCGGTGCGCGGTCAGGCGGCCTACCTTGAGGCCAGCTGTCTGCGGGCCTGGGCGCGTGACCTGGCCGAGCAATTCGTGTTCTGCGTGGCGCGCCGCGATGGCGAGCTTGTTGCGATGGCGTTCTTCTTTCGCGATCACGACACCCTCTACGGTCGCCACTGGGGCAGCAGTTTGGCCGCTGACAAGCTGCATTTCGAGCTGTGTTACTACCAGGGCATCGAATACTGCCTGGCCCACGGGTTGACCACCTTCGATGCCGGTGTGCAGGGCAGTCACCGCATCCTGCGCGGTTTTGAGGCAGAGCTGAGCCGCTCGGCGCACTGGTTTGCCGACGCGCGTTTCCAGCGTGCGCTGGCTCGCGCTTTTGCGCAGGAGCGCACCGAGATCGAGCGTTATCTGGAGCAGGCTCGCAGCCATTCGGCCTACGCGCGCTGAAAAAAAACCGCGACCTTGTCCGGATTCTGTGCGATCTTGCGTATAGCAAGGTGAACCGTACGCATGGTCAGGTCATGATCGATAAGAACAATCCCGGCGCCGCTTTGCAGCCGGACATGCCGCCGAATGAACCAGGCTTTCTGGAACTGGCCGCCTCATCGCATTCCTCGCGTTTGCTGCGTTTGATCGAGCGCGTTGGCATGGGCGGATCGATCTTCCTGGCCTGTGCTGCTTTGTCCGCCATGTCGGTGGCGCTGGCCTCGCTCGCGCACTATCTGACCGGTGATCCGATTGGCGTGACCGGCCTGCTCAACA
Source organism: Oceanococcus sp. (assembly GCA_030147945.1). Classification (GTDB taxonomy): domain Bacteria; phylum Pseudomonadota; class Gammaproteobacteria; order Nevskiales; family Oceanococcaceae; genus Oceanococcus. The sequence goes on along the minus strand of JASBUL010000035.1, from coordinate 40,284 downwards.
CCACCATCATTCCGTTTGTGCTGGGTGTACCCACCTTGATTGCGGTGTTCTCCCTGTTGCAGCGCCTTGAGGCTACGCGTGCCGAGCTGGCTCGTCTGTCAACGCTGGACATGCTGACCGGCGCACTCAATCGGCGCAGCGTGATTGCCTGGGGTGAAGTGGCCTGCCATCCGGCCCCGCATGAGACACCGTTGCCGTATGTGTCGGTGGCGTTGATGGATGTTGACCGCTTCAAGCAGGTCAATGATGAACACGGACATCTGATCGGCGACGAAACGCTGCGCCAGCTGTGCCGTGCGGTCAAGCGCCACCTGCCGCCGCAGTGTCATTTCGGGCGTTACGGTGGCGAGGAGTTTGCCGTGATCATGCCGCAGCTCAAACCGCAGCAGGCTGAGGCGTTGGCCGAGTTGCTGCGTGAAGCGGTGCAGGCCGATTGTGCCCGGGTTCAGGGCCATCAGGTCGAGGCCACGGTGTCGATCGGTGTGGCCAGCGCGCGGGCCGGTCAGGGTGAGTTGGCCGATATGCTGTCGCGGGCGGATGAAGCCCTGTATGCCGCCAAACGAGCCGGTCGCAATCGCGTCATGGCTGCAGCGCCAGTGACCCCGGCCAAGGTCAGCCGGATCTGAACACGGGTCAACCGTGCCGATGATGCTGCGTTAATGCCGTACACCCGGATGGATATGGCATATGCGCATCGTTGTAATGATAGTGACCCTGCTGGGCATGGTGGCGTGTCAGTCACCGGATGCTGATGAACAGGATACGGTCGCTCTGAATGGCGTGTGGCGTGGCGTGGTCAGCGACGCCAAACAGCACGAATCCCTGCAGGCCCATGTGCTCGATGGTCTGATGCTGGCGGTCAGCCATGATGGCGAACGTGCGCACAGTGGCGAATTGCGCCTTCGGGACGGCCATCTGGAGGGCTTGTATGCAGCGCGCGATGAGGTGGGTGCGCGTGAGCAGGACTATCAGCTGCGCGGGCTGGCCTGGCCGGGTGACAGCATGGAGGCGGATTTGTACGGCCCCGGCGAGGACGCTGCACTCAGCCTGTTCTACAACGCAGACCAGTCTTATGAGTACGCCTCTTACGCCCGTATTGCGGGCCTCTACTATCTGGACAGCGCCGCGTTGCAGATCAGCTTGTCGATCGACCAGGCTGGCTGGATCGAAGGCTACGATGATGCGGGTTGCGCATACTTCGGCTACGTCGAGATTCCGCATCCAGAGCGCAATGTTTACGCCATCTCGATGGAGGTGGAAGGCTGTGCGTTGGCCGGGGAGTTTGCCTTTGGTATTGGCAGCGTGCGTGACGTCGAGGGTTGGCCGCAGCTGGTGCTGCCGGTGTGGTTTGACGAGCAGGACCGGGTTGAGCCGTGGATACTTGAACGGGTCTGAGCGCGCATAAAAAAGCGGTGCACCGCGCAGCGGGCACCGCCTGTCTGGCTCAGCAGTTATCAGCTGCTTTTTTCCGGCGTGGCTTTGGCCTGCGTGGTCGCGGCCTTGGCGCGTGAGGTCGCGGCTTTGGCCCGTGAAGTCACATTTTTGCGCGCTGTGCTTGCGGTCGACTTTGCCGTCGTGGTGGCCTTTTTCGCCGTAGTGGTGGCTTTCTTCGCAGCGCTCGTTGCCGTCTTGCGCGCCGTCGTGGTCGCCTTCTTGGCCTGGGTGCCGGTACGGGTCGCTGTCTTGCGTGCCGTGGTGGTGGCCTTCTTGGCGGTGGTGTTGGCTTTTTTCGCCGTGCTGCTGGCCGCTTTCTTGGCCGTGCTCGAGGCCTTGCTGGCTGTGCTCGAGGCTTTCTTGCTCGCCGTGCTTGCCGCACTGCTGGCCTTGCGCGCTACCGGCTTGGCTTTGGCTTTGGCCGTGGTGGTGGCTTTTTTGGCGGTTGTCGTCGCGCTTGCGGTGGCTTTTTTCGCCGTGGTGCGGGCGCTGCTGGCCGCTTTCCGGGCGGCCGGCTTGGCTTTTGCAACCGTGGTTTTCACCGCGGCTTCGGCCTTGGCGACGGGCGTTGCGGGGGGCGGCGTATTGCCGGTCAGCTTGGCCACTTCCGCCCGCGTGTCGTTGATGATGTCTGCGGTCTCGCGCAGGTTTTCCAGAATGCGGTCCATGGTCTCCTGGAGCATGGCCAGCTGAGTTTTGGCCGCGCCTTTGACGCTGCCGCTCTTGCTGGCCGCCTTGAGACTTTTCTGCAGTTCCTTGTAGTGGTTCTTGAGCCCGTTCAGCTCGTGGTCAACCAGTTTTTCGAACCCGTTGGAAATGATGAGCCGCAGCTCATCCACTTTTGACTTCAGATCCTTCAACTTCTTCTTCGTGGCCATGTTGACGCCCCCTGTGCGCAAGCTGTTCAGGCGAAAGGAAAAACCCCGCCGCAGTGTAGGCGTGTGTGCGCGCCACTGTCAAAAGCTCAACAGATGTGATAGGCGCGCGAACCGTGGCCTGAGATTACATTCACCGGTTTGTCGCGTCTGGCTGGTAATATGCGCGGTCCACAAAGCGCGGGCGCGCGACGCACCCGTGATCATGACAACCAACCACGGAGCGAAGCATGGAATTTCAGGGACAGTCCCTGCAGCTCAAGATGCTGGGCGATGGGATCGCCGAGTTGATCTTTGATCTGCAAGGCGAGTCGGTCAACAAGTTTGACCGCCAGACGCTGGATGAATTGAAACAGATTGGTGACACGCTGGCGGGCGCCAGTGACGTCAAAGGTCTGCTGGTCAGCAGCGCCAAGCCGGTGTTCATCGTCGGTGCTGACATCACCGAATTCGGTGAGAGTTTCAAGCAGTCGGATGAGCAGTTGCTGGAATGGTGTGCGCAGTCCAATGCGATCTTCAACACGATCGAGGATCTGCCGTTCCCGTCGGTCACTGCGATCAACGGCATCGCTTTCGGCGGTGGCCTGGAGATGGCGCTGTCGACCGACTACCGCGTGATGGCGGATGTGGCGCAGATCGGTTTGCCGGAAGTGAAGCTCGGCATTATTCCGGGCTTTGGCGGCACCGTGCGTCTGCCGCGCCTGATCGGCGCTGACAATGCGATCGAATGGATTGCCAGCGGCAAGCCGCAGAAAGCCGACGCCGCGCTCAAGAATCACGCCGTCGATGCGGTTGTCAGTGTTGATGCGTTGCGTGATGCCTCGCTGGCGCTGCTCAAGGACGCGATTGACGGCAAGTTCGACTGGAAGGCCCGCCGCGCTCAGAAAACCGGCAAGCTCAAGCTCAACATGGTCGAATCCATGATGGTGTTTGAAACCGCCAAGGGCTTCATCGCAGGCCAGGCCGGCAAGAACTACCCGGCCCCGCTGGCGGCTGTGAAGTCGATTCAGAAAGGCGCGGGCAAGGATCGTGATGGAGCACTGAAGGCCGAACACGAAGCCTTCTTGTCGGTTGCCAAGACGTCGGTGGCCGCCAGCCTGATCGGTCTGTTCCTCAACGACCAACTGCTGAAGAAAAAAGCCAAGGGCGCAACCAAGGCTGGTAACAAGGTCGAACTGGCTGCGGTACTGGGTGCCGGCATCATGGGCGGCGGTATTGCCTACCAGTCGGCCTCCAAGGGCACGCCGATCGTGATGAAGGACATCAAGACCGAGCAGCTCGAACTGGGCCTGAACGAAGCCAACAAGCTGCTGGCCAAGCTGGTCGAGCGTGGCAAGATCGATGCGGTCAAGATGGGCAAGGCCCTGGCCAACATCCGTGCAACCCTGAATTACGGCGACTTCAAGGACGTCGACATCGTGGTTGAAGCGGTGGTTGAAAACCCCAACGTCAAGCACGCGGTGCTGGCCGAAGTGGAAGATCAGGTTGGTGAGGATGCGATCATCACCTCCAACACCTCGACCATCTCCATTTCCTATCTGGCTCAGGCGCTCAAGCGTCCGGAAAACTTCTGTGGCATGCATTTCTTCAACCCGGTGCACAAGATGCCGCTGGTGGAAGTGATCCGTGGCGAGAAGTCCTCCGATCTGGCCGTCGCCACCACCGTGGCTTACGCTGCGGCCATGGGCAAGACCCCGATCGTGGTCAACGACTGCCCGGGCTTTTTGGTCAACCGCATCCTGTTCCCGTACTTCGCCGGCTTCCAGGCGCTGATGAACGAAGGTGCTGATTTCCGTCAGGTCGACAAGGTCATGGAAGGCTTTGGCTGGCCGATGGGCCCGGCCTACCTGCTCGACGTGGTCGGTATCGACACCGCCCATCATGCTCAGGCAGTGATGGCGGAAGGCTTCCCCGATCGCATGAAGTCCGAGCAGCGCACTTCGCTGGACGTGATGTACGAGGAAACCCGTTACGGTCAGAAGAACGATAAGGGTTACTACGTCTACGAAGTTGACCGTAAAGGGCGTCCCAAGAAGGTCTTCGATGCTGGCGTGATGGACATGCTCAAGCAGGTTCAGCCGGACGGTGTGAAGGAGTTCGACAAGCAGGAGATCGTCGAGCGCATGATGATTCCGATGATCATCGAAACCGCTCGCTGCCTGGAAGAGAAGATCGTCGAAACCCCCAACGAGGCCGATATGGGCCTGATCCTGGGGATCGGCTTCCCGCCGTTCCGTGGTGGTGCCCTGAAGTACGCCGACACGCTGGGGCTGCAGGCTGTCATCGACATGGCGGCCAAGTACAGCCATCTCGGCAAGCTGTATGAGCCGACTGAGCGCATGCGTGAAATGGCCGCCAACGGCGAAACCTACTACGGCTGAACGGATACGGAGTTAAACCATGACTGAAGTGGTAATTGTTGATGCGGTCCGCACCCCGATGGGCCGCTCGAAAAACGGCGTGTTCCGCAATGTGCGCGCCGAGAATCTGTCAGCCGAAGTCATCAAGGCTTTGCTGGCGCGCAACGCGGCACTCAATCCCAAGGACATCGAAGATGTGATCTGGGGCTGCGTGCAGCAGACCCTGGAGCAGGGCTTCAACATCGCCCGCATGGCCTCGCTGCTGGCGGGACTGCCGCATGAGGTGTCGGGGCAGACCGTCAACCGCCTGTGTGGTTCGTCGATGACCGCGATTCATACTGCGGCTGGCGCGATTCACGCGGGCCTGGGTGATGTGTTCATCTGCGGTGGCGTTGAACACATGGGCCATGTGCCGATGACCCACGGTGTTGACCCCAATCCGGCCCTGTCGGTGAACGTGGCCAAAGCCTCGGGCATGATGGGCCTGACCGCCGAACTGCTGGGCACCATGAACGGTATTTCGCGCGAAGCGCAGGACGAATTCGCCCTCAACTCGCACAAGAAAGCCTATCGCGCCAACACCAATGGCGAGTTTGCCTACGAGATGATCAAGGTTGCCGGGCATGCTGCTGATGGTGCTGCGACCCTGGTCGATTTCGACGAAGTGGTGCGTGCCGATGCCAGCCTGGAAGGCCTGGCGCAATTGCGCCCGGTGTTCAACCCGGCCAGTGGCACGGTCACCGCAGGCAACTCCTCGGCGCTGTCCGATGGTGCTTCTGGTGTGCTGCTGATGTCGCGCGAGAAGGCTGACGAACTGGGCCTCAAGCCGATGGCCAAGATTCGCGCCATGGCCAGTGCTGGGTGTGATCCTTCGGTGATGGGCCGTGGTCCGGTGCCGGCTACGCAGAAGGCGCTCAAGCGCGCCGGGCTGGAGCTCTCGGACATCGGTGTGATCGAGCTGAACGAAGCCTTTGCGGCACAGTCGCTGGCCGTGATGAAGGAACTCAAGCTGCTGGATCAGCAGGACAAGGTCAACCTCAAGGGCGGCGCCATTGCGCTGGGTCATCCGCTGGGTTGCTCGGGTTCGCGCATCACCGGTGCGCTGGCTCACATCATGAATGAGCAGGACCAGCAGTTCGGTCTGGCCACGATGTGCATCGGCATGGGCCAGGGTGTGGCTACGATTCTGGAAAAAGTGGACTGACAAAACCACGCATGCAAAAACGAGAAGCCGGGCTTGTCCCGGCTTTTTTGTGCCCGGACCAAGATGCAGCTAGCATTTTGGGCTTCTTGTGCCCGCAGCGGCGGGCCTGGCCAACAGATCCATGACCTCTTTATCGACATCCCGCGCACTGAGCCTGTTGCGGACCCTGGGCTGGGAAACCGCCTTGTATGCCTTTGCCTTGTGGTTGCTGAGCGTGCAGGGCTGGGGGGCGGGGGATGTGGTCTGGTCGCTGTGGTCGACCAGTTTCATTACCGGCTACATCACCCTGCTGGTCACGATCATCGGGGGCGGCGCAGCGTTGGCGGCGCACGGCGGCGGTGGTCTCGGGGCGTTTGCCGTGCTGCTCGCGGGGGCTGCCTTCATGCTGGCCTTTTTCAGCGTGCACTTCGGCATGTTCCACGTCATTCACAGCGTGTTTCTGAACCTGTTCTTCCCGCTGGTGGAGTGGGGGCGTCCGGAGCCGGGTCTTGTGGTTCAGGCTCAGACGTACCTGCTGCGCTGTCTTGAGGCCTACCCCGCTTTCATCGCCCTGTGCGTGCTGTCGCACGTGCCGGCGTGGCGACGCCCGGCGTCACTGCGTAATGGCATGACCGCGCCCTATGCCAGCGTGGTCAAGTTGCACCTGATCATCATCGCGATCGGATTCAGTCAGGCCGCCAACGCCGAATATGCGACGGTGATTGTTTTTCTCGGGGTGTATTTCCTGCCGCTGGGTGCGATTTGGCGGGCCGTGCGCGAGCCTGCCACGCCGCAGCCCAAAGCCGCGCCGGATGCTTAAGCCCAGCGGTTGCGTTCAACCACCACCCCAGCACCGGGCTGAGGTGGTGGTTGTTGAATGGATCGCCTAGCGGCGCCCGCGATTACGCAACGTGTCCGGGCGGAAATCGGCCGGGCTGCGCTTGATTGGCTGGTACACCGAGGGCTCTTCGTTGCGCAGGCTCAGGGCAATGTAGCGCCCTGCATTCAGGTCGTGATGCACTTCCAGTCCGGGGGCCAGAAAGGGCACATCGTAGTAGGTGTACGAGTGCATTTCGTCGACCCGCCACAGCTCATCCCGATTGTCATACTTATCCGCCACGTGGACGATGAAGCTGTCCTCGTCGAGGAAGAAGTCACGTGTCTTGTAGATATGGCTGGTGCCCGGCTTGAGGCTGGCGCGGACATGCCAGACGCGGTGCAACTCGTAGCGGGCGTGTTCCGGGTTGATGTGCCCGGGGCGAATGACATCGCGAATCTTCAGATCCGGACCGTTGATCTTGTAGGCATTGTAAGGAATGTAGATTTCCTTCTTGCCGATCAGCTCCCAGTCGTAGCGGTCGGTGGCGCCATTGAACATGAAGAAGTCGTCGTTGGTGCGCAGACCGTCGGCGGCGGTGCCCGGATTGTCATAGGCGACGTTTGGCGCCAGACGGACGCGGCGCTGCCCCGGGTTGTAGGTCCAGGCCTTGCGCGGCTGTTTCACCTGGTCGGCATAGTCATAGACCAGCAGGATCGAGCCGGCCAGGCGCGGCGGTGCCTGCACCATCTGCAGGAAATAGAACAGCAGGTTGTCCTGTCGCTGATCCGGCGACTTGCTCTGATTGCCGTAAACGAAGTCGTACTCGTAATCGAATTCGACCAGGTTGTAGTCACCGCGCGTGGTGACCGGTGCCTGCGACCAGCTGGTGGCATAGGTGTCGCCCTTGTAGACCGTCAGGTGGTTCCAGATGGCTTCCAGGCCATTTTGCGGGATGGGGAACGGGAAGCCGCCGGTGGTGCCAGTGAAGCCGTTGCCACCATCCAGCAGCTCGACGCGTGTGGCATTGGCCCGGGTTTCGTCGTAGATGCCCTGCGGGTACAGCGCACTGCGACGGCTCGGGTAGACCACCATCTTGCGCGTTTCAGGATAGCGCTTGAACAGCGCGATCTGTCCCGGTGTGAGGTTTTCCGCGTGCGTGTGGTAATTGCTGGCGTCAATGGTGAACAGGGGGGCATCTTCGGCCCATGGATCAGGATAATGTCCACCTTGCTTGAAGCCCTGCGGGATGCGCTGGATGCCGCCGGTCCAGGCCGGAATCGTACCCGCCTTGTTGCCGGCCTTCTCGGCCCCCACCGGGGTCAGATTGTTGCCCAGTTGCTTGGCTTGTTCGGGGGATACCGCTGCCCATGCACTGTGCGAACCTGCGACCGCGGAAAGCAGCGTCAGAACGAATGTGATCTTTCTCATCGGTGTTTCCTTGGTGGGGCTCAAAACGCGTAGCTGATGGAAATCGCGAGAAAATCACGATCAGCGGAGGGGTTGGAACTGGTCGAGAAGCTGGCCGGTTGGTCCGGCGAGCCCGGGGCGAATGTGGTTTCGTTGAGCTGCGTGCCCGGCGCAACCGGATCGGTACCGCTGAAACTGCGTCCGCCCAGGAAGGCGGTGTAGGCGATATCCGCCTGCCAGCGCTGCAGATAGTCGAAGCGCAGTCCCAGGGCCAGGATGTTGCTGTCCTCGTTGAAGTTGCTGCTCACGCCGTTGACATTGTGAAACCACACCAGGCGCGGCGACATGTTGATCGAGGCGAACACGTTGGTGTAATCCAGCCGTGTGACAAAGCGATAGCCCCATGACGAGTCGGTGGCAAAGCCGCCGCCGACGGCTTCCTGGCAGGAGCCGTTGGAGACCGCAGCGAGCAGAGCTTCGCCGCCGGGCTGGCGGCAGGATGGCAGAGCCGCACCCGGTCCGTTAAACGGCAGGTCGGACAGGTCCTGGTGGGTGTAGCCAAGTTCCGATAGCAGGATCCACTGGCTGGCGCCGAAGCTGGGGCCCATCGCTTTGGTCAGGGTGACCTGCGCCTGGGTGGTGGCGACGCGCTCATAACCACGGATGGTTTCACCGGGTGCGGCGCCAGCCGGGCGGAGCAAGGAACCGGCCGGAACCAGCGATGCCAGGACCACCTCGGCGCCACTGATCTGGACCGGATTGTTGGGCCGGTAGGACACTTCGCCCTGCACCGCGACCCCCCAGGGTGCGGTGGTGTTGAAGCTCAGGCCGTAGAGCTGGATGTCTTCCGGGTACTCCACAAAGTAGCTGGCCCGACATGCGTCCGCGGCTGCATCCTGTGAGCAGGTCGGGGTGGCCAGATTGCCCGGGTTGGTGGCGGCGCCGCGGATCGCTGAAACCAGCGGCACGCGGCTGTGGTAGTTGAGGTAGTAGAGACCGAATTCGGTGGAGTTGAGCCACTCCGCGTAGTAGCGCAGGGCCAGACCGGCCTGGCTGGTCTGGTCGCCCGGTTCGCGGTTGAGTTCGCGCGGAACCCAGGCCTGCTGGGCGCCATCGTCCGAAGGGTCGTCATTGAGCACGGCGAATGGACGGGTGTTGTCGTCGTGGCGACGGCCGAAGCTGACGACCACGTTGTCGCCATCATCCGAGGCGAAATCGTTGGTCGAGAAGTAGCTGCCGCGCGGATCGATTTCAACTTCCTTCCAGTCCGCCATCCAGACCAGCTCGGCACTCAGGTTGTCGGTCAGCGAGCCACCGACCCACAGCATTGGCGTGGGCGTTAGCGCTTCCTTCAGCTCGGCACCGGGCAGGCGAAATTTGACCACGTCAATCGGGTTGACCACGTTGATACTGTTGCCGATGAAGGTGCTTTCACCCCAGTTGACCACCTGATTCCCGGCCTGGACCAGGACGGAGCGTTCACCGAGGCGGAAGCTGCCGTAGGCGAACAGATCGAGCAGTTCGACCTCGGAATCCAGTCGGCTGTGGCCGCGGCGGCCCAGTTCGGCTTCGCCATGGACACGCGAGCGTCCGGCGCCGTCATTGGCGCTGAGGCGTTCCTGCAGGTCACCGGCGCTGTCGGCTTCGGGGTTGTAGAACGCGGAGATACGCGAGAACAGGCCGTACTGACGTGTGATCGATGCATCGATGTCAAAGGTGGCCTTGATCGCTGACGAAACCACATCACCGGCCTTGTAACCGAGGTTGCCATCATCACCGTTGGCCGAGCGCGAGGTCCCGCCGTTGCTGATAGCAATCTGGTCGGCATCCGGGTCGCTCATGCGCAGGCTGACGCCGGCGGACAAGGTGGTGTCGAGCTGGACATCGACCGGGCCCAGCAGGTACGAGGCCGCCTGAGCGGGTAAAGCGGCGACGCCGAGCGACATCAGTGATGCACGCGCAAGCGTCCGACAATGCAATGCCGGCATAGTGTGTCTCCTGTTCCTGAACCGGTATAGGCCGGTCGTTTTTTATTGATTTGCAGCGTGAAAATTCACGAGCGAACAGTAGGCGCGGCCAGCGGCGGCGTCAAATCAGCGGGACGGATCTGGCCGAAAGTCACGTCGCCACGCCCAGCCGGGTTGTCAGATGCGTCGATGCGACAGGCCCGTCGAGACACTGCTGAGCTGGCGTGGTTCTGGCCAGGTCACCAGCTGGGTCAGCTTGCGCCGCATCATGTCGACAGCGGCGGCGCTTTCGGCGATCACATTGAGCGTGCCGGTGCCGTTGGTGTTCATGGTGTAGCCGGTGAAACGGGCATCGGCAAATTCGAGCCGTTGTGGGTCGGCTTCGGTGTGCGGCAGGTACAGCACTGTGACACGGCCGGCTTCGGTATCCGCGATCAGATGCAGCCCACGGCCATGCGGCGTCGGGCACAGAAAGGCGAAGCGAACCTGCTCCAGATCGCCGCGCAATTCACCACCCATTTCACGGAACATGCCGCGCAATTCGGTCTGGCCAATGACATGATCGGCGCTGTCGAGCTTGGCGATCTCTCCATACACGTGACTCAGCGCCTGCTGGCTGACGCTCAGTGGCGCTGAGCTGGGTGGCGGGTTTAGCACCAGGGTGGCGCTGAGCACAATGGAAGCAGCCAAGGCCAGCCCGCCGAGCAGACGCCGCTGCTGACGCCGCCGGTTGTGCATGGCGGTGTTGAGCAGGATGCGTCCGCCCAGGCCCTCCGGAATCGGCGGCTGGCTCAGCGCGAAGCGCAGCTGCTGATCAAACTGGGCCGCTTTGTGTGCGGTGTCGCGTGCGGCCGGATTGCTGGCCAGCCAGGCGCGAAATTCGCTGTCCGTGTCAGTGGGCTCGGCGTAGCAGCGCCGGCGCAGCTCGAGTTCATCCATGGCGCGCCTCCGAAGCTTGCGGGTTCATGAGGTCCATCAGCATTTTTTTGGCCCGAAACACGCGGGTCATCACCGCGCCTTTGCCCAGGCCCAGGATGTCGGCGATTTCCTCGCAGGAAAAGCCACCGATCGTCTGCAGCAGCAGCGGGTCGCGGTAATTGTGGTCGAGTTGCAGGATGGCACGGCGCAGCTCGTGGCTGTCCAGCTCGAAGTCGAAGCGGTCGTCGTTGAGCGCGACGTCATCAGGCTCCACATCGACAATATCGAATTGCTTGCGCTCGAAACGGCGTGCGTTTTCGCGTCGCAGTATGGTCATGAGCCAGGCTTTTGCAGCCTGGTGTTCCTGCAATTGATCGAGCGATTTCCAGGCGCGCAGAAAGGTTTCCTGCACCACATCTTCAGCACTGGCATGGTGCCCGTCGCACAGCCAGTAGGCGTAGCGGTAGAGCAGGGCCGAATGCCCGCTCACCAATGCCTCGAATCGCCGTTCCTTGTTCATGCCGCTATAGACCCGGGTTTGCGGCAATTGCTTTCACCCGGGCGCCATGCGTTTAGCTGGGGATGAAGTGAATCGGGTATTTGATGGTCATTTCCGACACATCCTTGGCCCCGAAGTTGATCAGCTGCACGCGGCGGATGATGCGGTCTTCCAGTTCAGCGTTGTTGAGCTGGCTCGACACGATGCGGCAACGGGTCACCTCGCCCGAGGGCGCAATGGTGATTTCCAGCACCACCTTGCCCTGCAGAGTGGCGTCACGGCGCAGCGCGCGGTTGTACAGCGAGTACAGGCCACTCTTGTTGCGGTCCATGACGATCTGGATGTCTTCCAGCGAGCGGCCCTGCAGGCGGCTGTCGCCACCGAAGCCAGCTTCACTGGTGTCGGAGCCGAAGCCACCGCCACTGGCGGTGATGCCGGAGTTGACCTGGGTGGTCTGACGTCCTTTCAGTCCGGTGGTGCTGGGGTTGGTGTTGCGGCTTGGCGCGCTGCCGACGCCGCCACTGCCGCGGCTCAGGTTCGAGGTCAGCACGCTGCTGCTCGAGGCCACCTCTTCGCTGGCGCTGCTGGCCTGGGTCAGCGGTCGGCTGTTGGCGGTGACCACCGGGTCCTGCTCGCGCAGGGAATCGAGGGCATTGAAGGCTGCCGAGAACTTGCGCTGGACGTTTTCACGCGCCTGCTGACGCGCGTCGACCTGCGGCTCCGGCTTGGTCTCCGGCTGTGTTTCGGGCTGCGGCTCTTCCTCCGGGGCCGATTCCGGCTCCGGCTCCGCATCCGGTAATTCTTCCTCGGCCGGTTCTTCGACCACCGGCTCCGGTGCCGGCTCGGGCGCTTCCTGCTGGGCAGCCGACTGCATCAGCAGTTCGGCATAGCGATCTGAAAGCTGCTCGCCGCCACCCTGTTTGAGGCCGCTGAGTTCCCACAACGGGATCAGAATGCCGAGAACGATGAAGGGCAGTGCGACCATGAGCAGGGTGCGCTGGAAGCGTGCTTCGTCGCGCTCCAGTTCTGCCCAGCTGTTGCGGGAGAAGGCGATGCTGGTCACTCGCTGGTTCCTCCCAGATTGACGGTGTCATGGTCACGCTGCAGCACGGCGAAGGAGAGCAGGCCGTATTGCGCCTGGGTGCAGGTCAGCATGACTTTCTTGATCAGGGCGTAGGGCAGGCCTTTGTCCGCCATGATGGTGATCTCGCCGCGATCCTGCTCGTCCGAGTCGCCGACTTTGACCAGGCGCTCGGCCTGGGCTTCCAGCGCGCTGCGCAGGGCGCTGAGATCACCGCTGCTGCGGCTGGCTTCGGCCGTGGCCATCACGGCCTGGCCATTCACCAGGATGTCCTTCTCGGTGATCATCACCAGCACGGTTTCGCGGGCGCGTTCGGTGGCCAGCGATTCCGGCAGTTCCAGGTTTTCAGCATTGGGCAACACTTCCACAGCGGCCGACTGGGCCAGCAGGAAGAACACCAGAATCGTGAAGATGTCCATCAGGGACACCAGATTCAGCGAGCCCACGCGATTCTTGTTCATCGCGCGCACTTCCATGCGATGCGCTCTGCGCGTCTGATTCACGGGGTTGGCTCCTGTGCGCTTTTCATCGGTGCATCGCCCAGGGCAATGGCCGGGAACAGTTCGCGGTCGCGGGTATCACCAGTCTGTTCCTTGGTGGCCACGCGCACGGCATCCATGACCTGAATCACGGTGTCGTAGTCGATTTGCGGCTCCAGCAACAGGGTCGCACTGGTTTCCTGCGGGATGCGGTCCTTGACCATGACCATCAGTTCGGTGAGCGCGGCGTAGTTGTAACCACCGGCCACTTTCTCGATCGGCTTGATCACACCGTCACGGTCGCTGACCGTGATGCCGCTCTCGCGCACCGTGATGGTCAGGCGCTGTTTGGGTTCTTCGTCACTCGGTTCGCTGTTGGGGCTGGGCAGATCAAGCTCCAGCACGGCCAGCCGCGAGAAGACCGCCGTAATCAGCAGAAACGGGACCAGGATGACCATCAAATTCATGAAGGCCGTGATGTTCATCTCCGCCGGTTCCTGATGACGGAGGCGATGACGACGCCAGCGGGATTTCATGCCGGAAACTTAGCTTTGCTGAGCGGAGGCGTGGTTCTCACGGGACTCGGAGAACTGATTGAGGAATTTGACCGTGGCCATTTCCAGGCTGTCGACCAGCGCGGTGGTCTTGGCCTGCAGCCAGGCGTGAATCAGCAGCAGCGGAATGGCGCACATCAGGCCGAAAGCCGTGGTGTTCATGGCCACCGAGATCGAGGCCGACAGCATGTTGGCTTTCTCGGCCGGATTGACGTTGGCCACCGCCTGGAAGCCCTGAATCAGGCCGATGATGGTGCCGAGCAGGCCGAGCAGGGTGGCCACGTTGGCGAACACCTGCAGGAACGGCGTGCGGCGCTCCAGCTGCGGCAGCACTTCCATCATGCTTTCTTCCATGGCCATTTCCAGATCTTCTCGGCGGCGCGCGGTCTTGATGCGGGCCAGGCCGTAGCTCATGACGCGGGCCAGCGCACCGTCGGATTCTTCGGTCTGCGACAGCGCGGCATCGTAGCGACCCTGGGCGACCAGCGGCGCGACCGCTTCCCAGATCTTGCGGTTGTTAACCCGTGTGCTGCGCAGATAAAGGGTGCGCTCAAGGGCAATGGCCAGGCCCAGGATGAGCATTGCAACGATCGGGTACATGAACGCGCCACCTTCCTGGAAAAAGCGCGCAACGACTGTGAGGAATTCCATGATCTTTCCTTATTTCAACTATTTACGCCGCGCTGCGGCATCCAGAGCGTCAAGGTATTCGACCTGACGCTTGAAAACTTCGGGGTCCAGTGGCGTGGTGCCTACGTCCAGATACCGCGACGGACGGTCGAGTTCATCGCCGGGCGTTGCGGTACGCCACGGTGAGATGTACAGGCCGATGGGCAACTCGCGATCGCCAATGATCGTGGTGCCACCAAGCTCAACCGCCTGATCGCTGTTCTGGGCCTGCCCTGACATTGGCCATGCCACGGTCAGTGCAAGCACTGCGCTGTAGTGTAAACAGCGTTTTGTTGCGCTGCAAAATATCATGCTTCGCTCCCGCATCAATTCACTTGCCGTTGTGCATCAGCGATCCAGCTCTTGACCGTCTGATCCAGGGCCTCCTCGCCAACCATGGCTGCGTAGCGCTCGTAGTACGGCAGTGCACGCCGCACCTGATGCAAATACAGGTCATGCAGGATGGCCAGATTGAGATAGGCGTTGGGGTATTGCGGATCGACCGCAATGGCTTTTTCGTAGGCTTGCTGGGCCGCGGCGAAATCGCCGGCCTCGCGAGCGTACACCCCACGCAGGTTGTAGGCCGCAGCCTGGTTGGGGTTGATTTCCAAAGCTTTGGCGAGCGCCGCCTGGGCCAGGTCGTCACGCTGTGTGCGTTTGTACAGCAAGGCCAGATTCACATACGGGCTGCTCTGACCCGGGTTGCGTTCGGCGTAGGCCTTGAGTGCCGATTCGGCCGGGCCCCAGCGTTCCTGGCTGAGATAGCTGAGCGCCGCCGCATAATCTGCCGGCAGTTCGACCTTGGGTTTGATGGCCGGGGTGTCGCCGTCGGTGCCCGGGCCCTGCGGAATGACCGCACAGGCCGACAACGCGGCCGCCAGGCCCAGGCTCAGGCCGTGCTTAATCCAGGGTTTCAAGCGTCACCTCGATGCGTTCGGTCTTGTTGTAGCGGGCCGGCAGCAGCTTGGCCAATGAACCGTAGCTGGCTTTGACCCACTGGTCGTAGAGGCCGTCTTTGGTCCGCTGGGTGTTGACGGCATGAATCTCGATGGCTTTCTCCTCAAGCGGGAAGGCCTGATCTTCGAGCAGGAACTGGTATTCCTCCAGCTCCAGCTCGGACAAGCCGCGCGGACGCTCCGAGTCGAGCAAAGCGCGTGAGAAGTTTGCGTAAAGCTCGCCAATGCGGAAGGTCGCTTCAGTGGCGTATTCGGCAATGGCGTAGTTGTTGACGGTCTGATAGGCCGCCAGAGCCTTGTCCATCGCGGCCTTTTTGGCCGGCAGGCTGCGATTGAGCGGTGCACTCAGGCGCAGACGGTCGAACTCGGCACGCACGTCGTTGGCCAGGGTCAGGCTGGCTTTGGCCGCCAGGGTCTGGCCACGCGGGGTGGACTGGCTGCCGGCAGCGTTCTCGCGCGTGATCAGGGCCTGCAGCCAGCGGCGGTTGGCTGCGCGGTCGCCGCGTGCTTCGGTCAGCTCGATCAGCCGTTCATGCGCCTTGAGAACCTGTGCATAGGGCTGGCTGTAGGTGCTGGCAAAGTAGGCGTAGGCGCTTTCAGCCTGGGCCAGGGACTTGGCCTTGTCATACAACGACGCGGCTTCCCAGGCGGCTTCGCGTTTGGCTTCGGCGGTTTCGCTGTTGCTGCGGGCGATACGTTCGAACTCAGCGGCCGCGAGCAGCGGTTTGTCATCTTTGAGATAAACGCCGGCCAGCTTGCGGGTGACCTCGGCCTGCAATTCATGCGTCGGGTAGGCGCGGCGGAAGCCGAGCAACACCTCGGCGGCCCGCGTCCAGTTTTCCTGGGTGATCAGCGCCGCAGCGGCGTCGAAATCACCGGCCGCTGCCAGCGTGCTGCCGGGTTGCACATCCTTGACGCGCAGGAAGTGGCCAATCGCGGTGTCCAGGTCCTCGGCATCGCGGGCGGCCTCACCCTGGCGGTAGATGGCGGTGGCCAGGTTGTCACGCAGTTCCGCAGCCTGCGGGCTTTGCGGTGTGCTCAGGGCAAGCGCCTGGGTCAGGCCTTGTTCGGCTTCCGGATAGCGCTTCTCATCCATGTGCGCGTAGCCGATCAGCGTCCAGGCCGGGCTTTGCAGCGCCTGGGCGCCGGGGCCCTGCATGGCGGTTACACGGGTTGCGATGGTGATCGCTTCATCGGTGGCCTTGATGGCGTAGAGATCTTCTGCAGCGCGCATCAGCACACGCGGCTGTTCTTCATGCTCGGGGAAGCTGTCGGCAAAGCGCAGGGCTGTATCGACCGAGCTGCGCACGCGCTCCAAACGGGCTTCTCCGGTGGCCTTTTCAGCCAGGGTCTGGCGCGACAGCACGGCCGCGTAGCCGGCTTCGGCTGAACGCTCATGTTCCGGGTAGTCCCAGGCGGTGCGGGTGTATTGCTCGGCCGCCTGCTCGAACTGCTGGTTCTGGAAGTAGGCCTCGGCCAGCAGGAAGTTGATGTCCGCACGGTTGTCGGCATCGTCGAAGCGGTCGAGATAGCGTGCATAGGTCTGGGTGGCCTGCTCGAACAGGCGCGCCTTTTCAGCCGGTGCGCTGGCCTTCTGGGCGCCGGTGTGCCAGTGGCGGGCCAGCTCATCCATGTTGCTGCGCAGCTGCTCGTAGGCTTGCGGCGAGTCTTCGCGGCTGTGCGCGGTCCAGTAGACCTGGTCGAGATCGTACTTTTCGACGTAGTCGATCTTGGCCTTGAGCACCAGATCGGCAAAACCAGCCTGGTCGTAGACCTCGATCACGCGGGCCTGAAAGGTCGGCGCCAGCGGATGCGTGGGGCTGCGATCGGCCAGGCCGGCGTAGGTCCGCGCGGCATCGTCGTAGCGGTTCTTTTCCAGGAACAGCTTGGCCAGATTCTCGTACAGCACCGGCTCGAAGCTGCGCACCGGTTTGCCGTCCAGGTACTCGGAGATGGCCACGCCGCCACCAAGATAGGAGAAGCTCAGGGAGACCACGCGCAGCACGTCACGGACCAGCTCACGCTGGGCCCGCGAGACCACCTCCAGGGTGGCGTCGAGATTCTCCGCGGCGCCGACCGGCAATTCGCGGTCGAGGATGGTCATGAAGGTGTCGAGCGAGTCGGCGTAACGCTCCTGCTTGAAGATCGACCAGCCGTACTTGTACTGGGCCTGTTCGAAATAGCTGGTGCGCGGACCTTTGGCGAGTACCGCGGCATAGGCTTTTTCGGCCGGCTCATAGTCACGGCGATTGAACAGCAGCTCGGCGCGACGGAATTCGGCGTCGGTCCACAGTGCGCTGTCGGGGAAGGTGGTGGTCAGCTCATCCAGGCTTTCGATCGCTTTGTCGACCTGACCGGTGTTCTGGTAGGCGCGTGCCAGCTGGTACAGGATGCGGTCGTTGTTCGGATCTGACGGGCGGGAATCGAGCAGGCTGTTGTACAGGTCGATGGAGCTTTCCGCGCTGGCATTGCCCTGGGCTGCGGCTTCGGGGTCCAGCTCGGTGACCTCGACCTGCAAGTCGGCCAGGCGACGCTGCGCTTCCCATTTGATCGCGCGGTCGTTGGGCGAGAGTTCCAGAATCTGGCGATAGTTTTCGATCGCCTTCTTGGTTTTTTCGACATCCGCCAGACCTGCGGTGGGGCGTGGCGTTGCGTGATTGCCCTGCTGCGCTGCAGGCGTCGGCGCAGGGGTTGCGACCGGCGGCAACAGTTCATCCAGCGAAGGCGGGGCCTGTTCCAGCGATTCGATATTGCGATGTTGCTTGGGGTCGTACGGGGTTGCGCAGGCCGCCAGAACGGCGCTGACAGTCAGTCCCAGATACAGATGACGGTTCATTCCTCGTCGTCCTCGATGTCGGCCTGGGCTTCGTCGTACAGGCGGGCCAGCGCGAAGCGGGCGTCGATCAGGTAGCGGGTCAGCATGGCCTTGTGTTCCTGCATGCCGGCGACGGCGATGGATTCAAGCAAGGCGCGCTGACGTTGCAGCAGCGGGTTGATCTGTTCCAGCAGAACGTCAATGCGTTCCATCATGGCCAGCGCGGCCTGGCTTGGGCCCTGCACGAACGCCCCGTGCTGGTCTTCAAGCTGCAGCGCGATTTTGGGCGCGTAGCGATAGGTCCAGGCGAGCAGGCCTTCCAGCGTCTCGTTGCGCGGGAAGCGCCCCAGACTTGTTTCCAGGCGCAATTCCGGGGTGATGTTCTGCCACAGCGGTGGTTGACCGGCCAGGCGCTGGCGGAACAATTCCGGTGCGGGGACCGTGGCCTGACCTGCGCCGCTGCCAGCCATGTCCAGGGTGGCGCGATGTCGCGCCAGCTTGCGCTGCAGCTGCTTCAGATCACGGTAGTTCTTGAGCGCTTCCTGGAAGCGATGCTCGCCCAGGATTTCGGCCAGATAGTAGGTTTCGGGTGCATCAGGGAGATCGCGCAGACGCCAGTTCCAGCCGGCCTCGCGGTCGCGATCACGGCGGATCATGGTTTCGATCATGCGCCCGCTGAGGATGCCGTCCATGGCCTTTTCCAGGCCGCTGCGCCCAGCTTCCAGGCGCTCGATGGCGCGCTCGTAGAACTGGCGCGCGCGGTCGCGCTCACCCAGGGTGTCCAGAGCAAAGGGAATGGCCAGCTGCACTTCCAGCACGGCCGGTTTTTTCGGATCGCGGTCATCCAGCGCAAGCCACGGTACCAGGGCTTTGCGGAAGCGGTCTGACTCGGTTTCCGCGCCTGAGCGGGAGTTGAGCATGCCCAGACGTGCGCGCAGGTCTTCATCGACCCGGCCCGGGCGCAGGATCGCACCGACCAGCCCACCGATGGTGTCGTCATTGTTCAGGTCGGTGAGGCGGATATCGTCGGCCTTGTCGGCAGCAATTTCGGCCCAGCCCAGACCCAGCAAGGCTTCGTCGGAATAGGGGCCTTCCAGCCGGATGCGCTTGAGCACCGGTTTGGCCGAGGCGCCCTTGGCTTCGGACAGATAGTTATAGGCCAGCGTCAGGTTGGCGCGGTCGCGCAGGGCGTGTTCGGTGGGGTCGTTGACCACCGTGCGTCCCAGCTTGTCGAGCTCAATGCGACCGCGGCGTACATCACCCGAGGCGATGAAGGCGATGCCGAGGTTGTAGCGGGCGAATTCGGACTTGGCGTAGGTGCGGCCTTCAATCAGGGTGGAGACGGCCTCTTCGGCGCGTCCGTCCATCAGCTGCAGCTGCGCCAGCATCTGGTTGCGTTCCGTGCGCAGACGCCGGGCACCGACATCCACGCGCATTTCGGTCAGGGTGGTTTCCGCCGAGTTGAGGTAGCCACGCTCGTATTCGTAGCGGGCCAGGTTCATCCACAGTTCAGCGCGGGTCTGAGCATCCAGGCCACCCTTGGACAACAGAGGGCGCAGACGGCGCTGCGCATCGCGGTACAGGCCGTAGTGCAGCAGGTTGTCGGCAATGAAGGCTTCGACGCGTTCGTCACGCTGCTCCTGCGGCAGGTTCAGCGCGGTCACCGCGGCGCTCAGATGGTCGCGGCTGTAGTGCTGAAACAGGGCGCGGTTGAAGGCGAAGCTGCCCGCATCCGGTTCGTAGGCTGTGGCACTGCCCACACCGAGGCTGGCGCCAAGCGCCACTGCAAGCCATTTTCTTGCGCTGGACATGCGGCTCATTCGCTTGCCTCCCGCTGGAACACACGGACATTGATTTGTTGCCCGCTGCTGCGATCGATACGCAGCTCAAGCCACTGCGGGGTGGCATCCTTGCGGAAGCTGACCTCGATGGACTTCTCGTATGGCGAGGCGCTATCGCCCGATTCAAAATGTCCGCGGAAGCGGGCTTTGAGGGTGTGCACGCCGGGGGAGATGTTGCCGAGGAAAAGTTGCTGTACACCACCTTTGCGCAGGGCGTAGACCTCGCGGGTGGAGTAGTCGTGACGGTTGAGTTCGGTGTCGCCGAGCAGCAGTTCGACATCGTCCAGTTCGAAATCGAACACTTCCATGGTCAGAAAGACCCGCAGCTGTTGTGCGGGCGGATACAGCTGGGTGTCCTCAAGGCGCGCCATGTCGCGCTCCAGGTCGAGGACGGACTGTTTGATGCCCTGGATTTCGCTATCCAGGAGTCGCAGGTCAGACAGGTGCTGGCGCTGATCTTCAGCCCAGGCCGAGCCCAGGCCGCTCAGGGCACATAGCAGGAAAATCACGGTGCGCGCTGGAGCCATGTTCAGGTGCGTTCTCTATTGGACAGCGGGAGTGTGCGGGCCGACATAGCAGCCGGAAAGGCTATTGACCACGCTCGGGACGGCAAGTTTAACGATACGCACGTAACAACTCTATTTGAGGGATGACGAACGGCCCTGTGCCGCACCTGTACGGTGTCCTGAACAAGCGTAGAAACCGTGACAGCCATCATCCATGTTGGGTGTCAAAATTTTGTCAATCCATTCGCGGCGTCAACCGGAGTTTGCCGGCAGGCGCAGCTCCAGGGTTTGCCCCGGCTTGAGCAGACTGCTGTCAAGCTGGTTCCAGGCCTGGATGTCGCGCACCCGCACCTTGTATCGCTGGGCAATCAGTGACAACGCATCTCCTTTGCGTACGGTGTAGAACACCTTGTGGCGACCGTCCGTGGTGCCGGTGCGCAGCAGCTGCCCCGGCACCAGCGGTGAGCGGGGATTGAGGTCATTGTGACTGCGCAGCGCCTCCACCGAGGTGCCGTACAGCCGGGCGATGCTCCAAAGCGAGTCGCCCTGCGCGACCTGATGATAGCCCGCTTTGAGCGGTCTTGGGGCAAAGCTCAAACGGCTGCGCTGGCGTGCAGCGGTGAGGGTGGCGCGCCCCAGGCCCCATTCATGGTCGCTGATGATCAGGCTCTGGCCGACCTTGATGGTGTCGGAGTTCAGACCGTTGAGGGCTTCGATCAGATTCACATTGGAGTTGTAACGCTTGGCAATCAGGCTGAGGCTCTCGCCGCGAGCCACTTCATGGCGGTACCAGTGGCGCCGCTGATTGTCTGGCAGCTGAGCCAGAGCATGACGAAAGGTGGCGCTGCTCTCGATCGGCAGGTACACGGTGTAAGGGCCTTGCGGCGGCAGGCTCCAGCGCAGCAGCTGCGGGTTGAGCCGGTAGACCTTCTCGATGCTGAGTTTGGCCAGCTCGGCGATCTGGGCCACATCCAGCGGCCCATCGGTGCTGATCCGGGTGAAGCTGCGGCGTGTGCTCAGCGCCGGCAGGTCAACACCGTGCGGGTCGCGCAGCACGCGGGCCAGACCGAGCAATTTGGGGACATAGACCTGAGTCTGGATCGGCAGGCGCATGTTCCACAAATCGAAGGATGCCCCCTGCCGGTTGAGGCGCCGCATCTCATTCCAGACCCGGCCTTCGCCGGCGTTGTAGGCAGCCAGCGCCAGCAACCAGCCGCCAAAGCGATCATGCAGATACTCAAGATAATTCAGGGCCGCGCGCGTTGACAGCAGATAATCTGCGCTTTCATCGCTCCACCAGTCATGTTTGAGACCGAGATGGTCAGCGGTGGAGGGCAGGATCTGCCACAACCCTCGAGCGCCCTGGTCCGACACGGCGGTCGGGTCGAGATGGCTTTCGATGATGGGCAGCAGTGCAATCTCCAGCGGCATGCCGCGATCACGCACCGCCATGGCCAGAGGGTAGAGGAAGTCCTTGCCACGCTGCAGGATGATTTCCAGCTCGACATGGCGGCGTCGATAGCGCGCCTCCCAGCGATCAATATCCTCATTCTGAATGTCGGCCAGCGTCAGCTGCGGGGCCAGCCAGGTCCAGAAGTCCTCGTTTTCGGCTGCCGCGGCGTGAGGCCCCCAGCCGAGCCACCCGAGCAGGGTCAGCATGCACAGGAGTGAACGCATCAGAACTGATCTTTCCAGCTGCGCAGGGCGGCGAAAACGGTTACCGCTGAGTTGGCTTCGGAAACGCGGGCCTGAACGGCACGCACCACTTCTGGTGCACGGCTGCGCAGGAACGGGTTGATCTGGCGCTGGGTTGCGATGTCGGTCGGCAGGCTGGGTCGGCCCTGCTGGCGCAGCGTTTCGACGCTATCGATCGCCTGCGCGAGCGCGTTGTTGTCGGGTTCCACCGCCTGGGCGAAGCGCATATTGGCCTGGGTGTATTCGTGGGTGCAGTACACGGCGGTGTCACCGGGCAGCGCCGCGAGACGGTCGAGTGACGCGAGCATCTGCGCCGGCGTGCCTTCAAACAGGCGCCCACAGCCACAGTGGAACAGGGTGTCACCACACAGCAAAATGCCGGCGTCCGCGCTGTAATAGGCAATATGATCCAGCGTATGGCCTGGCACCGCGAGAATTTCGAAGTGCAGGCCCAGCGCATCCAGCTGCAGCACATCGGCGTCGCCCAGGTGGTGGGTGATGCCCCTGATCGCCGGATTGTCGGGGCCATAGACCGGGACATCATGAGCCGCGCTCAGGGCGGCGATCCCTCCGGTATGATCAGGATGGTGATGCGTGATCAGGATGGCGCGCAGGCGCAGGCTGCGGTCCTGGAGAAACCGCTCTACCGGAGCGGCATCACCCGGGTCGACAACCACGCAGTCACCTGCCGTGTTGTGTAAGGCCCAAATATAATTGTCCTGAAACGCGGGGATGGGCGTAATCGCGGACATCCGCTGACCTGCAAGGAGTGCAAATGAAGACCGACTATTCTGCATGAAATATGCCAAGTCATCCGAAGCGTGGTTGGACACCTCGCGCGGCCAGGCGGTTCTGAATGCCGAGAAGACCCAGCTGGATCAGGCTATGGCGACCCTGTTCGGTCGCAGCATCCTGCAGATCGGCGGCTGGGGCGGTGGCCTGCTCAACCCGGCGCCACACTGGCGCAGTGGCGTGCTCGGCCCGGCCCGCGATGTGGATGTGCGCTGTGACTTGTCCGCCCTGCCGCTGGCTGGCAACAGCGTCGATGCGGTGCTCCTGGCCCACAGCCTGGAGTCGGCGCCCTCGGCGCACAGCTTGTTGCGCGAGGTAGACCGGGCACTGAGCGCGCGTGGTCAGCTGCTGATTCTTGGCTTCAATCCTTACAGTGTTTGGGGCGTGTGGCAGTGGCTGCTGCGGCGTTACCCGGCGCTGCCCCAAGGCACGCGCCCGCTGCGCAGTGGGCGTATCCAGGACTGGTTACGCCTGCTGGATTACGAGGTGGTGGCCTGTCAGCGCTTCGGGCCGACACGTCAGCCGCCGCGCTGGTTGCGTCAGCCCCTGCGCTGGTTGCGACCGGTCACCGGTTGGTTCGCTCCGGTGTACCTGATTCGTGCGCGCAAACGGCGCATCCCGGCCAATATGGTGCGCCGTCCGGTGTGGCAGCGCAGTGCCGTGGCCGGCATGGATGGTGTGGCCACCCGCAGCAGTGCCCGCGTGGTGGTGCCGCTGAGTCCGCCGGGGTCGACTCGATGAGCCGTGTCGTGATCTACACCGACGGTGCCTGCAGCGGAAATCCTGGTCCGGGTGGCTGGGGCGCGTGGTTGCGGTACGCCGATCAGGAGCGCGACCTGTGTGGCGGCGAGGCCGACACCACCAACAACCGAATGGAGCTGCGTGCAGCGATCGAGGCGCTGAACACGTTGAAACGCGCCTGTCAGGTGGATCTGTACACCGATTCCACCTATCTGCGGCAAGGCGTGACCCAGTGGATGGCCAACTGGAAGCGCAAACAATGGCGCACCGCGGCCGGCAAGCCGGTCAAGAATCAGGATCTGTGGCAGGCCCTGGATGCCGCCACCCAGCGCCATGACGTGGCCTGGCACTGGGTCAAGGGCCACAGTGGAGATGTTGGCAATGAACGTGCCGATGAACTCGCCCGGCAGGGCATGGAGCCGTACAAATGAGCAATGCCGAGCGCGAGATCGTGCTGGATACCGAAACCACCGGTCTGGAGGCGGCCGAGCACTCGATCATCGAGGTCGGGTGCCTGGAGATCATCGATCGCAGGATCACCGGTCGCAGCTACCACCAGTACATCAACCCCGGTCGCAGCATTGATGATGGCGCCATCGCGGTGCATGGCATCACCAACGAACAGCTGCGCGACAAACCGCGTTTTGACGAAATCACCGACGAGCTGCTGGCCTTTATCGGCGATGCCAAGCTGGTCATCCACAATGCGGACTTCGACATGGGCTTTCTGGCGGTCGAGTTCGAGCGATGTGGCCGAGCGGCCGACTGGCCACCGCCCGGCGAGGTGATCGACTCGCTGCTGCTGGCGCGCAAGAAACACCCGGGCCAGCGCAATTCACTGGATGCGCTGTGCAAACGCTACGAGGTCGACAATTCCGGCCGTGAGTTGCACGGCGCCTTGCTCGATGCCGAGCTGCTCGCCGAGGTCTACCTGCTGCTCACCGGTGGGCAGAACAAGCTGCTGTTGAGCAGCGGTGTGGATGAAAGCAACCCCGGACGCAGCGTGGCCGAGGTGCTTGCCGCACTGGGCAAGCAGCCGCGCGTGCAGGCCGCCAGTGCGGCTGAGCGCGAGGCGCATGCGGCGTACCTGCAACGCTTGCGTGAAGCCGCCGGCGATTGCTTGTGGACGGACGAGCTCGGCTAGGGGCATGGCGGAATGGGCCTTGCTGCTGGGCTACCTGGTCCATCTTGGCTATCTGCTGCAGCTGGTGGCCTTGCTGGCGCGCGATGTGCTGTGGCTGCGCGCCTTGCTGGCACTGGCGCAGAGCGTGGTGGCGGTGTACGCGATCAGCCGCGGTGTTGTGGCCATTGCCGGCTGGAATCTTGTGCTGGTGGCGATCAACAGTTTCTGGGTGGTGCGGATACTGCGTGAGCGGCGCGCCGTGACCATTCCGCAGAACCTGCGCGCGCTCTACGAGGCGCATTTTGCGGCCTTGCGTGCGGGCGAGTTTCTGCGTTTCTGGGCCTTGGCCGAAGTGCGCACGGTGCAGGCTGCGGAGCTGACCCGTGAGGGCCAGGTGCCGGAGGCGTTGTACTGGCTGGGTCAGGGGCACCTGACCATGGAGAAATGGGGGCAGCCGCCGCGCCGTGTTCAGGCGCCGTGCTTTGTCGGTGAAATGAGTCTGCTCACCGCACGCCCGGCCAGCGCCACCGTGCGCCTGGTCGGTCAGGGCGAGTTGCGGGCCTGGCCCCGGCCGGTGCTGGAACGCCTGCAGCGTCAGCAGCCGGTGCTGTGGGCGCGGGTCCAGTCGGTGCTGGGCCTGGATCTGGTCTACAAGATCCAGCGCGAGGAAGCGCGCTACGTCCCGCTGGAGGCGAGTCGCGCTTGAGCCGGTGGCTCAGAGCAGCTGCAGCAACCATACGCCGAGCAGAATCAGCAGCAGGGCCGCACCGCTGGTCAGCGACCATACGCCGCCAAGCTCCTGTTCGCTGAAGGATTCGACAAAGATCTTTTGCCCGTGACGCAGCAGCCACCGGGCGCAGGCGCCGAGCAGCCGCATCAGGCCAGCCCACACGCTCAGCGCCACTCGCCAGATGGCGGGCGCCGCGCGGCGATACAGCCAATCGCTGTCCAGCACCACGCCGCGGCTGGAGCGCGGGGCAAGACCCACGCGCAGGGCTAGCACGAACGCGAGGCTGCCAAACAGCAGCAACTGCAACTGGCTGATCAGGTGATCGGCGGTGAACACCTTGTAGCTGGATTCATGCGGCAGCAGCGCGTAGAGGGGCTGCGGGAATACACCAATGGCGATGCACAGCAGCGCGGTCAGGGCCATCGCCACAAGCATGGGCCAGGGCGCTTCGCGCACTGGCGCGCTGCTGCGCCGAGGGCCAAAGAAGGCCGCGTATGGTGTGCGCAGACCGGCATGCAGAAGCACCCCCACCGAGGCCAGCAGCAATGCCAGCCACAGCCACAGTTCGTGCTCGTAGGCGGCCGCGGAGACGATCATGGATTTGGTCGCAAAACCGGAGAACAGCGGAAACGCTGCAATCGACAGCGCGCCGACGATGCAGAACAGCGTGGTCAGCGGCATGCTGCGGTACAGGCCACCAAGTTCCGAGGCCTGGGTGGTACCGGTGCGATGCAGCACCGCGCCGGTGGCCATGAACAGCAGCGCCATGTACAGCACACAGGCGAAAGCGTAAGCGCTGGCGCCATCGATGGCCAGCGGGGTGCCGATGCCGATGCCGGCGACCATGAAGCCCTGCTGGCTGTTGAGGCCATAGGTGAGGACCCGACGCAGATCATTCTCCAGCAGGCTGAGCACGATCGGCAGGGTTGCCATCAGGGCGCCGATCCAGAGCAGTGAGTCGGTGCCGGCAAAGCCGCGAGCCAGCGCGTACACCGCAAGCTTGGTGGTGAAGGCCGAAAGCATCACCGTGCCGGAGGCCGAGGCTCTGGGGTAGGCGTCGTGCATCCAGTTGTGCAGCAGCGGGAAGGCGCATTTCAGACCAAAGGCGAGCAGGAACCACAGCCCGCCCGGGGCGCCAAAGCCGATATGTTCGAAGCGTGCGTGCCCGGTGCTGCGTATCCACATCACAGCGCCGATGAGCAGCAGCAGACCCGAGATGATCTGCAGCAGCAGATAGCGCAGGCCGGCGCGCAGATGCGCATCATCCGGCTTGCGCTGGCCGTCCCACACCAGCATGACCGAGGCCAGAGCGGTCAGCTCCCAGTGGATGAACAGGGAAATCAGATCGCCGGCGAGAACGCCACCGACCGCCGCGCCCGCATAGATCAGGCCGGCGCCGCGCAGCACACGGCGATTCTCGGCCAGGGCGAAGATCTGGCTCAGTGCCGCGGCAATCAGAAAGATCAGGGCAAAAACAAAGCCCAGACGATCCACCCGCAGCGGCTGGATGGTGTAAGGCCCGAGTCCTGCGCTGAGGCCGAAGCCGTCGGGTAGATTGATCAGTGTGGCGATGCCGATCAGCGGTGCCAGCACGGCAATGGCGCCACCAACGCGGCGGCCGGCCACTGCCGCAATAAGCCCGGCGGCGAACAGCTGATAGGCCGGGTGGAGGAGCCATTCAATCATGGTGCACCTCGCGTTCGCTGGATTCTTCGCCGTAATACTGCGGCGGGCGCCGCAACAGCGGCGCGAAAAGGCGTGCGAGCAGCATCAGCAGGCTGACCGCAGCAAAACCGATCAGGGCAAAAAAGCCCGGCCACGCTTCGGCCGCGAAATGCGCATGCCAGTGATTGAACAGCCCGGCGATCAGGCTCAGGGCGCAGGCGGCGATGAGCAGCCACAACGGCCAGCGCGGTGTCTTGTTGGCTGGCGCCGTCATGGTTGCGCTCCGGTGATCGCGATCAATGCCGAGGCCATGGGGATCTGGAAGAACAGCCACAGGCTGACCAGCGCGGTCAGGCACAGCGGCAGCAGACAGGCCAGCGGCGCCTCGGCCCAGCGCCAGGGTGTGTCGCCGGCCAGAAAGGCGCGCAGCGGGATGGGCAGCAAATAGGCGATGTTGAGCAGCGTGCTCAGGGCAAGTACGCCCAGCAGCCAGGCGTGTCCGGCATCCAGTGCGCCGAGCATCAGCCACCATTTGGTCCAGGCGCCGCCTGCCGGGGGCAGACCGATGATGGAAATGGCGCCCAGCGTGAAGGCGATGAAGGTCAGGGGCATCTGCCGGCCGAGGCCATCAAGCTGGCTGACCAGGGTTTTCTTGTGCGCCACGTAAATGGCCCCGGCGCAGAAGAACAGGGTGATCTTGCCGAACGCGTGCATCACGATCTGCAGGCTGCCGGCATAGGCTGCGGCCGAACTGGCCAGCGCGGCGGCGAGACTGACATAGGCCAGCTGGCTGACCGTGGAATATGCCAGCCGGCGCTTCAGATTGTCGGCGTGCAGGGCGACCAGCGAGGCCGCAATCATGCTGAAGGCGGCGATCAGAATCAGCGGGTCTGTGGCGCCGGCGGCACTCAGGGTGTCCAGGCCAAAGATGTACAGGGTGACCTTGAGCACGCAGAACACCCCGGCCTTGACCACCGCCACCGCGTGCAGCAGTGCGCTGACCGGGGTTGGTGCCACCATCGCCGCCGGCAGCCAGCCATGCAACGGCATCAAGGCCGCCTTGCCGATGCCGAACAGGAACATGGCGTACAACAGGCCCAGGCCAATGGGGCCAAGCTCAGCGGCAGCGAGCACGCCATCGGGGCTGAACATGGTGCTGCCAGCAAGCTGCTGCACGATGATGATGGCCGGCAGCAGCAAGGCCACCGAACTGGGGATCAGATAGCTGAGGTAGGTGCGTCCGCCCTTGCGTGCGTTGTCATCGCCCTTGTGCGCGACCAGCGGCCAGGTGGCCAGGGTCAGCAGTTCGTAGCCGATGAACAGGGTGAACAGATTGCCGGCCAGCGCAATGCATTGCGCGGCGGCAATCGATATCGCCATGAAGATGAAAAAGCGCGTGTGGTGCTTTTCTGCGGCGCCACGCAAGTAACCTGCCGCATACACGGCGGTCACAGGCCACAGGCCGCCGGCGACCATGGCAAACAGCAGGCCGAGTGGTTCGGTGGCCAGGTAAATGCTCAGCCCGCCGCCGAAATCGGTCAGCTGCAGACTGCTCGGGCCGGCCTGATAGAGCGCCCACACGCTGGCCGCCGTGGCGATGCCGGCGATCACCGACATGGCTTCACGCAGATTGGGCCAGCGTCCGCACAGGCCGATCAGCAGGGCGCCGGACAGCGGCATCAGAATCGGCAGCAGCAAGCTCACAGCAGAGCCTCCGCAGCGCGCTGGCACAGTTCAATCACCGGGCCGGGCCAGACACCGAAGATGAGCGCCGCAGCGGTGGTCAGCAGCATGGCCAGGCGGATTGTCGGCGGGGTGATGATCGGCTGGGTGTTGTCACTGTGCTGCCAAATCGGAAGGACGATGCGCGCCACGTAGGCCACGGCCAGCAGCGAACTCACCGCGAACACGATAACCCCGAGCAGGGCGCCACTGTCCCAGGCGGCCTGCAGCATCAGCCATTTGCTTACGAAGCCCGCGGTCAGCGGAACGCCGAGCAGGGCCAGCGCGAGCAGGGTCATGCATGCAGCCCGCAACGGGTCGCGCTGGGCCAGACCCGGCAGGTTTTCCAGGCGGTCGCTGGGCAAGCCGCTGGCGCAGACAAACAAGCCGCCCTTGATCACGGCATGAAACAGCATGAACACCCAGGCGGCACGCAAGCCGGCCTCGCTCAGGGTGCTGATGCCGAGCACGATGTAGCCGATCTGAGCGATGCTCGACCAGGCCAGCAATGCTTTGAGGCGGGTTTGTTGGATCGCTCCCAGCGAGCCGAACAGCATTGCCGCGCAAGCCAGAATCAGCAGAATCTTGTCGACCTGGTGGGCCACCAGCCAGCTCACCCCGAAGACGCCAAACATGATGCGGCTGAGGGCGTACAGAGACACCTTGGTGCCGCTGCCCGCGAGCAGAACGGCGACCGCATTGGGGCTGCGGCTGTACGCCCCGGGCAGCCACTGATGCAGCGGGAACAGGGCGCTTTTGAGCATGAAGCCGAGCAGCACAAAGGCGCCGCCGACCAGCACGGCGTTGGGCAGTGGTGAGGCCGGGATCAGCGCCGCGATGTCGGCCATGTTGAGACTGCCGGTCGCCATGTACAGCATGCCCACCCCGAGCAGTACAAAGCTGCCCCCCAACGTGCCGAGCACCAGATACTGAAACGCCGCGCGCAGAGCCTTGCGTCCAGGCCCGGCGGCCACCAGCGCGTAGGTGGCCAGCGAGGAGATTTCCAGAAACACGAACACATTGAAGGCGTCGCCGGTCGAGGCAATCCCGGCCAGGCCGCTGACGCACAGGCAATACAGGGCGTAGAAGATGGCCGGGCGCGGCGATTCCAGCCAGGCCAGTCGTTCAGGTGGTGCGCACAGCAGGCCGAGCAGGCCGGCGAGCATGATCAGCAGCAGGATCGGGCGGTTGGCCGCATCAATCACATAGGTGATGCCGACCGGTGCGGCCCAGCCCCCCAGGGCATTCTGGCTGTCGCCCAGACTGAACAGATGGACCACGCTGAGCAGCGCGGCGCCGAGGCTGATGAACGCCATCAGCCAGGCGCGGTGGCGCCCGCCGATCAGCACGATCAGCGGCGCGGTGAGCAGGGGAATCAGGGCCGGCAGAACCAGACTGTTCAAGCGTCGGGCTCCCGTTCCAGTTCCAGAATGTGCTGCTCGTCGATCGAGCCGTACTCCTCATGGATGCGCACGATCAGTGCCAGGCCCAGCGCAAGCATGGCCACGCCGACCACAATGGCGGTCAGTATCAGCACATGCGGCAGCGGGTGCGAATAGCGCTCGATGCCCTCGGCCAGAATGGGCGCCGTGCCGCCCGCGATGCGTCCCATGCTGATGTAGAGGACGAAGATCGCGGCCTGAAAAATGCTCAGCCCGATCAGGCGTTTGATCGGGTTGTCATAGGCCAGCACGATGTACAGGCCGGTCATCAGCAAGGCCACGGCGGCGTAGCCGTTGATCAATCCCAGGTCCATCAGCCCATGTCCTTGTGGGTCAGGCTGTCGGCGCGACGCCGCCCAGCGAAAGCGTAGAAGATCAGCAGCAGGACCGAGAACACGGTCAGCCCGACACCCAGCTCGATGATCAGGATGCCCAGATGCTGGGCGTGCACCGGATCGTGAGGATCAATTGCGGTGTAGTCGAGAAAGGCATAGCCGCGCAGCAGGCTGTAAACACCGACCCCGGCAAACAGCAGCACGCCCAGCGGGGCCAGCTTGAACAGGGCGCGCGCCGGCATGGCGCGGCTGGCGTTGTCGAGCCCGAAAACCAGCGCGTAGAGCACAAAACCGGCGGCAAAAATCACCCCGGCCTGAAAGCCGCCGCCGGGGCCGTACTCACCATGAAATTGCACATACAGGCCGAACAGCAGAATCATCGGAATGATCTGCTTGGTGACCACGCGCAACACGGCGCTGTTGCTTTTCGGCGTCATGCGTCGTCCTCCTCGTGGTTGTCGCGGCGCACGCCAAGCAGCAGGATCAGAACGGCCAGGCCGGCCGTGAACACCACGGTGACCTCGCCCAGAGTGTCGTAGCCGCGATAGCTTGAAAGGACCGAGGTGACCACATTGGGCAGGTCGATCTCCTGCTGCGACTGCTCCAGATAATGAGCGGTGATCGGGTGCTGGTGCACCGGGGTGTCGGGCGCGCCCAACGCCGGCCACTCGCTGGCCGCAAACATCAGCAGGCCGCCGACCGCAAAACACAGCAGCAGCGCCAGGGTGTGCTGGCCGCGGGAGGTCGGGTGGTCGCGATACTCGGTCAGAGCCAGGGCGCTGAGCATCAGCACGGTGGATATACCGGCGCCCACGGCCGCTTCGGTAAAGGCCACGTCCATGGCATCGAGCAGCACGAACAGGCAGGCCAGCGTAAGGCTGAACAGGCCGGTCATCATGGCCGCGGCAAACAGGTTGCGCTGGCGCGCGATGGCAATCGCGGTGGTTAGCAGAATGATCAGCAACACCGCATCAATGGCGAGCAGGGCGTGTTCGCTCATCCGGCACTCTCGTCGGTTTCGATGCGGCCCAGAGGCTTCTGGCCATCAATCAGTGCGGCCTGGGCCAGGGCATGGCCGGCAGTGGGCGAGGTGTACAGCAGCAGGCTTAACACCACCATCAGTTTGAGGGTGATCAGGGTCGGGCCGGCGGCAAACATCAGACCGATCATGATGAATGCTGAACCGGCCGTTTCGGTCACCCCGGCGGCGTGGGTGCGGGCGTAGAAATCCGGAAAGCGCATCATGCCCAGCGAGCCGATGATCAAGGCCAGGCTGCCAAGAAGCAGAAAGGTGTTGGAGAGCACGCTGGCGATCATGAGCGTTCGTCCTGGCGTACCAACCCGTAGCCCAGGTCTCTGAAATGCATGAACTTCAGCACCGCCACCATGCCCATGAAATTGATCAGGGCATAGACCAGCGCAACATCCAGAAAATCCGGGCGGCCATTCAGAAAACCGAGCACGGAAATGAACAAGACGGTCTTGTTGCCGAAAATATTGACCGCCAGGATGCGGTCGTAGACCTTGGGCCCAAGCACTGCGCGGACCAGCAGCAGCACCA
This sequence comes from Oceanococcus sp., assembly GCA_030147945.1. Classification (GTDB taxonomy): domain Bacteria; phylum Pseudomonadota; class Gammaproteobacteria; order Nevskiales; family Oceanococcaceae; genus Oceanococcus. The sequence goes on along the minus strand of JASBUL010000035.1, from coordinate 8,114 downwards.
TGGAAACCAGGATGGCGGCCATCGCCGCAGCCAGCATCATGATTTTTCCAGCTGGCCGGCCCAGGGCACCATCTGGCCCTGACGAATGTCGTCGAGCATGTCCTGGTTCAACGCATGGATGAGCATGCGGTCATCCTCCACGTTCAGGGTCAGCGTACCCGGGGTCAGGGTGATGGCATTGGCCAGGGTGGCGCGAACCACGTCGTCTCGAACCGGTGTGGACACATGCCCGGTGACCGGCGCAATGCCACGGCTGCTGGGGTTCAGGATGACCCGGATCACGCTCCAGTTGGAGCGCAGCGTTTCCACGCTGAGCTTCAGCCAGTAAGGCGGCAACCGCCACGCCAGGTGATGCGGATGACTTTCGCCGTCAATAAGGCGCATGCGATGGCACAGCCAGGCGGTGATCACACAGGACACGGCACCCAGGCTGAGCAGCAGTCCGTTGTCGAAGAAACCGGACAGCACCAGCCAGTAAATCACAAGCGTTGCTAACAGACTGATCAGATACATCGTTTAGCCCACCATCCTCCGGCGCTGTGATTGGATTTCCGGGGCGCCCATCCAACTATGCAATGACTTTTTGCTCGGTGCAATCGCGCTCCGAGGGCATATAAATACGTGTCAAATATCTCGTCAGGGTGGGGGCGCATTGGCTATGATGGCGGAATTTTGCGGTCGCCTGAGCGGTTTTGCGGCCGAAGTTCTGCAACAGGGAAAGTGATGTCAAACGACAAGAATCTGACCAAGGTCAGCCACACCGTCAGTCCGGGTGAGCGGGCTGCCAAGAACGGCCACAAGGGCGCAGTGATCTGGATGACCGGCCTGTCCGGTTCGGGCAAGTCGACGTTGTCGATGGCGCTGGAGCGTGAGCTGCACGAGCTGGGCAAGCAGGCCTACGTGCTCGACGGCGACAACGTGCGCTTTGGTCTTAATGCCGACCTTGGCTTTTCGCCGGAAGACCGTACCGAGAACATCCGCCGCATTGGCGAGGTGGCCAATCTGATGGCTCAGGCCGGCCTGATCTGCATCACCGCGTTCATCTCGCCCTACCGTGAAGACCGTGAGCGCGCGCGCAAAGCCAGTGGCGAGGCGTTCTACGAGGTGTATGTCAAAGCTGACGTGGCGATGTGCGAAGAACGCGACCCCAAGGGTTTGTACAAGAAAGCCCGCGCCGGTGAAATTCCAGAGTTCACCGGCATTTCTGCGCCGTATGAAGCGCCGGAAAAGCCCGAGCTGGAAGTCGATACCGCCGAGACCTTCGGTGATTGTCTGGCCAAGCTGACCGAGTTCGTGGTCGAAAAGACCAAGGCTTGATCGCCTCCAGGGCCTGGCCGCGACGGCCTAGCCCTCCTCGTCAAGCAGGCGCTTGAGCGCATACATCTGCTCCAGCGCCTGGCGTGGCGTGAGGTTGTCCGGGTCGATCGCGGCCAGAGTTTCCTCCACAGCCGAGGCCTCGGCTGGCGCCGCGCTGTCATTGAACAAGGACATCTGTGGCACCGGCCCGAGCGTGTGTTGGGCGCCGGCTTCGAGCGCCTGCAAATGCTTGCGTGCGCGTTTGAGCACTGGTGCCGGCACCCCGGCCAATCGGGCCACCTGCAAGCCATAGCTGCGGCTGGCCGGGCCATCTTTGACCCGGTGCAGAAAAATCAGCTCATCGCCGTGTTCGGTGGCGTCCAGATGCACGTTGTGCACGCCCTGCTGAGCATCGGCCAGTGCCGTCAGCTCGAAATAATGGGTGGCGAACAGCGTAAAGCTGCCCACCGTGGCGGCCAGCTCTTCCGCCGCAGACTGAGCCAGCGAAAGCCCGTCGTAGGTGCCCGTGCCGCGCCCGATCTCATCCATCAGAACCAGCGACTGCGCGGTTGCGTTGTGCAGAATTTCCGCGGTTTCCTGCATTTCGACCATGAAGGTCGAGCGTCCGGTGGTCAGGTCATCACCGGCGCCTATGCGGGTAAAGATGCGATCCACGGCGCCGATCAGGGCTTCATCGGCCGGCACATGACAGCCGATATGGGCAAGCAGCACGATCAAGGCGCACTGGCGCATGTAGGTTGATTTACCGCCCATGTTGGGGCCGGTGATGACCAGCATGCGGCGATCCTGGTCGAGCGTCAGATCATTGGGCACGAAACTGGTCGGGTTGAGCGCTTCGACCACCGGATGGCGCCCGGCGCGAATCCGGATTTGCGGGCCGTCGACCAGCTGTGGGGTGACCCAGTGATAGCGCTCGGCCTGGCGCGCGAAGGCGCCCAGTACGTCGCTTTCGGCCACCGCGGCGGCGGTGGCCTGCAGTTTCGGTAGCTCGGGCTGCAGGGTGTCGAGGATTTGCTCGTAGAGATGCTTCTCGCGGCTCAAGGCGCGCTCGCGGGCCGACAGAATCTTGTCCTCGTAGCTCTTGAGCTCTTCGGTGATGTAACGCTCGGCGTTCTTGAGCGTCTGGCGTCGGGTGTACTCCGGCGGCGCGTCGGCCGAGCAGCTGCGCAGCAGTTCGATGTAGAAACCGTGAACGCGGTTGTAGCCGACTTTGAGGCTGTCGATGCCGGTGCGTTGGCGTTCCGATTCCTCCAGCTTGCGCAGGAAATCGGCCGAGTTGTGGGCAAGTTCGCGCAGTTCGTCCAGTTCGCGGTCAAAACCGCGGCGGATCACGCCGCCGTCGCGCAGCAGCACCGGCGGTTCGGCTTCGATCGCCGCGCTCAGGTAATCGCACAGTTCGGGGTAGGCGCCGATCGCGCTGCCCAGCTCATCCAGACGCGGGCTGGCCGGCAGGCTGGCTGCGATGGCCGGCAGGGCGGCCAGGGTGCGGGCCAGTCCTGACAGGTCGCGTGGGCGCGCGCTACGCAGTGCCACCCGGGTGCTGACGCGCTCGATGTCGCACAGCCCGCGCAGCTGATCATGCAGGCTCTCGAAACTGCGGTTGAGCTGCAACGCCTCGACCGCCTGATAGCGGGCGCGCAGCACCGTGGTGTCGCGGGTCGGGGCGCGCAGCCAGCGCTGCATCAAGCGGCTGCCCATGCCACTGGCGCAGACATCGAGCAGGTCGAGCAGGCTGTTATCACGTTCGCCGCTGGCGTTGATCTCCAGCTCCAGGTTGCGCCGGCTGTTCGGGTCGATGCGCAGCAGCGTGCCGGTTTGCTCCAGGCGCAGGCCGGTGATGTGCGGCAGCTCCTGTTTCTGAGTGTCGCGCAGGTATTGCAACAGCGCGCCGGCGGCTGCGATGGCGGCGCTGCAGCGATCGCAACCAAAGCCTTTGAGATCGCGGACTCGGAACTGATCGAGCACCAGCTTGCGGGCGCTGCTCAGCTCGAAATGCCAGTGCGGACGGCTGCGCACGGGCGGCAGACGGGTTAGGGCCGGCGCTTCGCTGGCGTCGCTGATCAGCAGTTCTGCGGGCGGGGCCGTGGCCAGATCCTGATGCAGGGCGTGGGCCGAATCGAACTCGGCGATGACAAAGCGCCCGCTGGCCAGATCCAGGCGCGCGATGCCGTAGGTGTTGCCCACGCTGGCGATGGCGCCCAGAGCGCTTTCGCGGCGAGCATCCAGCAGGGCTTCATCGGTGACCGTGCCCGGTGTCACCACGCGCACGACCTTGCGCTGCATCGGGCCCTTGGCGCTGGGGTCGCCGAATTGTTCGGCAATCGCCACCGACTGGCCCAGGCGCAGCAGGCGCGCCAGATATTGCTCGTAGGCATGGTGCGGCACGCCGGCCATGGGGATCGGCTCGCCGGCCGACTGGCCGCGCGTGGTCAGGGTGATGTCGAGCAGCTTGGCGACGGTTTTGGCGTCGTCGTAGAACAGTTCGTAGAAATCGCCCATGCGATAGAACAGCAACTCCTCTGGATGCTCGGCCTTGAGCGCGAGGAATTGCTGCATCATGGGCGTGTGCGCGCTAAGGTCTGAACTCACGGTCTTTGCGGTCGGAAAACCCACAATGCTAGCAAGTCATGAGGTCGAATCGCTCGGTGAAGCGCTGGTTCGTCGCGGGCAGCGTCTGTTCGTGGTCGAAGCCAGCGCCGGTGGCGCGCTGCAGGCGCGCCTGTCTGCGCCGGCAGGCGCTTCACGCTGGTTTCTTGGCGGGCTGACCTGCTATCACGACAGCCTCAAGACCGCGGTGCTGGGCTTGGCCCCGCAAACGCTGATCGAGCATGGCGCAGTCAGCGAGGCCAGCGTGCGCGAAATGGCCGCCTGTGCACGGCGCTTGAGCGGCGCGGACTGGGTGCTGGTCGAGTCCGGTGTGTACGGCCCCGGCGGCGGGAGTCCGGAAAAGCCTGTGGGTCTCGTATTGATAGCCATGGGAGATGGCGCGACAACGCAGCTTGCGCGGCATCAGTTCGCAGGCGATCGCGCCACGATCCGCGAGGCCGCTGCGGCACAGGCTGTGCGTGATCTGCACCAGGCGGTGTCCGGCAATTCCTCGGCAATCCTGAGATAATCGAAACTTGAATCACTGGCAGAACACGCATGGATGACAATCGCAAAAAAGCGCTCGCCGCAGCGCTGACTCAGATCGAACGCCAATTTGGCAAAGGCTCGGTCATGCGCCTGGGCGATGGTGGCCCGGTGCGCGACATCGAAGCTATTTCCACCGGCTCGCTGGGGCTGGACGTGGCCCTGGGCATCGGCGGTTTGCCGCGTGGTCGCGTGATCGAAATCTATGGCCCGGAATCTTCCGGTAAAACCACCCTGACCCTGCAGGCGGTGGCCGCCGCGCAGGCTGCGGGTGGCACGGCGGCATTCATCGATGCCGAGCACGCCCTCGATCCCGAGTACGCCCGCAAGCTGGGTGTCAACGTCGATGACCTGCTGGTGTCGCAGCCGGACACCGGTGAGCAGGCGCTGGAGATTGCCGACATGCTGGTGCGCTCGGCGGCCGTCGACATCATCGTTATCGACTCCGTTGCGGCGCTGGTTCCGAAGGCGGAAATCGAAGGTGAGATGGGCGATTCGCATGTCGGTTTGCAGGCCCGCCTGATGTCGCAGGCGCTGCGCAAGCTGACCGGCAACATCAAGCGCGCCAACACCATGGTGATCTTCATCAACCAGATACGTATGAAGATCGGGGTGATGTTCGGTTCGCCGGAAACCACCACCGGCGGTAATGCGCTGAAGTTCTATTCCTCCGTGCGGCTGGACATCCGCCGTATCGGCTCGGTCAAGAAGGGCGCCGAGGTGATTGGTAATGAAACCCGGGTCAAGATCGTCAAGAACAAGATGGCGCCGCCGTTCAAGCAGGCCGAGTTCGAAATTCTCTACGGTGAGGGGATTTCCTGGCTGGGTGAACTGATTGATCTGGGCGTGCAGCACAATCTGGTCGAGAAATCCGGCTCCTGGTACAGCTACAACGGTGAGCGGATCGGCCAGGGCAAGGACAACGCGCGCGAGTTCCTCAAGGAGCACCCGGACATGGCCAAGCAGCTCGATACCAAGCTGCGCGAGATTCTCCTGCCCAAGCGCAAACCGGCCGACGCTAGCGAAGCTGCGAGTGAAGCGACCGAAGAAGCCGTTTGAAGACACGCTGGCGGCCGCCCTTGAGGCCGCCGCCAGTCTGCTCGCGCGGCGTGAACATGGCGCGCGCGAGTTGCGTCAGAAGCTGAGTCGCAAAGGCTACTCCAGCGATGTGCTGGATCAGGCGCTGGAGACGTTGCAACAGCGCGACTGGCTCAACGAGAGCCGCTACGCCGCCTTTATGGCGCGCCACCGTGCCGGGCAGGCGCGGGGCCCGCGCTGGGTCAGCGCTGAGCTCTCCGCCCAGGGCATTGAGGGCGAGGCTTGCGCGGCGGCGCTGAATCAGGATGACATTGACTGGGACGAGGCCTGCTTGCGGGCGGCCCGGCGTTTGCCTGCGCGCGACCCTGAACCGCGTCGGCGCCAGAAACTGTATGCGCGTGGCTTTGATGCGGAGCAAATCGATGCGGCACTGGCGGCGCTGGCAGCCGACGAGTTGGCCTGAGGTCGCCAATTCACCGGGCTTGGCTTAGAATCGCGCGGTTTTGCGTCCCGCGATTAAAGCCGTTGTGTCCATGATCAGCAGTAACGAGATTCGCAGCCGTTTCATCGGCTATTTCGAGCGTCAGGGTCATCAGGCCGTGCCGTCCAGTCCGCTGGTCCCGGCCAACGACCCGACCCTGCTGTTTACCAATGCCGGGATGGTTCAGTTCAAGGACACCTTCCTGGGGCAGGAGAAACGCTCCTACAACCGAGCCGTCAGCAGCCAGCGTTGCGTGCGTGCCGGTGGCAAGCACAACGACCTCGAGAACGTGGGTTACACCGCGCGCCATCACACCTTCTTCGAGATGCTCGGTAACTTCAGCTTCGGCGACTACTTCAAGCGTGAAGCGATTCAGTGTGCCTGGGAGTTCCTGACCGGCGAGCTGGGGCTGCCGGCCGAAAAGCTGTGGGTCACGGTGTTCGAGGAAGATGACGAAGCGGCGGACATCTGGCTCAAGGAGATGGGGGTGTCGGCCGAGCGTTTTTCGCGTATCGGCGCCAAGGACAACTTCTGGCAGATGGGCGACACCGGGCCGTGTGGTCCGTGCAGCGAGATCTTCTACGATCATGGCCCCGAAATCGCCGGCGGGCCGCCCGGAACGCCGGAGGAAGATGGCGACCGCTACATCGAGATCTGGAATCTGGTGTTCATGCAGTACGACCGCGCGGCTGACGGCACGCTGACGCCGCTGCCCAAGCCGTCGGTGGATACCGGCATGGGGCTGGAGCGTGTGGCTGCGGTGATGCAGCACGTGCATGACAACTACGACACCGACCAGTTCGTCAACCTGCTCAAGGCTGTGTGTGCGCTGGCGCCGCAGGCCGACCCGGCCAATCGTTCGCTGCGCGTGCTGGCCGACCACATTCGCGCCTGCGCCTTTCTGATCGTGGATGGCGTGCTGCCGTCCAACGAAGGGCGCGGCTTTGTGTTGCGCCGCATTTTGCGGCGTGCCATCCGCCATGGCTTCCAGCTGGGTATTGAGGGCACATTCTTCTACAAGCTGTTGCCGGCGCTGGTCGAGGAGATGGGCCAGGCCTATCCCGAATTGACCGCACAGCAGGATTTTGTCGGCAAGGTTATTCGCCAGGAAGAAGAACGTTTCGCCGAAACCTTGGATCAGGGTATGAAGTTGCTCGATGCCGCGTGCGAGGCCGCTGAGGGCACGCTGGATGGCGACACCGTGTTCAAGCTTTATGACACCTACGGCTTCCCGCTGGACCTGACCCAGGACGTGGCGCGCGAGCGTGATTTGCAGGTCGACGTCGCCGGGTTTGACGCGGCCATGCAGCAGCAGCGCGAGCGGGCTCGTGCGGCCAGCCGTTTCGGCGCTGCGGCGGGGCTTGACGCCGGGGTTGGCGAAGCCAGCGAATTTGTCGGTTACGAGGCCCTGAGTGCGCGTGAAAGCGTGCAGGCCCTGCTGCGCGATGGTCAGGCTGCGGAGCAGCTCAGCGCGGGCGATGAAGGTGCCGTGATTCTCGCTAGCACGCCGTTCTACGCCGAGTCGGGTGGGCAGGTCGGTGACACCGGGGAACTGCTTGGCGACGGGCTGCGGTTTGTGGTCGAAGATACGCGCAAGGACGCTGCCGGCGCGATCATGCACCTGGGGCGTGTGGTCGAGGGTGAGTTGCGTGTGGGCACAGCCTTGCACGCCCAGGTTGATGAGCAGCGTCGCGCCGACATCATCCGCAATCACAGCGCCACCCATCTGCTGCACGCCGCTCTGCGCGCGGTGCTCGGCACCCATGTGCAGCAGAAGGGCTCTTTAGTGGCGCCAGACCGCCTGCGCTTTGACTTTGCCCATCTGCAGGCCATGAGTGCCGACGAGATCGCCGAGGTCGAAGCGCGTGTGAACGCCGAGATCCTGGCCAATCACGCGGCCGAGGTCAGCGTCAGCAGTTATCAGGAGGCGCTGGATGCCGGCGCCATGGCCCTGTTTGGCGAAAAGTATGGCGAGACCGTGCGTGTAATGCGCCTGGGTGATACCTCGTGCGAGCTGTGTGGCGGGACGCATGTGCGTCGCACCGGCGATATCGGATTGTTCAAGCTCATCAGCGAAGGTGGCGTGGCCGCCGGTGTGCGCCGTGTCGAGGCGGTAACCGGGCGCGGAGCGCTGACCTGGGCGCGC
>JASBUL010000028.1 GCA_030147945.1 Oceanococcus sp. | reverse complement strand
CATGGATGATCTGATTGCACCGATTGTCTACACCATTCCCTTGCAGCTGCTGGCCTACCACGTAGCCGTGCTCAAGGGCACCGATGTCGATCAGCCACGTAATCTGGCCAAGTCAGTGACGGTGGAATAGGGCATGCCCCTCATCTTGGCCATGCCAGCCCGTATAGGGTGCATTGCCACGTCCTGAGATCACGCCTGTGCATTCAAAGTGCGGTATGTTGTTTTGGTGTGCGGTGCCTGTGCATTGAGGAGTGACGGGGCAACTGATGATTAAACGTATACTGCTTGTCGATGATGACCCTGTCAGTCTTGAGGTCATGGCAGCGGCTTTGCGAGAGTTGGATTGCGAGGTTTTGACCGCAGAAGATGGTGATGCGGCCCTCCAGGTTCTGGCTTCAGCCCAACATCTGCCGCTGGGCGTTCTGACAGATCTCAAAATGCCTTCAATGGACGGTTTGACCTTGCTGTCCCGGCTGCGAGATGAATACCCCAACCTTCCCGCTGCCGTCGTCAGCGGCCATGGTTCATTCAACTCCACCATTTCGGCGCTGCAAAATGGTGCTGTGGATTTCATCGTTAAGCCGGCAACCGTGGCGTGTTTACGGGCAGTCCTCGAGCGCTTTGAGGATTTGTTCAGCAAATACACCGCATCCCTTCGGTCTGATGGCTTGCTGTGTGAGAAATTCGCACGCTATATCGTCAAGGGCGAGCGCAAAATGCCGCGCATGCTCTCCCGTATTGTCGCGAGTGAGACGCAATCCTGGATCGCGGGGCAACCTGTGCGAATCGTGCAAATGCAGATGGCTGTGCTGGAGGCGCTGGAAAACGCGCTGGTACACGGAAATCTGGGGGTGTCGTCGGCCAGCCGCGACGAAGATTTCGCCGGCTATCTGAACACTATCGCGGAGCGCTTGAGTGATCCTGTCCTGCGCGCCAGGACGGTGACGGTTGAAGTCAAGCTGGGTCAGCAAGAGCTTGAAATATCCGTGCAAGATGAAGGCGCCGGCTTTGAGCCTGGCAATCTGCCCACCGTTGACTCCATTGATGTGCTGCAAACCCATGGTCGCGGCATCTTTCTGATTCGAAATTTTTTCGACGATGTAAGTTGGGAGCACGGTGGTCGTCTGATCAAAATGTCGAAATCCATCGGCACACACTGACGACACCAGCAGACGCACAGGCTGCATGCAGGGGCATGCTGCCATCCGGTTCGCACCGTGCTCAAGCCAGGTCGCAAACGGGGGTGCATCCAAAAGCACGCGCAGGTCGTAAAGAGAGTTCAAACCCAAGGAGACTCCTATGCGACGTTCCCAGCTTTTGGTGGCCGCTTTGACCACTGCTGTTGCACTTCCCGTGCTGGCTTCCAGTCATCGCGAAGCACCGTTCATCACGGAAATGCCCAAGGTGGATGGCACGGACTTCTACATGTTTCGCAGTTATGAGCCGGGGCGAGAAGGTTTCGTAACGCTGATCGCAAACTACTTGCCGCTGCAGGACGCCTACGGTGGGCCAAACTATTTCGCACTGGATCCGCAGGCTATCTACGAGATTCATGTCGACAATGATGGGGACGCGATCGAAGACCTGACCTTTCAGTTCGATTTCGATCTGAAGGTCACACCTGCTGTGCTGAATATTGATGGTGCCCAGATCAGTGTGCCGCTGATAAATATCGGTCCGATCGGCCCGGGTGCGGCGGATACCGATTTCGTGGGCGTCAAAGAGAGCTATCAGCTCAGGATGATCTCAGGTGATCGCCGTACGGGTACCAGCACATTGGCGGAAAACATTGAGTTGGGCGGTAGCGAATTCGCCAAGCCGGTGGACAATATCGGTACGAAAAGTTTCAGTGATTACGCCGCTTACGCGGACGCTCATATCTGGGACGTGTCCATTCCAGGTTGCGGCCAGGGGCGCGTATTTGCAGGTCAACGCGCCGAAGGTTTTGTGGTCAACCTTGGCGAGATTTTCGATCTGGTCAATCTCAACCCCTTCGGGCCTCGCGACGGACGCAGCAATGTCATCGCCAACACCAACATCACCAGCCTGGCACTGGAATTGCCGATCAGCTGTCTTACCGGTGACCAGGGGGCGATTATCGGGGCGTGGACAACAGCGAGCTTGCCGCAGGGGCGTATCCTGAACCCGGCGACACAGACGCCGGCAAATGGAAGCTCGAACACCGGGCCTTCCGTTGAAGGTGGGGCACCCGTTCAGGTGTCACGTTTGGGCTCGCCGCTGGTCAATGAGGTGGTGATTGGCCTGGATCGCAAAGATGCTTTCAACGCCAGCGAACCCAAAGACGATCTTGGCCAGTTTGCGCCATTTGTGACCAACCCCAGTCTGCCGGTTCTGCTCGATATCCTGTTTAACGAGGGTGGTGGCGAGCTGGTGCCTGCGACACCCCGAAACGACCTCGTCGCTGCGTTTGTGACCGGGATCACCGCCGATGTGAACGGTTCAAGCTTCAACTTCACCCAGCCCCAGAATCAGTCGGGTGTTGGCGAGATGCTGCGTCTGAACACGGCAGTGCCTGTCACCGCGCGGGCCAATCAGAATGACCTGGGCTTTCTGGCTTGTGATCTGAGCGGTTTCCCGAACGGCCGCCGGCCCATCGATGACGTGGTGGACATTGCATTGAACGTTGTTCTTGGAGCGGTGGATGGGACCAATCAGAACAACTTGCAGACTTGCGACGTGTCTGGCCCGGAGCCTGTCGTGGTTAACGCGGGCGCCGTGGCCAATGACGGCGCCAAGCCGGATCCGGCAGCGTATCTTGAGCGCTTCCCCTATCTGGCGCCGCCGTTTGCCGGGGCCGGCGCATGAGCCGGTTAGCGATGATGGCAGTGGCCGTCCTTTTCATGGCGGCATGCGAAACCAACGATCAACGCTCGGGTGTGCCGGAACCCACGCCGCCTGTTGTTGCTTTTGATACTTTGTTGCTTGAGCTGGTTGATCCCAGCAACACGGCATTGGAGCCAGTGAGTATCGAGACGACGCAGTTCGAATTCCCTGAGGATGATTCAGCGTTTGCGGACGTGTTTCAGTGAATCTGACTGTAAAAAATATCAGGAGGGCCGCGATCTTCGCGGCTCTTCTGATCGCGCCGTTAGCCGCGAAGGCTGGGGCCGTGCATGGGCACGGCAGTCTGGACCTGCCTTCTGGTGTACACCCTGATCTGGCCCAAGCGATGCTCGCGCAGCATGAGCACGATTTTGTAAGTGCACGTCGTTTGCTCAGTCGCTACCTGGATACTCATCCTGGTGACCCTCAGGCGTTGCTGGTGCTATCTGCGGTTGAAGCGGCCACAGGGCGGTGGTCGCAGGCGCGGGCGAGCTGCGCGCCGCTGAGCACCCAGATGCCTGACTGGATGGTTGCCGCATGCCTGGGGCAGATTGCCTCTGGCGAGGATGAAATCCGGGCCACCTTGGCCATACTGGAGAACATCCCTGACGATCACGCCGACGCCAGTGCGCAGTGGGCCCGTGATATCAAGAGCGAGCTTAGACATCGTCTCGCGCACAGGCAGTGGCGCCCGCATGCGCCACACGCTGATCAGCTGCCGTAACAGCGTGCGGCATCAGCACATCGCAGCATGATGGCGAGGTTCGGTGCGCTGGCTTCAAGACCAGATGCCATGGACACCCAGACAATGTGCCCGTGAAACAACGCACGGCGTTTGCGATCTGTATAGCCGTGGAACCTTTCCCTGGCGCTCTTCGTGCTCCCTGTTATCCGCGTGCTAGATCGATCGTCAGGTCACCCCGAGCTGGACCCTGGCGACATCGGATCGAAGCGGCATGGTGATTCGGCTTCCGGTGCGCGGAAACTCGTCGGGTTTGAGACCCGTTGGCGAAAATCAAGGAAAGGATTTGCATGAATCACTCACTCGCGCGCCTGCTGAAAACGGGCGCTTTCGCTTCGCTTGCCATGGTCACGTCGGCCCAGGCGTTTGGTCCGTTGTCTGCGTCGCTGAACAGTGCTTTGTTCAATGCGGTCGACACCCAGGTGGCCAGCGCCACCACAGCCACCCTGGCCATTGTCCATCCCGCTGAGGGCATTGAACTGGACGCGGTTATTGCCGCGGCTCAAACGGTGGGGCTGGATATCAACGGTGTGTTCGACAGCATCGGCGTATTTGGCGCCACCGGCACGGCCAGTCTGTTTCAGGCGCTGGCCCTGACCGGCTTGGTTTCCCGCGTTGAATACAACCAGCCGCTGCAGTACCTGCTGGATACCTCGCACCAGGCCACCGGCGGTCAGAATGTGCTCAATGGTGCTGTTGGCGGTGTGGCTTATGACGGCGCAGGCGTTGGTGTGGCTGTGGTCGACAGTGGCGTTGACGGCACCCATCCGGATCTGTCCGACCGCATGGGCGGTAACGTCAAACTCGTACCGCTGACCGGCATTGCGATTCCGGTCACCGATTCAGATACCGTCAGTGCGGGCGGTCATGGCACCCATGTGGCCGGCACGATTGCCGGGACCGGTGCGGCTTCCGACGGCATCTATCATGGCGCGGCCCCCGGTGCCACGCTGTATGGCGTATCCGGCGGCACGGCGATCAGCATGCATGATGCGCTGGCGGGCCTGGAGTGGGTGCTGGACAACCATGATCAGGTCAGTCCGGCCATTCGCGTGGTCAACAACAGCTGGGGTTCCGGTGGCGGGGCCTATGATCCGGGTAGTGCAACCTCGATTGCCACCCGCGCGCTGGTCGATGCCGGTGTGGTGGTGGTGTTTGCCGCAGGCAATGATGGTGGCGACGGTTCGGTTCAGAACACCAGCCCGACCTGCGTTGACCCGACTCCGGGGGTGATTTGCGTGGCCTCCTACGATGACCAGGACAGCGGCATCCAGAATGGCCCGATGTCGGATTTTTCATCGCGTGGTCTGGCCGGCGCGGTAAACACCTATCCGGACATCGCCGCACCGGGTGACAGCATCCTGTCGCCGTGCCGTCTGACCTTGCCGATTTGCCTGACCGGTACCAACGGCTCCAACGAGTACGCCACGATGTCCGGTACCTCGATGGCAGCACCGCATATCGCAGGGATCGTCGCGCTGATGCTGCAGGCCAACCCGAGCCTGACGCCGGCACAGGTCGAGGACATTCTCGAAGACACCGCGCGACCGATCACAACAGGTGCGGCCTACGAGGCTGATCCGGCCAACCCGACCACGCCGACGTCCTACGACAAAGGCCATGGTCTGGTCGATGTGTTTGCCGCGGTTGCGGAAGCACTCAATCGCTGAGCAGTCTGATCAGCAGTATGAAAACGGCCCGCCTGCGTGCGGGCCGTTTGCTTTTCAGCCCATGCGGCGGGACAGGCCTGCCGGGCGCTGCGGCGCGTTGCTTTGTGCGTCGCAAATTGCGAAACAGGCTGTTCAGCCAACCGTGCCCTGGTGCTGTGTGATTTTTCAAGCCTTTGATTATTATTGATTTTGTCGATGGGTTCTGGCCGGAACCGTTCTTGCTGAGAGGGGTTACAACCTTTACAGGAGCAGCGCATGAACGCTCCCAGCCTTCAGCACATTGCACATGACGACAACGCGTACTCATCGGTCTGGGGTGTGCCCGACCTTGTCGCTGCCGTGGCCTGTGGCGAGGTCGGCATGCGCTATCAACCGCAAGTCGATGCGCTGACAGGCGCCCTGATCGGGTTCGAATCGTTGGCCCGCTGGGATTCGCCGAGGTTTGGCGCGGTTGCGCCGGATCGGTTCGTGGAGGTGCTGGAGCAGGCCAATCGCATGGATGTGCTGTGGCAGGCGATCCTCAGCACAACGGCGCGTGACATGCCGATTTTCCGCGCGGCCTTCGGTCAGCGTTTTCACCTTGCGCTGAATGTGTCCGCAACACAGCTGGCCTGCGACGATTTCGCGCGTGACTTCGAACGCTGGCTGTGTCTGCAGATGATCGACAGTGCGCAGATTCATGTCGAGATCACCGAGTCGGCCTTGCTCTCGGCCGGTCCCGCCACACGCCGCAACCTGGATGCCCTGGTCGGACTCGGGGTGCAGCTGTGGTTGGACGACTTTGGCACCGGCTATTCAGGATTGCGCCATCTGCGCGAGCTGCCGATCACCGGGCTGAAGATTGACAAGAGTTTTGTCGACGAAATCGAATCCAACATTGACGATTTCCGCATTGTCAGCGCAATCACGGCCATGGCCTGCAGCCTGGGGCTCAAAGTTGTCGCCGAAGGCGTCGAGACCGAAACACAGATGCAGATTCTCTCGCAGCTCGGTTGCACCACGCTGCAAGGTTTCCTGATCGGACGACCGCAATCGCTCGACAGTTTGAAGCTCGCCTGGTCGCGCGGTGCGTGAAAACGCGTCTTTACAACTTCTTTGCAAATTGCAATGCAATATGCATGGCGTTGTCAGTCTGATCGTGCTTGGCCTGGACGGGCCTAAAAAATATTGTTCTTAAACAGAGGGTTGTGTTCTCTGCTTCGGGAATGATTCCTGCACGGTCGGGCCAGATCACTTGAGGACGCACTCATGAACTCCACCGCCGCCGTGACCCAATCCGAGCAAGCCGATGCGCCATCCGCACGCATCATCAGCGACCAGCCCTACGCCCTGATCATCGAAGACACCGCGCCTCTGGGAGCGCTGTATCAGCAATATCTGCGACGTATGGGCTTCAAGGTCGAATGGGTGGCCACCGGCAAGGAAGGGGTCGAATGCCTGGAAACCGAGGAGCCGGATCTGGTGCTGCTCGACCTGCAGCTGCCGGACATGCACGGGCACGTGATTCTCGAGGCCATGGTCAAGGCCGGAGCGAGCTGTCCGTGCATCGTTATCACGGCTCACGGATCGGTCGACGCCGCGGTTGAATCCATGCGCCTGGGTGCTGCGGATTTCCTCGAGAAGCCGTTTACCGCAGAGCGCCTGCAGGTCACCGTCGACAACGTGCTCGACAAGCGCCGCCTGCATGAAGAGGTCAAGGTCATGCGCGAGCAGATCGAGCGCGATGGCTACGCCGGCTTCGTCGGGCGTTCACTGCCCATGCAGGTGGTCTACCGCATCATCGACAGTGCCGCGACCAGCCGGGCGTCGGTGTTTATCACCGGCGAGTCCGGCACCGGCAAGGAACTGTGTGCCCAGGCGATTCATGAGCGCAGTGATCGCAAGGGCAAGCCCTTTGTTGCGATCAATTGCGGTGCGATACCGCGCGAACTGTTCGAAAGCGAAATCTTTGGTCACATGAAGGGGGCCTTCTCGGGCGCGACCAGCGACCGCCCCGGGGCCGCCGAGCGCGCCGATGGCGGCACATTGTTTCTGGATGAAATCGGCGAGATGGACCTTGATCTGCAGGTCAAGCTGCTGCGCTTCATCCAGACCGGCGTGTTTCAGCGTGTTGGCGGCAGCAAGGACATTCGCGTGAACGTGCGTTTTGTCTGCGCCACCAATCAGGATCCGCAGGCACAGGTTGCCGAAGGGCGTTTCCGTGAGGACCTGTACTACCGCCTCAATGTGATCCCGATCCGTATGCCGGCCCTGCGCGATCGTGAAAGCGATGTGCTGGAAATTGCCGAGGCGTTTCTCGAGCGTTTGAGTGCCGAGGAAGGGCGTAACTTCGTCAGCTTTGATGACGAGGTCAAACGCACCCTGCTGACCTACGACTGGCCCGGCAATGTGCGTCAGCTGCACAACGTGATTCACAACGTTGTGCTGCTCAACAATGGCGAACAGGTGACCAGCGCCATGCTGCCGGACCCGCTGGGGCTGACTGGCGGCGCGCCCGCTGGCACGGTGCCGGCCTCGCCGGCGAGTGCGGCAGTGCCTGCGCGTGTTGCCGGTCCTGCCGCAGGCGCCCAGATCGAGCCGTTGTGGGTGGTCGAAAAGCGGGCCATCGAACATGCCATCCGTGAGTGCGGCGACAACGTGCCGGTCGCGGCTGCCCATCTGGGCGTCAGCGCTTCCACCCTCTACCGCAAGCTCAAAGCCTGGCAGGCTCAGGCATGACGGCGAGCACCGCAGTGGATGACGCCCCGACCATGATGCGGGCGATCGCGCAGGCCAGTCCGGATGCGCTGATCACCATCGATCGCGACGGCCTGATTGTCGAGTTCAGCCCGGCTGCGGAAGACATCTACGGATACTCGCGTGACGAAGCTCTGGGCCAGCCGGTGGCCGACATTGTGATCCCGCCCGGCCTGCGCAGCGCGCATGATCAAGGCATGCGTCACTACAATGCCACCGGGCATGGGCCGGTCATCAACAAGCGCATCGAGGTGACCTCGGTGCGGCGTAACGGGGACGAATTTCCAGCCGAACTCACGGTGATCCCGTTCATGCACAATCAGCAGCGCTACTTCACCGCTTTCGTGCGTGATATCAGCGCGCGCATCGCGCATGAGCAGGAACTGCAAGCGGCGCGGCAGGCCGCCGAGGCGGTGAACGAGGCCAAGGGCCGTTTTCTGGCCCTGGTCAGTCATGAATTGCGCACGCCCCTCAACGTGGTCATTGGTGCGCTGGATCTGTTGCGCGAACAGGGTCAGGTCGCACCGGATATGGTTGGCATTGCCAGCGACAGCGGGCAGCAGCTGGTCGCCATGGTCGATCAGATTCTTGATCTGTCCGAGCTGGGTGGCGAGCTCAAGGCCGCGCCCGAGGATGTGGTCAGCATCGCCGCCCTGGCGGATGAGCTGCACGGACAGTTGCGGCGCCGCTTTACGCGCCAGGCCGGGCGCTTGCGTATCGTCATGGACACGCTGTCGGAGGACACCTGGATCATGGATGCCCGGCGTCTGCGCTTGGTCCTGTGGCAGCTGATCGAAAATGCCATCAAGCACACCGAAGGTGATGTTGAGCTGCGCATCGAACAACACAACCGCGCCCCGGACAACACCGCGCTGAGTTTTCGTGTGCTTGACTGTGGTGATGGTCTTGGCGGCGTCGGGCTGGAACATGCCGCGCAATTGTTCGCCAAGGCCGAAGCGGGTGCATCGGCGCCAACCGGTGGTCTGGGTCTGGGGCTGGCGCTGGCCGGCCAGCTGGTCAGCGCCATGGGCGGCGAATTGAAGACCCAGCTGATCGACGGCCAGCATCACGCGATGTCATTCACGCTGGTGGTGAATGCAGCCCCGGGCGCGCGCAGCGAGCAGCGCTGCGAGGCCTTCGGCAAGGACACCAGCCTGCGTGTGCTGGTGGTGGATGATGTCGCGCCGAATCAGATGATTGCGCGCGCCATGCTGGAGCGCGATGGGCACCAGGTGGTGTGTGCCAGCGATGGTGAAGAGGCTGTGCAGCAGGCCGGCAAAGAGGTGTTCGATGTGATCCTGATGGATCTGCGCATGCCGCGGA
Source organism: Oceanococcus sp. (assembly GCA_030147945.1). GTDB lineage: Bacteria > Pseudomonadota > Gammaproteobacteria > Nevskiales > Oceanococcaceae > Oceanococcus. The sequence goes on along the minus strand of JASBUL010000028.1, from coordinate 21,178 downwards.
TGGATGGGCTGACGGCGGCCCGGGCCATTCGCAAGGCCGCAACGGCCGGCGCCGAGGTGCCCATCATTGCCATGACGGCCAATGCAGGCGAGAGTGATCGTCAGGCCTGTCGGGATGCGGGGATGAATGATTTTCTGGCCAAGCCGGTCAATGCGGATGCCTTGCGCGGCGCCCTGCGTGCGGTGTGTCGCGGCGGGTTGCGCGCGTGAAACCGGCACCACAGCTTGCCCATGATGCGCAGCGTTGCGAGGCGCTGCGCAGCCTGTCGATTCTGGACAGTGCGCCGGAAGCCCGTTTCGATCGCCTGACCCGCTTGGCCCAGCAACTGTTCCAGGTCGACATTGCACTGGTCAGTCTGGTCGACGAACAGCGTCAGTGGTTCAAGTCACGCCAGGGGCTGGATGCGACCGAAACCGAGCGATCCGTGTCGTTCTGTGGCCATGCCATCGAGCAGGACCGCATTTTTGTCATCGAGGACACCCACACCGACGAGCGTTTCGCCGATAACCCGCTGGTCACCGGTGGGCCTCGCATCCGCTTCTATGCGGGCTGCCCGCTCAAGGGGCCCGGCGGTTATCTGATGGGTACGCTGTGCATCATCGACCCACGCCCGCGGCGCTTTGATGATCAGGACCGCGATGCCTTGCGTGTGCTGGCCGAGCTGGCTGAAGCGGAGCTGCGCGAGCCGGTCAGCGATCGCGGCGAAGCCTCTGGTTCAGCAGTGTGGCTGCAGGCCCTCAAGCATCTCAAGCGCATGCGCGACCGGGTGTCACATCCGTTGAGCGCGCTGGCCACGGCGGTGCTGCTCAGCCTGACCATGATCGGGCTGGCTGCGCTGTGGGACCGCGAGCAGCTGCATTCGGAACTCGACCATGCGCGCCATGATGCGTATCACGATGCCAGTCTGGTGCTGGGCAAGCTGGAAAACGTGCTCAATGCACGTCTGCATCTGGTCTATGCCTTGAGCGGGCAGGTTCACGCCAGCCCTGAGCTTGATGATGCGGCTTTCCAGCGCTTTGCCGAGCAGCTTGCCCACCAGATCAGCTACATTCGCAGCCTGCAACTGGCGCCTGATGGCGTGGTCACCCACGTGTGGCCACTGCAGGAGAACCAGCAGGCGATTGGCCACGACCTCATGGCTGATCCCGCGCGCCGCGCCGCGGCGCAGGATGCGATTGCTTCACGCAGTCTATGGCTGAGTGGTCCGATCGATCTGATCCAGGGCGGTGAGGCGCTGATCGGGCGCTTGCCGGTGTTTCTACCTCAGGCCGACGGTGAGTCGTTCTGGGGGTTCGCCACCATTCTGATCGATCTGCGCGGCCTGCTTGATGAGCTGGGGCTGTTCTCGTCTGAGGACGACTATCAGTACGCTTTGCGTTTCCATACGGCGGCCGGCCAGGATCCGCGCATCATGGGCGCGCCGGGTATCTTCGATGCGGTGCATATCGAGGTGCCGGTGCCGCTGCCTGGTGTGGCTTGGACGCTGGGTGTGGCGCCGCAGCAGGGCTGGCAGCACAGCTGGCCCGGGCGTGGCGGGTTCTGGGGCCTGGCGTTGCTGGCTGCGCTTGCGGGCGGTCTGCTGCTGTACTGGCTGATGCGCCTGCCGGCTCAGACCCGGGCCACGATCAAGCGCGCCGTCGGCGAGCTGGAATCCAGCCAGGCGCGCTTTCGTGACGCCATCCAGGCCCTGCCCGCCGGCTTCGTGATCTTCGACCGGGATGATCGTCTGAACACCTGCAACGAGCGCTACCGCGAGCTTTATGCCGCCACGCGCCCGCGTTTGCAGATTGGTCGCCGTTTTGAAGAAATTCTCGATTACGCCATGCACCGCGATCAGTTCGCGGTGCTGGCCGGGGCCGACGACAAAATGCGCGAGGACTATCGCGAAGTCATTCTTCAACGTCACCGTCTGCCCAGTTCGGCGTTTGATCAGCAGCTGTCAGACGGACGCTGGGTGCGCGTGGTCGAGCAGCGCATGCGCGACGGCGGCACGGTGTCGTTTCACGTTGATGTGAGCGACCAGAAAGCCAATACCCAGGCGCTGGTCGAGGCGCGGCGCAAAGCCGAGCAGGCCAACCAGGCGAAAAGCACCTTTCTGGCCACGGTCAGTCATGAGGTGCGCACGCCGCTGAACGGCGTGATTGGCTTGCTCAGCGTGCTCGGCGATGACCGTGGCTTGTCGGAAGAGCAGGCCCGCTACGTCAAAACGGCCAGTGATTCGGCCCATCATCTGCTGGCCCTGCTCAATGAAATTCTCGACATCAGCAAGATGGAAGCCGGCAAGTTCGAGCTTGAAGCGGCGGACTTTCCGCTGGCGGGTCTGGTTGATGGTGCGGTGGATCTGGTTCGTGCACAGGCTGAACGCAAGGGCCTGACGCTGGAGGTTGAGTGGGATGTATGCCTGCGCGCCTGCGCGCTCAAGGCGGATGAAGCACGCCTGCGCCAGGTCCTGCTCAATCTGCTGAGCAATGCGATCAAGTTCACCGACCGCGGCAATGTCACCCTGCGGCTGTCGATCAACGGCCTGATCGAAAAGAGTGTGCCCCTGTGTATCGAGGTCATCGATACCGGTATCGGCTTCGACCCGGCGCTCGGCGAACGTCTGTTTGCGCCGTTTGACCAGCTTGACGCCGATGCCAATCGCAAGTTTTCCGGCACCGGGCTGGGGCTGGCGATCAGCAAACGCCTGATCGAGATGATGGGCGGACGTATCCACGCCGATGGTCAGCCGGGGCAGGGTGCCTGCTTCAGGATTGATCTGGATTTGCCGCTGGGTGATGCCCCCGGCGACGACGGCAAGACCGGTGCACCTCAAGCCAGCGCCCTGCCGATCGAACTGGGCTGGCCGACTGTGCGTGTTCTGCTGGCCGAGGATTCGCCAACCAACCAGCTGGTGATTCGCGCCATGTTGCAGAACACCGGCTATCAGGTTGATGTGGTCAGCAATGGCCAGGAAGCCCTGGATGCGCTGGAGCGCCTGCCCTACGACCTGGTGCTCATGGACGTGTTCATGCCGGAGATGGATGGCGTCAGCGCCACGCGGGCGCTGCGCGGACGTTTCGCGCGTGACCAGCTGCCGGTGATTGCCCTGACCGCCAATGCCATGCAGGGTGACAAGGAGCGTTTCCTGCAGGCGGGCATGAACGATCATCTGACCAAACCGCTGGAGCGCAGTGTTCTGCTCGCTTGCCTGCATCGCTGGCTGGCGCCGCGCATGAGCGGGCGCGACACTGTGTCCTGACCGACCGAGGTGCACCCATGATTGACGAGCAAGCGTTGGCGATACTCAAGCGTGATGTCGGCGACGACATGTTCCCGATGATTCTCGAGCAGTTCGCCATAGAGCTGCGCGGCAAAATCGAACAGCTTGATGATGCGTTTCAACGCGCCGAGTTGGACCAGCTTGCTGAGCTGGCGCACAGTCTCAAGTCCACCACACGCACGCTCGGCTTGAACGGCGTGGCGGATCAGGTGGCCGAGCTTGAGCAGCGTGCGCGTGCGGCCGACGCGGCGGTGCTGGCTGAGGCCGCCGACACCCTGGCCTTATGCCATCAGGCGGCTCGCGCCATCGAATCCCGCGTGGCTGAACTGAGTTAGTGTTCGAGCGGCGGTTCCAGCCAGCGCCAATGTCGGCTGGGCTGTGCGCTCTGCCCTGTGCGGGCGCTGACCTGATCGCGGTAGGCGCTGCCACCGACCGAGGCCGAGCCATGCCCGCTGCGCAGTCCCTGATACTGATAGCTCTGATCGATCTGGCGCAGTGCTTGACCCAGTTGTGCCGCTTCCTCCTGGGCGGCGCCGGTATCGGCGTGCGTCGCAGTCAGCGGCAGTGCGCCGCTCAGCAGGCCCAGGAGCAAGGTGGTGCGAAGGCGCCGGCGGCGCGCGGGATGGAGATCAGACATGGCCAGACTCGCGGCAAAAAAGCCAGTGTTCGTGATCGCTGCGTCAACAAAACGTGAAGGCCGCGATTTACCAGCTGTTGGGGCCTTCGCCATCCGGTGGTGTGGAGATCCAGCTGCTGCCGTCAGCGGCGGCATCGATGGGCAGGTTGACCTCGAACGGTGCGCTGAAGCGTTGCAGCGCGTTCTGCGCCGGGTCGTCGGCGCTGGGTACGCTCTGGGCGCTGACCAGGCGTGCATTGCTTTCGCAATACAAGGTGCCCGACAGGGGCTGGAGTATGGCGTCGACCAATCCGCCGACCAGACCGTCAACCAGGCCCAGTTCGTCCAGCACATTGTTCAACAGGGTATAGACCACGGCGTTGACCACATTGCCATCGTCGCGCAGGCGTGTGCCGGTGGGGCAGCACACCTCGCCCACATCCACGCTGGGGACTGCGCCCAGCAACACGGTGTTGAGCGCGGCTGTGGTGGTGCTGAGCAGGGCATCAATCGGCCCGAGGTAGTTGCTCAGGATATCGCCTTGATCCTCGGTTCCGGCCGGGCAGTTGCAGACCCCGCCCAGGTCAGCCAGGCATGAGGTGTCGGGTTCGCCGGGCTGGCCCAGTTCATAGGCCTCGCACGGTGAGCCACTGACCACGCGCTGGGACAGGAAGCGCGAACGGATTTCGCTGACCTCAACCGGGCAAGCCTGGGGCGTGCTGCGATAGAGATAACCGGTGATCCCGTCCGGGGAGGCCCCGATCGCATAGTTGGGGCCGCCCTGCAGCGCATTGAGGTAGCTCACCGCACCGCTGCCGCTGACCCGCTCGACACCGCTGGAATCGCTGTCTTCGTCGCTGCTCAGTTTGATGCACGGGCTGCCGCTGCAGTTGGCACCGGAGTAGTACACCGGCTCGCGGCTGGTGAAGCGGTCGTCGCGCACGCCGATCAGGGCGCGGTAATTGCGATGCGCCGGGTCCGGTGCCAGCGGTGGCACACTGCGATCAATGTAGGCAATCAGCGGCGCCTCGTGCTCGTCAAAGCCCAGCGCCTTGCCCAGCACCGTGTTGTTGGTGTCGATCACCACCACATCAGCCGAGCGCTGCTGGGCAATGCGTTTGACCAGAGCGTCACGAATGGCAATCAGTCCGACGATCGAGCCAATCACTAAAATGGTGGTGATCAGCAGCAATTCGACGGTGATGACGAAGCCGCCCTGGCGGTGTGGTGATTGCGGACGGCTCATGCCCATGATCCTCGATGCCGGGTGCGGACGTCAGAATAGTTCACTGATCATGTCCAGTACATCGAACAGCTGCACCGCGGCGGGAAACAGCACGATGACGATGAACATGGGGAAACACACCAGCAGCATGGGGAGCATCAGTTCCATGGACTTGCGCTGGACCAGCTGGGTGACCTGCTGGGCTTGCTGGTCGCGCAGGCTGCGGGCCTGAGCGTCCAGGGTGTCGGCGATCGGCGCGCCAGCTTGGTAGCCGACGTGTATCACCGCCGCCAGCTGGTCCGTGTCTTTCACGCCGGTGCGTTCGGCAAGACTGGCGAAGGCCAGGTCGCGGTCGCGTCCGGCTTCGATTTCGCGGCAGATCAGCGCCAGTTCCTGAGCCAGCGGCGCATCGCCATCCTGACCCAACTGTGAGGCCTGGCGCAGGGCCTGATTAAGAGACAGGCCCGAACGCAGATAGACCGCAAGCAGGCTGATCAGAAAAGGCATGGTGTGGGTGATGCGCTGCCGCCGCTGCTGACGCCGTGCGAGCATGAACAGGTCCGGCACGAAGAAGCCAAGCAAGGCGCCGCCCAGTGCTGCGGCGAGTCCGCCACCGGTTTGCACCTCGAAGATCACCAGCGCAGCCAGCACGGCCAGGCACAGTTTGGCCGCCCAGAACAGATGCATGATCAGTTCCGGATGAAAGCCGGCCTGGCGGAAGACCCGGGCATAACCGCGCAAGCGGGGCTGTTCACTCGGTGCGGGGCGGCCTGGCGCCTGTGTTACAGCGCCGCGCTCCATGCGCCAGACCAGCAGGCCGGCAAGCAGCATCAGCGCCAGGGCCAGTGCATCGATCCACCAACCGGACAACATCACAGCTGCACCCGCTGTATGCGCCGCAACCAGATCAGCCCGGCAATCTGGGCCAGCACCGCAGCCACGATCAGGCTGCTGCCTTGCGGGTGCGCCTTGAGAACATCCAGCCACTGCGGCTGGCGCCACACGAACACCGGAATCAAAAGGTAGGGCAGGGCGCCGGCGAACAGGGCAGCGTAGCGCGCGCCGGCGAGTTGAGCTTCGACCTGACGCCGCAGCGTCACGCGCTGATTGAGCAAGCCACTGATGGCGTTGAGCAGGGCGCTGAAATCGCCGCCATCGCGCCATTTGATGCGCAAGGCCTGGCACAGTAGACGCACGCTTTCACAGTCATAGCGACTGTGCAGGCGCTCGATCGCACGCTCGATGGGAAAGCCCAGGTCCAGGCGCACCACGATTTCGCGGAATTCCTCGCGGATCGCTTTCTCGCGTGACTGTGCCGCAGCGCGCAGTGCGGCATGGGTGTTGAGGCCGCCCTGCAGCGCCGCGTTCATCAGCTCCAGCGTGCTGATCAGCTGATCATCGAAACGCCGCGCCCGCCAGCTGGCCAGCTCGCGCAGGCCGAGCAGCATGATGCAGGGCAGGCCGACCAACACCACGGCGACCAGATGTGGCGTGTCGGGTGACAGCAGCAGGACGATGCTGGCCACGGCCAGGGCTGGCGCCAGGATCAGGGTGCTCAGGACCACGCCCGAAGGCTGGCCGGGCAGGGCGTTGCTGAGTCGCAGCAGGCGCCCAGGGGCGGCTGCGGGAGGCGGCGCGCTGAGTGTCAGTTCGCTGTCATCGGCCAGACTGTGACGGTTGCGCTTGAGCTGCACCGCGCTGAGGCCGAACAGGGCCAGGCAGGTGGCCAGTGCGATCAGTTCAAGCGACACGACGAGGCTCCGTCGGTGTGGATGCTTGCAAGGTGTATCCCATGGTGGCGGCCTGTTGCATGAACTGCGGCGACACGCCACAGGATTCATGTGTGCCCAGGGGAAAGCCCTGTTCGTCGTGTCCATGGCAGCGGAAACGATGCAGCTCGCGGGTGAGCAACTGGCCGTCGCATTCGTGCACCTCGCACAGGCTGACGATGCGCCGCTGGCCGTTGCCAAAGCGCATGACCTGGACCACCAGCTGAACCGCCGAGGCGATGATGTCGCGGATCGATTCGCGCGGCAGCGCGGCGTCGCCCATATGGGCCAGGGCTTCGAGTCGACGCAGCACGTCTTGCGGGCTGTTGGCGTGGACCGTGGTCAGGCTGCCGTCGTGACCGACATTCATGGCCTGCAGCATGTCCAGAACTTCTTCGCCACGGACCTCGCCAACGATGATGCGGTCGGCGCGCATGCGCAGCGCGGTGCGCACCAGTTCGCGCAAGCTCACCTGGCCCTGACCCTCGGCGTTGCCGGGGCGTGTTTCCAGTGGGATCACGTGGGGGTGGGACAGCTTGAGTTCGGCGGTTTCCTCAACCGTGATGATGCGTTCACCGGCCGGCACATATCGTGACAAGGCATTGAGCAAGGTGGTCTTGCCGCTGCCGGCACCGCCGGCGATGACGATGTTCTGGCCGCTGCGCACCGCCAGGGCAAGCACCGCCAGCATCTCGGCATCAAGCATGCCGCGGGTGACCAGATCATCCGCGCTGAGGGTTTCGTTGTGGAAGCGCCGGATCGAGACCACCGTGCCGCGCGGGCACAACGGCGGGATCACGGCGTGCAGGCGGCTGCCGTCCGGCAGGCGTGCATCAACCATGGGGTGGCGCGCATCCAACTGACGTCCCTGCAGGGCGATGACCCGATCGACAAAGCGGCGCAGGTGCGGCTCGTCGTCGAAGCGCAGTTCGGTCTTTTCCAGCTGACCACAGCGGTCGACCCAGATTTCTTCGGCGCCGTTGATCAGGATGTCGGTGATGCGACGATCCAGCATCAGTGAAGCCAGCGGTCCCATGCCACCGAGATCCTCGATGATTTCGGATTCCAGGCGATCGCGCTCGGCCAGGCCGAGCTTGAGACCGTGCTCGTCGCTGAGCTCGGCCAGGATGTCGCCGATGCGCTCACGCACGCTGTCAGCGCGGTCGAGCAAATCGGCATCGTCACCGTCAAGCAGGCCGATCAGGCGTCCATGGATATGCTGACGCAGCTGGCGAAAGGAGGTGCCATGAGCGTCGTGTCGGTCGGATTCGGAAGAGCGCAACAGATTCAGCATGGGGGCACCTCACTGTTTCACGTACACGGTGGAGCGCTGCAAACCCTCGACCACCTCAATGGGCCGTTCGGCGCGCGCCGGTGTGACCGAAACCTGGCGTCCGGAGGCCACATCCACGGCGCTGTGGATGACCAGTGACACCGCATCGCTGGTCGCGATGTGGGCCAGCGGGTAGACATGTTCGGGATGCACGGCCAGAACCAGGGTGGTGACACCGCTCAGCGCGCTGTCACGTGCGCTGCGCTGGGGCAGCAGGCTGGTGATTTTGCCGTCATCAACAGTTGGGCTGCCGCTGCGACGCGGCCGCATCACGCCGATCAGGCGCACGTCGGTGGCGGCCGTGCGCACGCCCTGACGGTTGCGCACCAGTACATCGAGGCGATCTCCGGCATGCAGCTGGGTCAGCGGCGTGGTGGTGTCTGCGCCCAGTGGCAGCGAGTACAGAACCCGGCCTTCGGGTACATGCTGAGCCAAGGTGCGGCTGCTGGCCTTCACCCGTGGCGCAATATCGCCGGCCTGGATGGTTTCTCCGGCGGCTTTGCTGACCTTGAGTTGCTGGCCAATCAGCTGGCGCGGATTTTCGATGCCGGCGGTGCTTTTGGGAACCCGTTCACGGGTCAGCGTGTCGGCGCTGATCACCGCCCCGGCGGGCAAGGCCAGGCTGGTGACCCAGGCCTGCGTGGAGGTTGCGCGATCATACTGGCGCAACCCGAGAACCGAGGCCATCAGGCCGGAGGTGACGAACAGTATGATGCTGGCTGTTGCGCTCCCTTTTGTCTTGCGTTTCATGGTGTGCCTCGGTGTTGATGTTTGAGAGGAGGCTCAAGCGGCCCGGATGGACCGCTTGAAGCCCGTTCCTGCGAGGTTTACTGCGTGCCCAGAGCGGCGGCGCTGGACGAGCCCGGGGATGCGGTGACCGAAGCCAGACCTTCGCTGTTGTCGCTGGCCACGAAGGTGAACTCGGTGTTGTCGCCGGCATTGGTGTCAACCGCGTCGCCGAACGCCGAACCGTCAACAATGGCGGTGTCGTTGGCGCTCTTCAGGCCGTTGAAGGCGTAGCTCTGGTCCAGCTGACCAATCGCTTCGGCCACGTCTTCCATTTCTGCGGTGGCTGCATCACGCATGGTGACCAGGCCCACGATCATGCCGATGACCATCACGGTGACCAGCAGGATCAGCTCGGAGGTCATGATGAAGCCGCCCTGGCGGTTGGCGGAGAGGGTTTTGTCGAAGTGCTTTTTCATGATTGTTACCTTGTGTTGCAAGTTCAAAATTGTGGGGTTGTATCGTTCGCGGACGTTCTCGCTGTCTTGGTGATTAACGTCTGCATATTCCCTATAGCAGGACGTGTGCCACGCGCTGATGGGATAAAAAAACCAATAAAAACAAATATTTATTATTTTTCTGGCGTTCGGTCTCAGCGCCTCCGGAGGTGTTTCGGGCGACTTGCATTGCAATTTGCAACGAAGCTTGCGACGGCGCTGCGGGGTGTTTGGTGTGCAGCAAAAAAAACGCCCCCTGAACGGGGGCGAGTGGTACAGCAGGGCGAGGACATTCAGGACGGCGCGGTAGCCTTTTTCTGGCGCGCCTGCAGGCGGCTGGCGCAGGCGGGCTGATGGCTCAGGCCGATCATGCGCGCCAGTGACGCGCGTTGATGTGGTTTGTAGGCGAGGCTGTTGTCGTAGGCCTGACAGGCCTGTTCGAAACGTTGCTGCATTTCGTGCAGGAGACCGCGGTGATAGAAGATCCTCCAATCCGGCGCACCCAGCATGGCGGCGCGTTGCAGACTGCGCGCAGCGTCGGCGTAGCGGCCTTCCAGAAAATGCACGCTGGCCAGGGTTTCGTGCAGGGCGGCGTGGTCGGGTGCGCGCGGGATGTGCTCGTCAAGCAGGCGCCGGGCCAGGGTCAGATTGCCATCGCGCATAGCCAGCTGACTGCGCAGCACCACGGCGGCCGGAAAAGAACCCGAGCGTTGCAGCAGCTGGTCGAGCAACCACTGGGCCGACTGGGCCTGGCCGAATTCAAAGTGCATCACCGCATTGGCCAGCAGGATGCGCTCGTGAGTGGGGTATTCGACGTAGAGGCGATCGATCTCGCGCTGGATGGCCTGACAGTCGACCAGGCGGCCCTGGTCGTGCCAGATTTCCCGGCACATGCGACCCGAATCGTAGGCCTCCTGGTCCAGTTTGAGCATGTGGTTCAGGCGGGTGTTCGGGTCCGGTTTGCTGTTGCGTTGATGGTCCATGGAGGCGCAGGCGCCGGTGGCGGCAGCGGCTGCCAGGAGCAGGCTTCTTATGAGCTGGATAGTCATGGGATTTACTCGAATGTGGTGCGCAGGGCGCCAAGTTGCAGGGCGCCGGCGTGGATGCCTTCGTGGAGCAGGCTGCGGGTGCTGGGGAACCGCCACAATGACAGGGCGTGCTTGGGCTCGCGCACGATGGTCGGGGTCACAACAATGATCAGTTCGCGTTCGCTGTCGCCGCGGCTGCTCGATTCGGCCAGCTTGCCCAGCAGCGGGATATCACTGACACCCGGGGTGTAGGCGTTCTTGTCGGTGATGTCGCGCGTGACCAGGCCGCCGATGACCAGCGGCTGGCCATCGTGAACCCGGGTTGAGGTGTTGATGCTGCGCACGTCAAAGGCCGCTGAATTGAGGTTGCTGCCGGTGCTGTCGGCGATCTGCCGGGTCAGCGCCGTGTCGGGCAGCGACACCGTCGGGTTGATGTCGAGGGTGATGCGGTCGTTTTCGTCGACCATTGCACGCACCCGCAATTCGACCCCGAACGCTTTGAACTCGGTGCCGCTGAACACCCCGTTGGTGTTCTGGCCAACACTGTCATCGGCGGACAGACCGGTGGGGGCGAAGGCGCTGGGTACCGGCACTTCGCCGCCGGCGCGAAAAACCGCCGATTCACCCGCCAGCACGGTCAGTGTCGGGCGTGACAGGGTGCGCGAGATGCCTTCTTCCTCAAGCAGGGAAAACAGCAGGTCGAATGCGAAACGGCCGTTGGCAATCTGCAGGTTGTTGGCCAGTGCGCCACCAACCAGCTGTAAAGCGTTCTCCACCGTGTTGGGGCTGCCCGAGGTCGGTTGCAGGCCGGCCTGCGTGTAGTTGCCACCGCTGTTGTAGCCACTGCTGACCACGCTCATGTCCGGGCGCCAGGTCTTGAGGCGGACGCGGTCGACTTCGTGAATCTGAACCGAGACCCGCACCTGGGGCAGATCGCGCACGTCGATCATGGACAGTATCCGCCCGCCGGCTGCAGAGATCATTTTGGAACGACCGATGTTGGCCCGGATCTGGTTGTCGAGCATGCCCGAGGTGACGCCAAAGTTGCCCAGTGTGCCGCCCAGCGCGTCGTTGCTGCCGCGGCCGTCCAGCAGGGCACCCGCTTCGTCGGTCAGCGGGGTGATGGCCAGCGAGGCATCGGTATCGGGCGAGCTGCCCAGAAACAGCCGCGACGCAATATTCAGAATGCGGGTCAGGGTGACCTGGTTGTCGACCTCGCCGCTGAGTACCAGGGTGTCGACAGCATCCTCGGCCAGATCGCCGCTCTGGATGCGCTGAACACGCACCGCTTCGCCACCGATGTGACGAATAGCCTCGTGAATCTTCTGCTCGCTGGAGCGGGGCATCTCATCGACCTTGATCAGGTTGATGATGGCCGCACCGGCCATTGGGCTTGCGCCGTTGACACGCAGATCGCGGCCGTTGTTCGCCTGCAGCAGAATGTCGCTGGTCGCACCATCGGCCAGCGCCTGGCCGGCGAGCAGATAGTTGTGCGCCACGCTGTTGGCCGCTTCGCGATACTTGATGGTGGGGACGCGACCGCGCAGCACCAGTGCGGCACGATCCGGCGCCAGCTCAATGCGCACACCGGGATGAACATCAGCCAGTGCACGCCGCAGCACGCTCAGATCCTGCACCACGCTGAACAGAAAAGTTTCGGCGGTCTTGTCGGTGTACCAGGCCATGATGCTGGTGCGCCCGACGTTTTTGGCCAGGGCGAGGACTTCGTGGGTGCCCAGAACCTCGACCTCCAGCGTGCTGTCCTGGCCGACGGCAACCCGCTCCAGGGCTTTGTCGAAGACCAGGCGCGTGTGCGTCCACTGGACCAGATGGCGGGTTGAGGCGTTCTGTCGGCCGTCGGCGGTTTCGACATATTTGAGGCCGTCGGCTTGCGCCAGACTGAAGCCTGCCAGCAGGCAGGTCGCGAGGCCGTGTCGTAGCCAGGTCAGCGTCATGATGTTCTCCTTGCGCCGCCCTTGACGGCGGTGCGCTGTTCAAATCTGCATCGCCTGTTGCAGCATCCGGGCCAGTTGTCTTTCGCCCGTTAGGGCTTGATAAAGGTCAATGGAAACAGCGATTTGGAAAATCATGCTCGGATTGCCTGCAGGCCGCCGGCTGCTCCGTTTGCAGGCTGGTTTGCATTTTGCAAATCAGTCTGGCGCAGCCTGAGCGTGTGCGCGCTGGCGCCGACGCAATGCGGCCTGAATGCGTGCACGCAGTTCTTCGGCTTCGATCGGTTTGGTCTGGAAGTCGTCCGCGCCCGCATCCATGCTGGCGATGGCGTCTGCCGTGGCCTGGCGCGATGTCAGCATCATGATGTGGGCATCGCTGAGATTGTTCTGCTGCAGGGCGTGACACAGATCCAGGCCATCCATCCCGGGCATGACCCAGTCACTGATGATCACGTCCGGTTTGACCGCGCGGCACATCTCCAGGCCGCTGCGCCCGTCGCACGCTTCATAGACCTTGTGCCCCATGCGCTGGAGCATCACCTTGAGGCGCGAGCGCTCAGGCCAACTGTCTTCGACGATCAGAACAATGGAATGGGGGGATGAGCCGGATGCAGATGTTGGGGATGTCATGGGAATCTCCTGCGAATGTCGACCTCCGTGAGGCGTCGCTGTCGATACTGCAATCGATGTGCCGGTTTATGGGCGTTGTAACACGCTGTTTTTATTGTCGGAATCTTTTGTTCCGCCAGAACGGGCCGGGCATTGTCAGCGTGCACTTCAGTTCGCGACGCAATTTGCGCCGTGGCCGGCGGCTGCCGGGCTGTAATGCGTGCTGCGCGGCTTGAATTCCGCGTTATACGGGGCTTTGCCTCGGTGGCACGCAGCTTGCGGAGCATCACTGCCCGCGCACCGCGCCGGCTACCCAGTCAAGGAGAGAAACGATGCAAACAGACCGCGTGATGTCGCCGCCGGCAGCGCAGGCTGCACACCTGGCCGTGATGAGTCCGGCGCTGCGGGTGCTGGACGAGGCCATCTTCGAGCAGCTCATGTTCGTTCTGGGCAGTGATGCGATTGCTGCGTTCTTGGTTTCGCTGCGTCGCCAGGTTCTGCAAAGTGGACTGGAGATCGCGGAGTTTGGTGCCCACGAGCAGCCACGCAGTCTGGAGCGGGTTGCCGATGAGGCGCATGGGCTGAAGGCTCTGGCCGGCTCGGCCGGGCTGATCGAACTGGCCCATGTCTGCGCTGTTATTCAGGAGGCTGCCGAGGCCGGGGAGTCGCGGCGTGTGCGTGAATACGGCTCGGCTTTGCCGCTGATCGTGTTGCGCGCGCTGCATTGTGTCGAAGCGCAACAAGCAAAAGGCCGCTGAGATCAGCGGCCTTGTTGGGGGTGGGGGTGGTTCAGGCGGCCAGCGGCGCGCCGAGAACCTGGTCGATGCAAATCACATCGGCATACAGCGGGAACACGTTTTCGCAGTAGAAGTGCTGTTCAAACACGGTGCGACCGGTGGTGCAATCGGCCAGCACGCTGACTTCGAAACCCAGATCGGCGGCATGCCGGCCCGTGGAGTCGATACAGATCGAGGTGACCGCCCCGGCCAGCACCACATGCTCGATGCCGTGCTTGCGCAAAGTCTCTTCCAGACTGGTGTTGGAAAACGCGTTGAGGCCGCGCTTGCCGGGAATCTCGGTGATCAGCTCGCGATACGGTTCAAGCTCCTGAATGGTTTCGCTGCCCGGCTTGGAGGCCTGAAACGCACCGACATCGACAATCGCCTTGAGTATGCCGACCGGGTTATGCAATTCGCGGTAGTCGGAGGAGAAAATGATCGGTGTCGACAGCACCAGTCCGAAGTCGGCACCGCGCTGATTGAGCAGCTTGATGGTGTTGCCCAGGGCGTTGCTGACCTGCGCGGATTCTTCGATCACGCTGTGAAGAATGCCGTCGCTGGCGAAGTAGTCGTTCTGGTAACCAATCAGGATGAGGGCAGTTTTGTTCAGGTTCATGGGGCGGGTCGGCAGTCAAACGTGCCCCTATCTAGCAAGAACTGTTCCGCCGTTGGTGATGGCTTCAAGCTGTTGAATAAAAACAAATAGTCTGAATTGTCTGATGTTCAAAGACAGGTGTTTTCGCAAATTGCGAACCGATTTGCGAGGCAATCTGAAATCCGCAGTGACGAGCGGCTTGCCACAATGGCCATGAGGCGGATGGATTAGCGCTGGTGCCGCGGTGTCAGGCATCGGTGCCGAGCGCGCCTGATGCTCGTGACGAAGAATTCACATGGCCGGCGCCATGATGGCGGCATCGCACATCAGGGAATCGCACATGGCTCATACTCAAAGCAGACGGGCACTCCACCTGCAGCGCGTTCAGCGTTTCTTTGCGTCCTCGCCGCCGGTCAGTGCGGAGACCATAGAAATCGTCCTGCGCAGCTATCTGCACATTCCGGACGAACTCATCGACGATGCACTGCTCGAAGCGCAACGCTGCCATCAGAGCCTGAAAGCGGCCTGAGGGCGGCTGACTACCACACTCTGGGCAGGCCGCTCACCGGCCAGTTGTAAACATAGACCCAGGCGCTGAGCGGCGCATGCTCGTCGCTGTACACCGTGATGGATTTGCGCAGGTACTCCCAGGGCTGGGGGTGCTTCTCGGTGCACTGCTCGTATTCGTCCAGCTGGGCTAGAACATCAGTATGGTCGTGCAGCTGGTAAAGCTCGCCTTGCACGGTGTCATCGACCGAGGTGGACTCGATCAGGCCGGGATAGCTGCCGATATCGTAAAGCCGGGCGTACACAAAAGCGTCAGCGATGTGGCGTGCGTGGCGCGCCAGCCGCTGGTGCATGGGGCCGCCATGCGAGCGGCGCAGGGTGCCATAAACGAACAGATGCTCAGTCATATGTTGAGTGTCGCACGCAGGTGGCGCGATTTTGTAAGATGATCTCCTTAAAACAAAGAGTGAGGAGACGTCCATGCCGAATCGTCGTGATCTCGGTTGGGTTTTTGTGGCCTATGTTGCGTGCGTTGCGGCTGCGCTGGGGGTGCTCTACGTGGTGCCGTGGCCGGCGCCGTGGGACGCCTTCGCCGCAGACATTGCGGCCACGGTTGTGATCTTCGGCTTCAGTCGCGGCTTGCGAAATTCCAGCATGTACGACCCTTACTGGAGCGTCATTCCGCCCTTGCTGGCGGTGTACTGGATGTACAGCTACCCGGCAGCGATAGAGAGCGCACGGGCCTGGCTGGTGATGGGCTTGGTGTGGTTCTGGGCGATCCGACTGACCGCCAACTGGACCGTCAACTGGCCCGGTCTGCATCACGAGGACTGGCGCTACCCCATGGTCCGGGAGGGCGCTGGCAAGGCAGCCGTGTGGGCCGATCTTGGGGGCATCCATGTCTTTCCCACCGTGCAGGTTTTCCTTGGCTGTTTGCCGGTTTACGCGGTGATGCGCTTCGGCACTGGTCCGCTGGGCTGGCTGGATGCCGTGGCCTTTGCGCTGACCTTTGGCGCCATCCTGATCGAGATGTTCGCGGATTTGCAGCTGCATGCCTACCTGCGTCGGCGGCAGCCCGGCGGCATTATCAATGAAGGCTTGTGGGCGTGGTCGCGTCACCCGAATTATTTCGGTGAGGTCGCGTTCTGGTGGGGGCTGATGCTGTTTGGCCTGGCCGTGTCGCCGCAGTCCTGGTGGTGGCTGGTGCCGGGGGCGTTGTCGATGACGGTGATGTTCGTGTTTGTGAGCATTCCGATGATGGACAAACGCAGTATGCAGCGCCGCCCGGCCTACGCAGAGCATATGCGTCAGGTTTCGGGGCTGGTGCCCTTACCGCCGCGCCGCGCCTAGGTCCTGCGACCGTGAGTGCTGCGAAACTGGCCGGGCGAGATGCTCTGGTGCTGGCGGTCACCCTGGCCGCTTGGCACTGGGCTTTGCCTGCGGCGGGTGGCGGTGCGTCTGTGGTGATCAGCGTGCTGCTGGCCGCGATGACCGTGCTGTGTGGCTTTCTGGTGCATGAATGGGGTCACCTGCTGGGCGCGCGATTGCTGCGGGCGCGCGTTCATTTCCCTGACAGCCTGCTGGCCAGTCCGTTTCTGTTTCGTTTCGATACGTCGGTGAACAGTGCGCGTCAGTTCTGCGCCATGAGTCTGGGCGGCTTTGTGGCCAGCGGTCTGGTCGTGCTGGCCCTGATCCTGTGGCTGCCTCATGGTTACCTGGCCTCCACGCTGGCGCTGGTTTTCAGTGGGCTTGGCGTGCTGGCGACGCTGGTGATCGAATTTCCCGAGTTCTGGCGGGTGTTGCGGGGTGCGCCGCTGCCCGCTGGCGCGGCCTACGCTTCATCCGATGCATCCAGCGATTCGCGGTGAAGCAGGTGTGAAAAACACCATTAATCGGTGAAAAGCACCCGCGATGTTCATTTATTCGTGGGTGAATTCAATAAAAACAGGAGCTTACATGTTGGCATGAGGCTTGATAGGTCGGTATGAAACTTATCTATCGGAGTGCGTCATGAACCTGTTTGTGAAAATGTCTGCTGTGGCTGCGTGCGTGGCACTGAGTTCCTGTGTGCTGGTGGTCAATGCCGGCGAGGCCAGTTACGACCAGCCGCGCGATGCTGACCGCAATTCGGTCAACCGTGACATCACCCTGCCGGCGGGCAGCTTTGTCGAGGACGTGTCATCGGTGAACGGCAACATCGACATCGGTGATACCAGCGTGGCGGAGTCGGTGACCTCGGTGAACGGTGATATCCGGATTGGCCAGCGCTGCCGCATCGAAAGCATTGAGTCGGTCAATGGCCGTATGCATGTCGGTGCGGGCAGTACCATCGGTGACGACATCGAAGTCGTGAACGGCGACATCGAACTGCTTGCCGAGGTGCGCATCGGCGGTGACATCAGCACCGTCAACGGCGCCTTGACGGCCACTGCGGCGACCGTTCACGGCAGCGTTGAGACGGTCCACGGGCGGATCGATTTGCGTGACGGTACGCGTGTCGATGGCGGGCTACATGTGGAGGATACCGGCAACAATCGCAAGCTCGCCAAGCGGGTGGTGATCGTGCTGGGCCAGGATGTTGTCGTGGCCGGTGAATCGGTGTTCGAGCGCCCGGTGGAGATTCACCAGCATGCCAGCGCCAGTCTCGGTTCTTATCGCGGTGACGATGTGAAAATCATGCCGTTGGATTGAGCGATCAATCCAGCGTGACCACCACCGGCGCATGGTCCGAGGGGCGCTCAAGGCGACGCAGCGCCAGATCAACCCGGCAATCGGTGCAGCGTGCGTCCAGCGCTGGCGTGATCAGGGTGTGGTCGATACGCAGCCCCAGATTGCGGCGAAAGCCGGCGGCGCGGTAATCCCACCAGGTGAAGCGGTCCTTGTTGTCGGCGGCAGTTTCGTCGCCGTGATCAAAGCGCGTCCAGGGGTCGACCAGGCCCAGCTCCAGCAGTTCTGTCAGCGCGGCGCGTTCCTCGTCCGAGCACAGAATCTTGCCTTCCCATTGTTCCGGGTCGTGGGTGTCGCAAGGCCGTGGTGCGATGTTGAAGTCGCCCATCAGCACCAGCTGTTCATGCTGCTGCATCTCCTCGCTGAGGCGCTGCTTGAGTTCTTGAAGCCAGGACATCTTGTAGGCGAATTTTTCCGAGCCGACGGCTTGGCCATTGACCACGTAGGCGCAGATGATGCGCACGCCATCAACGCTGCCGGTGATCACACGGGCTTGCCCGTCGGACAGGCCGGTCCACACATCCTGCGGCTGGCTGCGCGCGATCAGCGCGACGCCGTTGTAAGTTTTCTGGCCGTGAAACGCCACTTCGTAGCCGGCCTCACGCAAGGCGTCGACCGGAAAGTTCTCGTTCTGCAGTTTGGTCTCCTGCAGTCCGACCACGTCCGGTTGGGCCTCGGCCAGCCACTCGAGCAGGTGGGGCAGGCGGACTTTCAGCGAATTGACGTTCCAGGTGGCGATTTTCATGGGGAAGGCTTGTGGTCGATGGGGGGAGGCTGGGCAAGCTTGCACGGCTGTGCACACCCGGCGGCGCTCAATTCAGAGTGGGCTCCGCTTGATGTCAGCTGGCGGAGGCTTCGAGCAGGCCATCCTGGCGCAACAGTGCATCGACGCTGGGTTCGCGTCCACGGAAACGTTTGAACAGCGCCATGGCGTCTTCGCTGCCGCCGGTTTCCAGAATGCATTGACGGAAGCGCAGGCCGGTGGCCGGGTCGAAGATGCCGTTCTCTCGGAACGCTTCGAAGGCGTCGGCGGCCAGCACTTCGGCCCACTTGTAGCTGTAGTAACCGGCCGCGTAGCCGCCGGCGAAGATGTGCGAGAAGCTGTTGGCGAAGCGGTTCCAGGCTGGCGGCTGAAGCACCGCGACCTGCTCACGCACGCTCTGCAACAGGGCTTGCACGTCGACCTCGTCGCGACGGTTGTGCAGGCGCAGGTCGAACAGTGCGAACTCGATTTGGCGGATGGCGCCCAGGCCCGCGTGGAAGGTGCGCGAGGCGCGAATCTGGTCAATCCAGTCGACCGGGATGGGTTCGCCGGTTTCATAGTGATGCGCGAACTCGCGCAGCGACTCGGCCTCCCAGCACCAGTTCTCCATGAACTGGCTGGGCAGCTCGACCGCATCCCAGGGCACGCCGTTGATGCCGGCCACGCCCAAGTGATCGACCTGGGTCAGCATGTGCTGCAGACCGTGGCCGAATTCATGGAACAGGGTCACCGCATCATCGTGCGTGAGCAGGGCCGGGCGGCCATCGCTGGGCGGCGCGGAGTTGCAGGTCAGCGTGGCGATTGGCAGCTGCGTGCCGTCGCTGGTGCGCATGCGGCCAGCCATGTCATTCATCCAGGCTCCGCCGCGTTTCTGCTCGCGTGCATAGGGATCGAGATAGAACCAGGCGATCAGCTCGCCTGCTTCGTTGCGCACCTCAAAGGCGCGCACATGGGGGTGCCACACCGCCAGATCCTGCTCCTGGAAACTCACCCGGAACAACTTCTGCGCGGCGCTGAACATACCTTCCAGCACATTGGGCAGGGCGAAGTAGGGCTTGAGCGCTTCGTCTTCCAGGCCAAACAGGCGGGTTTTGAGCTTTTCTGAGTAGTACGCAATGTCCCAGGGTTGCAGCTCGGTCGGGCCACCCAGTTCCTGGGCAAAGGCGCTGAGCCGGGCCAATTCGCGCTGGGCTGCCGGGCGCGCTTTGGCGGCCATGTCGAGCAGAAAGCTTTCGACCTGGGCCGGGCTTTCGGCCATCTTGCTGGCCAGCGAGAGTTCGGCGTAGTTGGCGAAGCCGAGCAGTTCGGCCTCTTCGGCGCGCAAGGCCAGAATCTCGCGCATCAGCGGCGCGTTGTCCTTGCTCGGGTCGTGGCCCGCAGCCTCGCCCTGATCGGAGGCCCGGGTGCTGTAGGCGCGGTAGACGGTTTCGCGCCAATCCCGGTTGTCGGCGTAAGTGATGACGGCATCGAAGCTGGGGAAGTCCAGCCCGAACAGCCAGCCTTCCAGGTTTTTCTCGCGGGCCTTGCCGGCCGCCATGCGGCGTGCCGAATCGGGCAGGCCGGCCAGCTCGGTCTCGTCGCTGACATGGTGCTGCCAGGCGTCGGTGGCGTCGAGCAGATTGCGCTCGAAATGATTGGTCAGCTCGGCCAGGCGCAGCTGGATCTCGCGGTAACGCTGCTTGGCAGTGTCTTGCAGGGCCACGCCGGACAATTTGAAATCGCGCAGGGCATGATCCAGCAGCTGGCGCTGTGCCTGATCCAGCCCGCCCTGTTGGCTGACCGCGCGATAGGCGGCGAACAGAGCGACGTTCTGGCCCACCTCGCTGCTGTAGGCGGTCAGCTTGGGCAGGCAGGCTTCATAGGCGGCTCGCCATTCGCTGGTGTTGCACACCGAATGCAGGTGCGAGCCCGGCTGAAAGGCTTTGTGCAGGCGATTGTCCGCCGCTTCCATCGCGCGCACGGTGTTGTCCCAGTCGTGCGTGGTCTGCGCGGTGATCTGCTCGATCAGTGCACGGTTGTCGGCGATGACCTGATCAACCGCCGGTTCGAGGTGCTGCGGTTGGATCGCATCCCACGGTGGGGTCGGGCCCTGCCAGTCGAGTAGGGGGTTTTGTGCATCAGCCATAAAAAATCTTCGTTCAAATGACGCCACGCGCGGTGGCCAGCCAGACTGCGGCGGCGCCGCAGCCCAGGAACAGGGTCATGCCAGCGATCACGTACCAGCGTGCCTGGCGGATCAAATCATGCTGGGCCACGGTAGACAGCAAAAAGCGGCGTCGGTGCGGCGGGCGGCACAGTATATGAATATCCGGGTCGATGGCCGTTTCCAGCTGGCGCTGGCGCACCTGCTGAACGGCTTTTTCGCGCACCGCGGCCCATTCCTGCATATCAATCTGGCCATCGCCGTTGCTGTCGAATTCGCGCAGCAGTCGGGCCTGGTCGGCCTTCCATTCCGCCAGCAATTCGCGCACCGCGCTGCGGTCGTCAAAACTGTGTGCGATGCCACCCTGGGTGCGAAACCAGCCCAGCGCATACAGCGGGCTGCCGATGCTGATGGTCTGCTCGGTGTAGCGGTATGAGCCAAGCCCGAAGAACGGGCTTTTGTCCGGCTTTCTCGGAGGCCGTCGCGATGAGCCGTACCAGCGCACGCGCTGATTGGGGATGATGCTGGCGCCGTCGGGATCGACCACGCAGTCGCCGGTTTCGTCGATGAGCTGGAAGAGGTCGTCGCTGCACGCCGATTCGATGGTTGCCCAGCGCGTGTTGCGTCGGCCATTGCTGTAGGTGGTG
>JASBUL010000020.1 GCA_030147945.1 Oceanococcus sp. | reverse complement strand
CGCAACCGGCAACACCGCCAGGTACATGTAGGGATGGCGTCGGCCCAGACGGGAGCGCGTATTGTCCGATATCACCCCCATCAGCGGGTCTGTAAACGCGTCGATGCACAAGGCCAGGAAGATGGCCGCGCCCACCCAGGTGCCCGGCAAGCCGAGCACGTTGTTGTAGTAGAACAGCAGGAACACGTTGAAGGCGGTTTCCTTCACGCCCTCCGCGATCGAGCCTATGCCGTAGAAAATGCGCGTTTTATTGGGAACCATCCGTGTCTCCGTGTCTCCGTGGCAAAGCTGCAACGCTGGCTCGGCAGCCCGGCTGATCAGGCGACCAGCATCTGCCCAACCAGAGCCTTGCAGCTCTGGTGGTCAAGGTAGCGCGGCACCGCATAGGTGAAACGTGCTTCGGAGAGAGCGGCGCTGGCGATGCGATCGAGATCTTCGGCACGAAGCTTGTCGAGCTGGCTGGGAATGCCAAAGGTTTCGTTCATGGCGCGAATGCGTGCAATGAACGCATCGGCCAGCTGTGCGTCGCTGGCGTTGGCCGGGCCGGTCTTGCTGGCCCGGGCCAGGTCAGCCAGGCGATGGGCGCAATGTGACTTGGAGTAGTCGAGTACATGCGGCATGACAATGGCATTGGCCAGCCCATGCGGCACGTGATACAACGCGCCGAAGTTGTGCGCGATGGCGTGCACATAGCCGACGCCGGCCTGGGTGAAGGCGATGCCGGCAACATGCGATGCACGCGCCATGTTTTGCCGCGCCTGCAGATTGTTGCCGTCAGCAACAGCGGTTTCCAGGTTGTCCATGATCAGGCGCACCGCTTCCAGCGCGTGCGGGTCGGTCTTTTTCATCGCATTGCGGGAAATGTACGACTCGACCGCATGGGTCAGGGCGTCCATTCCGGTTGCTGCGGTGATGTGCGGCGGCAGGCCGGTCATCAGGGCACCGTCCAGCGCGGCCGCAGTCGGCATCAGCTTGAGATCCATGACCGGCAGTTTGCGTTGCTGCTCGGGATCGGACACCACCGCTGCGATGGTGACTTCTGAACCTGTGCCAGCCGTGGTTGGCACCGCGTACAGCGGCAAAATACCCCAGAACACACGGAACAGACCGGCCATCTTGACCACCGGTTTGTTGTTCTTGGCGCGGGCGCCAATCATCTTGGCGGCATCGATGGACGAGCCACCACCGACCGTGAGTATGGCATCGCAACCGGCCTTGGCCAGGGCCTGGTAACCGGCTTCGATCTGCGCCACCGTGGGGTCGGGCTCTACGCCGTCGAAGACTTCATAGGGCAGGCCCAGCTGATCCAGTTCCGCCTTCATTTTGTCGAGCAAGCCAAGCTGATTGAGCACGGCGTCGGTGACGATGAAGATCTTTTTGTGCCCTTGCTGGGCCATGTAGCGGCACAGCTCCAGCGAGGAGTCGGTGCCTTCGAACATCTTGGGCCATTTCACCGGAAGAATCGCGGTGACCGCCTTGAAGATGGTCATGTAGATGCGCAGAAAGAAAACTTGCAAGGAAAACAACATAAGTCCGTGCCCCTGTCGTGACGTTGTTGATACGGCTCTTGGCTGACGCTCGCTCGTCATTGGCCGCTATGGAACGGGACATTATCAACCAGCACAGTATTTGGTGGTAGTCGTAGTGTTCACAGCTTGCGGCCAGGGTCTCAAAACGGCATGGTGTGAACCACCTTTTCCAAGCATGCGAGGCGTGAGCACATGGCTAACGAGGGATACCACGAGCCGATCGATGAACTCAGCGATGAGACCCGCGACATGCACAGGGCCATTACATCATTGATGGAAGAGCTGGAAGCGGTGGACTGGTACAACCAGCGCGTCGACGCCTGCAAGGACGCCGAGCTTAAACGCATACTCGAGCACAACCGCGACGAAGAAAAAGAGCACGCCGCGATGGTGCTGGAGTGGATACGCCGTCGCGATCCGACCATGGACAGCGAACTGCGTGATTACCTGTTCACCGACAAACCGATCGCGCACAAATAACCGGGCCAAGTGAGCCGGGCTTCAGGCCTCGCCAGCGGGCTGCCCCGGCAGCGCAAAAACGCGCTGAAAATACCCTTCACTGAGACTGCTTGCGGTCGCGTCCGCGTCGTCCACCTCGTCGATACCGGCAAGGATCCGGGCCAGGCGTTTCTTGTACTCCAGCTGCATGGCGCGGCCGATTTCGATGCGCTGAGCCTGTGGGCTGCCGGCTCCGTGCATGGATTCGGTCAAGTAGCCAACGGCATTGCGCCCCATGGTCATGTTCTCGATCAGGCGCAGGATGCGCACGCGTGACTCCACGCTGACGTCGTCCCGCCCTTTGAGGTATTTACGCAGCAAGCGGCCGATTTCCGGATGGTTGAGGTCCTGTTCCGATGGCAGGGTGGCCACCAAGCCACCGGCCAGATCCTGAGCGATGCGGGAAACGTCATAGGGCAGCTTGGTCACGTGGTGTTTGCACACATTGGCAAGCATTTCATCGCAGATGTAAGCCCCCGAGCGGGTTGCGTAACCCTGATAGCTGGATGCGATGCCGGTGCCGTAGATGGTTTCGTTGAGGTGCGTCATCTCGACGATTTTGTCCTTGATGTGGCTAGCCTTTTCGATCCCGTTCATCTCAACAATCTCGGCCGCGGCTCCGGCAAGAACGTCGCCGAGGCCGGTTTTGCATACGTAGGAGCGACGGTGATACGTGGTGAAGCGCTGCACCAGCATGGCGGCGAATTCGGTCTGTCCGTCCATGAACAGATGCGCGTTGGGGATGAACACATCGTCGAAGATGACCATGGCTTCCTGACCACCGTACTGGGCGTTGCCGACATCGATCGAGCCGTCTTCCATGGCCCGGGTGTCGCAGCTCTGACGCCCGTAGACGTAGGTGATCCCGGGCGCATCAACCGGCACCGCACCCACAATCGCGAAATCGCCATCGTCGGGTGACAGGCGCATGGTCGGCATGACCACCATCCAGTGCGAGTTGATGCAGCCGGTCTGATGCGCTTTGGCACCGCGTATCCAGACACCGTCATCACTGCGCTTGACCACATGCACGAACATGTCCGGATCGCTTTGCTGATGCGGCGCCTTGCCCCGATCACCCTTGACGTCGGTCATCGCACCGCCGACCACGAAGTTGCCTTTGTGCATGTCGGTAAGAAAGGCGCGGAAGCGCAGATGGTGATCCGTGCCATGGGCTTCATCAAGCTCATAGGTCACCGAGTACAGGGCGTTGAAGGCATCCATGCCGACACAGCGCTGAAAGCAGGTACCGGTCAGCTGCCCCAGACGACGCTGCATTTTGTTCTGTGTGACCAGATCCTCAGCCGAGGTGCACACATGCAGAAAGCGGCTGACGCGCTCGCCGGTAAAGGGCGACACCACACTGGCCAGATCGGGTTGCTCAATCGCCAGGTCGTAGGTGCGCGCCAGCGCATTGATGGACGGCCGGATCATCGGGTGATCGACCGGCTCCTCGACAAGCTCGCCGAACAGCCAGACCTTCAAGCCGCGATTGCGCAAACTGTTGATGTAGTCCTCGCCGGTGGTGATGGCGGGTGCAGCGGCTGATACAGGCTTGTTCATGGTCTCTCCAGACGAATCGCGTGGGCAGAGTCTAAGCAAGCCGTGTTCGTCGGTCGACTCTCCGCACGCCGTCTGGCTGCGCATCGCTCAGGCAGCGTTGGGCAAACCCACCGCGTTTTCCAGCTCACCCAGCGCTTCGTCCAGGTAGTCGAGCAGACGTTGAACACCGGGCAGCGTCTTGCGACAGGCCAGGATGCCGAAATCGATCTTGTCGTGGCGGCTGATCAAGGTGATGTTGAGGGCAAAACCATCCAGCACCAGCGAAGCAGGGTAGATACCGTCGAGTTCGCAACCCTGCCAGTAGACCGGTGTACGCGGGCCGGGCACATGCGAAATCACCACATTGGCCACGGTGCGTTGTCCGCCGATACCGGGCAGCAGTGTCATCGCGCCAGGCCCCAGCATGGCCAGGGTGTAGGCCATCATCTGCGCTGGGGTCATGCTGCGTAACATGGCCTTGGCGTAATTCATGGAGCCTTGCACGCAAGTCAGGCGCGCCATCGGGTCGTCAAGATGGGTGCCCAGATTGGCCAAAGCCAGGCAGATTTCGTTGCCGGTTTCGCTCTCTTCACGGCGTATCGATACCGGCACCGCAGCGATCAGCGGGCTGGTCGGCAGTTCATTCAGCTCGCCAAGATAGCGCCGCAGCGCCGAGCCGCACAGGGCCAGAATGACGTCATTGGAGGTGCCGCCGGTGGTTCGGGCGATGGCCTTGATGCGTGCGCTGGAGTACGACTGCGCGGCAAAGCGACGTGAGCCGGTGATCTTGCTGTTCAGAATGCAGCGTGGCGCCTGCAGACTGCCGACCACATCGGGGTTGTGATGATGCAGATCCTGCAGGGTATGGCGAATGTGCTTGGCCACCACCGGCACCGACAGGGCGCCGCTGCGCGCGGTGGCGTACAACTGGGCCATGCGCGCCGCCGGAGACAGCTGCGCCACCGGCGTGCTCAGACGCTGGCGCCGATGACGTGTGCGCCGCGGACGCATCTCCCACGGTGCGGGCATGTTGAGTGAATCAAAGGGGTCTTCCGACATCGATTTCAACATCAGCCGAATGCCGGCCACACCATCCACCACCGAGTGATGGATCTTGCTATACAGCGCGATGCGATTGTCTTCCAGCCCTTCGATCAGATAGGTCCGCCACAATGGGTAGGCGCGATCCAGGTGCGCGCTGTGCACGCGCGAAACCATGGCCAGCAATTCGCGGATGCGGCCGGGCTGCGGCAACGACAGATGCACAAAATGCTGATGCAGATCAAAGTCGTCCGTGTCATCCCACGACTTCAAGGCCCAGCGCCCTTGCAGACGCCGATTGAACGGGCAGGTTGCACGCGTCGATTCGCGCAGATGATGAGCCAGCGTGGCAGCAAAATCGGGCGGCGCGCCCTCAGGTCGGTGAAACAGGCACAAGGCACCGACATGCAAGGGTTGATGGCGCCGTTCAGCAAGCAGAAACAGGCTGTCGACCGGACTCAGGTACTTCATGGTGTGTCTCCCTGATCAGGCCGCCCCGCAACGGCCCTGTCTATGTCCCGAAAGTTTGGCGGCCAACGCTCTGGTGGCGTATTGACCGCTGATGTGCGAGGGCTTATTCGACTATGGCGCCGCGATAACGTTTCACCGTGACACCGCTGCGCTGGTAGCTTGGCGCCTTCTTGTCGACATCTTTAATGGCCTTAGAAAACACCTCGATCATGACGCGGGTGTGAACCGGGCGGGCGAGATCCACGGGAACACCGTTCTTGTGACTGGAAAAGCGCACCAGCACGGCGTTGTCCGGCTTGGGCGAGCGACCGTGAACATTGACGATGCAGATGTCCGCGCTTTGCGGGGCGGCCCATTCGAATTGGGTGTCGAGTGCGCGGGTGCACACGCCCAACGCCGATTTGAGCGGGCGCTGGTCATTGTCTTCAAGATCGAGGAAAGCGACTTTTATCTGGCGCATGGGGGTTCAGGCCTTGTCGGTAAAGATCAGATTGGTGGGTGGGAATTGTTCCGCCTCGGGCAACGCCTTCGCGTGCTCGACGGCCTTGTAGAAAATCTCGTCAGCCGGAACCGGGCCAACGGTGTGACACAGGGCGATGTAAACCTTGTGGACCAGATCCGTAAGCTGATCAAAGCTGAGTTCGGGGATGCGTCCGCCCTGGATAATCCAGCCCAGTGCGGGTGCGGCCATCTCCTGCAGGCCGTCGCGACCGCCGAGCAGATGGCCCAGATCTTCGATGAATTCGGCCGGCGGACGGCCGGTACGGGCAATCAGCTTGTTGCGGATCGCGGTCAGCAGGGCCACGGCCACCTTGCTGCCAGCACGAAACTCCGGTGCGGTGGTCTGCGGGCCGGCGGTGGTGCCGGTGCGTGCACGGTGCACCGCGGTGCGCAGGGCATTGCGTTGACGGGCGTCGAATTGCAGCGCCTGGGACACCTCGCGCATGAAGCCGATCACGTTAGGGCCGGGATCGCTGGCGTATTTGGCCAGCCACAAATCCGCCGCCTGTGCGCCCACATGAGCGCCCAACTGCTCTGCCAGGATGTCGGGCAGGGCCATCTGCCAGCGATTCGCCTTAGCCATGTTCAGCTCCGCGGGGCAAGGCTGGCCTGAAATTCGGGATAACCGATGTCTGCGTGTTCGGTGTAATCCAGGCCGTGCTGCTCATGCAGGGTGGATGCCCGAATGCCGACGAACAGCTTGAGCGCGCCAAACAGAACCAGTGCAGCGCTGAACGCCCACACGAAGATGCTGCCGATCCCCAGAAGCTGGACGGCCACACGCGACAGATTGAACAGATCACCGGTGTAGAACAGACCCGCGGCCAGCGTGCCCCAGGCCCCGGCAAAGCCGTGCACCGGAATCGCGCCGACCACATCATCGATCTTGAGCTTTTCCAGTGCGACACCGGACAACACCATGACAAAGCCACCGATGAGACCGGTCAGTGCGGCGAACCCGGCCGACATGGAGCTGCAGCCCGCGGTGATCGACACCAACCCGGCAAGCCCGCCGTTGAGTATGGTCACCGCAGACATCGGGCGTTTGAGCAGCCCCGCACACATGATGGTTCCGATCACACCCAGTACCGCCGCTATCTGGGTATTCATCAGGACCGTGCCCACGTCCTGTGACGCGGCCAGGGTGGAACCACCGTTGAACCCGAACCAGCCCAGCCACAGGATGAAAACGCCCAGCGAGACCATCGGCAGGTTGTGCCCCGGGATGGTGCGCGGCGTACCGTCTTTGGCGAAACGCCCCAAACGGGGGCCGAGCAGGATGACCCCGGCCAGCGCGCACCAGGCGCCTACCGAGTGGACCACGGTGGAACCGGCGAAATCAACGAAACCGCGCTGCGCCAGCCAGCCCGAACCCTCGTAGAAACTGCCCCAGACCCAAGAGCCCGAAATGGGGTAGATCAGGGCGGTGATGACGAAGGATGCGATCAGGTAGGGCCAAAACCGCATGCGTTCCGCCACGGAGCCCGCCACGATGGTTGCTGCGGTGGCCGCGAACATGGCCTGGAACACGAAGAAGACCGCTTCGTTGCCGGGGCTGGAATCGGGCAGGAAATGATCGGTTCCGAACCAGCCGCTGGCGTTGCTGCCAAACATCAGACCGTAGCCGAGCAGCCAGAAGCCCAGCACGCCGAAGCACAAATCGGCAAAATTTTTGAGAATGACGTTGGTGCTGTTCTTGGCCCGCGCACAGCCCCCTTCAAGCAAGGCGAACCCGGCTTGCATGAAAAACACCAGGGCCGCGGAAACGGCAACCCAGACGATGTCGGCGGGCTCGGTCAGCGCGTCACTGGCCAGCGCGTGCAGCGGCAGCAACAACAGCGTCAACAACGAAAAGATGCGCAGTTTCGTGATGGGTTTGCCTGACATGAAATCGTCCGTGGTTGCGTTATGTTGCAGCGAAGCAATTTCCAAGCCAGTTTTTTGACGCGCAGATAAACGTCTGTTTTCAAATCTGTATTTCACCCAAAAGGCAAAAAAATGACCGGTGAGCTAGGTGCGGGGGGCGCTCACCGGCCAAACGGGGACAGGGTTGGATTTCGAACAGGGGATCGCGGGATGTCCCGTTAAAGCCCCCCGACGGACTAGCTTTCGCGAGCCGCCGTTTGCACCTTCAGTTCATCAACCACCTTCGATACACCTTCAGTGTTCTCGGTGATGGCAACGGCCAGGGCGGCCTGCTCCTGCGACTCAACAGCACCGCTGAGCGTGACCTCGCCCTGTTCGGCATCGACGTCAATCGACAGGCCGGACACGTTGCTGTTCCAGAGCAGGCGCGTTTTGACCCGCGCCTTGATCGAGGCGTCGTTGAAGGCGCGAGCGAAGCCGGTGGACTCATTGTGTTTGCTGTCCACATCGCCACGGTCGACCACTTCTAGAGTCGATTCGACCTCTTCAAGGCCTTCTACGCCGCGGGCGATTTCAACCGCCAGATCGCGCTGAATAGCGTTGCCGACCTCACCGCTGAGGATGGCTTTGCGGTCCTGCACGTCGACATGAATGTCCGAAGCCTTGAGGTGCTCGCTCAGAGCGTAGGCCGTGATCAGGCGCCCGGTGATGTAGGCATCGACCGTGGCGGACTTGGCGTCTTCATAGGCCTGCGCCATGTCCTGCTTGACGCTGTCCTGCGCGCCATCATCGGGATTTTGCGCCGCGCCGGCCCAGCCGGCTGCACTCAGGGTCAATACTGCAGAGCTTGCAAGAATCGTCCAGGTTTTCATCGAGCTTCTCCTTGTGAAGTTCACCCCGAATACCGCAACGGCCTTGCCAGATCTGAATAAACACCATGCAAACAATGGGTTAGAAATTCCGCCTATAGCACGCTTGTGGACCGCGCCCGTCCGACGACGCGAAACTGTTGGTGTCTGGCGACAGGCCGCCGTGTTTACACCCTGAGGCCCGGCAAATGAGCTCGGTCCGGCGGGTCGATGCGGCAAAAATCCCGGCGTCACACCGCACAAGCCCCCCTTTGCAGTGTCGCTGCCTGACGACATACTCCGCGCATGAACAGATCTCTGAGTTCCTGGATCCTGCTTGGCTACCTTGCTGTGAGCCTGCCGTTGCTGCTGGCGATCGGGCTGGGGCAGTGGTCGCTGGTGGAACTGACCCGGCACAGCAAGGCCCTGGTCCAGGATGGCTCGCAGGTGACCCAGCTCGGCAATCGCCTGCGAGATGACGTGACCAACCTGGAGCGCACCGCCCGTCAATATGTCGCCCTGGGCGACAACGAGCTGCTGGTGTTGTTCTACCAGCGCATTGCGCGTCTGGATGAAACGCTCAGCCTGATGCGTGATCACGGACTCGACACCGATTTCGGTTTCAGTCTGGTGAGCATGCGCGCGCAGCTCGCCGAGCTGGTGCGCCAGTGGAATCAGGGCCTGCAATCCGGCAATGAGCTGTCCCAGGCCATACAAGGGGTGCGGCAGCTTGGGGAACAGGCTGAGAAACTGGTCCAGGCAGGACATGCCTCGATCAAACGCGAGACGACAAATTTGCAGCGCGCTGCCGCGACCGCACGCCAGCGCATGCTGATTTGTGCCCTTGGTCTGGTCCCGGCAGCATTGCTCGCCATCTGGTTGCTGATGCGGCGCCTGCGCCGCGCCCTGGCCAGCCTGCGTCAGGCCATCAGCGTCATCGGTCACGGCCATCAGGATCGACCGATCGTGGTGCAGGGGCCGCGAGAACTGGCCGAGGTTGGTGAGCGGCTGGACTGGTTGCGACGCCGCCTGGCCGAACTCGAAGGCGAGAAGGACCGCTTCCTGCGGCATGTTTCACATGAGCTGAAAACGCCCTTGTCGAGCTTGCGCGAGGCTGCCGACCTGCTCGGACACGACAGTGTCGGGCCATTGAACGCTCAGCAGCAGGAACTGCGCGGCATATTGCTGGAGTCGGCCGACGAACTCCACGAACAGATCGCCCACCTCCTGGCCTACGCGGCGTGGCGTCGTGAACAGAAACGTCAGCGCGCCTGCACCATTGCGACCCCCGCTTTTGTTGACGAGTTGTTCAACCGCTTTGAACTTCAGTTGCAACGCCGTGGTCTGCAGTGGCGAACGCAAATCCTGAGCGACAGCGTGCACGGACAACCGGCGCGCCTGCAGGAAGCGGCGGAAAACCTGATCAGCAACGCGATCAAGCACGCGCCCGAAGGGAGCGCAATCGAGTTGGCCATTGCTCGCATCAACGGCTCTTTCGAACTCAGCGTGCGTGACCACGGTGCAGGTGTACCGGATAATGAGAAAGACATAATTTTCGAACCGTTTCAGCGGGGGCGCCAGACACATGAACAGGGCATACCTGGCACTGGCGTGGGGTTGTCGATCGTCTCAGAGTGCGCGTTGGCGCACAGTGGAGAAGTTTTTGTCGAAGATGCTCAGCCGGGTAGCCGGTTTGTTTTTCGTTGGCCTGATCAGTCTTGAGCTCAGCGCCTGCGCCTGGATGCCCACATCCACACAGGCCGCAACGAAAGACCATACGGTGGATGCGGTGATTGCAGCGCCGCGCGAATCGCGCCAGGCGCTGTGGGAACGTTTGAAGAACAATAACAACGAGCCATTTGCACTGGCTTTGCTGCGCAGCTTGCCGGGGCATGCCGGGCACGCCCCGAGCATGGCCAGGGATCAGATGCAAGCCTTGCTCGATGCGGGCAAACTGCCGCGCTGCGAACAGCGGCTGGCACGCCTGCGATTGGCCGATCTGCAGCGTGAGATGTATCTGGAAAACGAACTGATCCAGCGCGAACAGCGGCTCAAGTCGCTGATTGAAATCGAACAGGACTTGCAAGGGGCGCCGCGGTGAGCGAACACAGCCAAATACTTCTGGTTGATGACGACGAAAAACTTCGGCGTGTGCTGAGTATGCGGCTGGAGTCGCTGGGCTACCGTGTGGACGCGGTGGCCAGCGGCGAACAGGCGCTTGATGCCCTGAGCACGCTGGAGCCCGCTCTGGTGCTGACCGACCTGCGCATGCCCGGTCTCGACGGCATCGAACTGCTGGAACGCATTCAGGTTTTGCGTCCGGGTCTGCCGGTAATCCTGATCACCGCTCACGGCGACATTCCCGACGCGGTCCGCGCCACCCAGGCCGGCGCGGTGGATTTTCTAAGCAAGCCGGTCGAACCGGAAAAGCTTGAGGCCGCGCTGGACCGCCATGCCCGACCGGTGTCAGCCGCGACCAGCGAAGCCTGGGCCGAACACATCGTCACCCGCAGTCGCAACATGCTGGATCTGCTCGACAAGGTGAAGCGGGTTGCCCGCACCTCATCCAGCGTGCTGATCAGCGGCCCCAGCGGGGCTGGCAAGGAATTGCTGGCTCGTGCGCTGCACAAGGCCAGCCCACGTCAGCGCGGTGAATTCATGGCGCTGAACTGCGGTGCGGTGCCGGCCGAATTGCTGGAATCCGAATTGTTCGGACACAAGAAGGGGGCCTTCACCGGGGCCAGCAGCGACCATGAGGGGCTGTTTCGCGCGGCCGATGGCGGCACCGTTTTCCTCGATGAAATTGGCGACATGCCGCATGACCTGCAGGTCAAGCTTTTACGCGTTTTGCAGGAGCGGGAGGTGCGACCGGTCGGAGAAACCCGTTCGGTACCGGTGGATGTGCGCGTGCTGTCTGCCACCCACCGCGATCTCCAGACCCTGGTCGAGGACGGTGAGTTTCGTGAAGACCTGTTCTACAGGCTGAATGTGGTCCAGCTGTCGGTGCCGCCACTGGATGAGCGCCGCGAGGACATTCCGCTGCTGCTTGCACATCAGCTCAACCAGCTGGTTCGTAAAGGCTCGCCGCGGCGGGTTTTCGCCCCCGACGCAGTGGAATTGCTGGTGTCGGTGCCATGGCCGGGCAACGTGCGGCAATTGTTCAATGTGGTTGAACAGTGTGTGGCCTTGTCACCCGGGCGCGTGATCAGTCTGGCACAGGTTCAGGATGCGCTGGGGCGCAAGGCCGAGGTCAAGGCCGTGCCATCGTTCGATGATGCGCGCGCCGAATTTACCCGCAAGTATCTGACCGAGCTGCTGGAACTCAGTGGCGGCAATGTCAGCCAGGCAGCGCGCCTGGCGGAACGCAACCGCACTGATTTTTACAAGTTGCTCAAAAAACACGGCATCGAGCCGGGCGCATTCAAGCGCGAAGCCGCCGAAGACCAGGCATAGAAAAACCGCGCCCAAGGGCGCGGCTTTGAGCAGGCAGAGGGTTGGCAATCAGTACGCGCTGGCGTGCATGCCGTTTTGGTATTTGAGCTCGACCCGGCGATTTTCCTGATAGGAACGCTCGCTCTGACCGTTCACCACCGGATCTTCTTCGCCCAGGCTGGTGGTGCGCAGCTGCTTGCGCGGTACACCTTGCATCAGCAGTGCGTCTTCCACCGTCACGGCGCGGCGCTCACCCAGCGCGAGGTTGTACTCGCGGGTGCCGCGTTCGTCGGCGTGACCTTCCAGCGTAATCTGCACGTCAGGGTTGGCCAGCAGATGACGGGCATGAGCCTCGATGATGGCCTGGTGCTCCGGGCGCAGACCGGCGCGGTCGAAATCGAACAGCAGACGGGTCTGATCAAGCAGCGCCTGTTGTTCGCTGCTCAATGCCCGCGGATCGGGTAGCGTGTTGTCAGCCTGCGCCTGGCCCTGCGGACCGCTGGCCTCGTACTGTTGCGCCATGCTGTCGTTGTCGACGCTGGCGGATTCGTTCGGCGTGCTGGCGCAGCCACTGAGCAAAGCAAAGCTGGTGGCAACGGCAACCACGGAAAAGGCAGTCGTTTTCATAGTGATCTCCCAGATGATCAGAAGTTGTAGCGCGCGCCCGCTTCGAAGCGGTCGTCGTCGCCGGTCTGCAGCGCGAGCTGCAGGTCAAACGGACGGGTGATGGCGTAGTAGCCGGCCAAACGCAGCGAGGTCACACCGTCATCAAACACTTCGAAATGACGAATCTCAGGGTTCAGCTCGAAGCGCGGGTCGGGCGCGGTCCAGCGCAGGCCGGCGCGCAGGCCTATTCCGGTGTCATCGGCGGAGCCAGCGTCGACGCTCTCCAGCGAAACCCCGCCGTACCAGTCGAGGTTGTGCTGCAGCGGCTGATGAAACAAACCGCCGAAGGTGATCTGTTCCAGATCGCCAACATCCGAAAACTCGCCAAACAGGGCGAACTGACGGGCGATATCGGCCGAGCCCGCAATGCGCAGCCCGCTATCGTCTTCACGTCCCAGGTCACGGTTGATGAAACCGCCTTCAATACTGTTGTAGTTGTGCGCATTGGCGACAACCGGAGTCAACAGCGTGGCAGTAGCCAGGCAAGCCAGCGTCAATGCGTTTTTGGTTTTCATGATGGTCCTCATGTTGGGGAAGGGTGTTAGGAGGTGGGCACGATGCTGCGACCGCGCACTTCAACCTCGTCGCCAACCGACAGACCGGAAATATCGGTCTGGGTCAGCTCCACGCGATCGCCGGAGTTCATCCGGATGACCACGTCGTAGTGGGTGCTGGCATTGCGACGGCGATCGATCTCGCTACCGGCAACGGCGCCACCGATGGCACCAGCAGCGGTGGCCGCATCATTGCCGGAACCACTGCCGAACTGATGGCCGACAACACCACCGATAACAGCGCCAGCCAGGGCCGCCCCGGCGCGCGGTTCGCCCTTGACCGAGCGTGGTGTGATCGATTCGATCTCGCCACACTGGTGGCAACTCGCCGCGCTGACCTGAGCGTCCGCCGCATCAGCAGAAGCCTCGTCCTGACAGGCACTCAGGCCGGCGATCGAAAGACTTGCAAACATCAAGAGCATTGTTTTTTTCATCACTGAAACTCCCATTCAGGTTCCGCCAATGAAGGGGCGATATGCGTGCCAGAAGCAAAAAAATCATTCATTAACAGACACATATAAACCACAGCCCAGCCTGGGCAGGGCCCAACAAGCCTGGCGCAGGGCAAATCTGTTGCTGATTGGCGACGACCGCTGTGGCGATGCCGGCAAGCCGCAGCGAAATCTGCACCACGAGCCCAAAAGCCGGTTAAGCCCTTGTATTTCGGCCGCTATATGGCGTCGCCTATCAGCGACAGCGGGCATTGGAGACGCGCGGCGCGCGCAGTACACTGCAGGCTGGTTCGGGGGAGCTAAGGTTCATGCTGGGATTCGACGCCGCGCAGTGGCATCACTATCTGCTGCTCAGCACATTCGTGTTGTGTCCGATGATTCTGCTGGGCCTGTTGTTCATGCCTGCTGCCTACGGCCGCCATGCCCAGGGACGCAGCGCGCTGTGGGGGCCTGGCATTCCGACCCGCTGGTCGTGGGTAATCATGGAAATGCCGTCATCGCTTGGCTTTGCCGCGATCTACTTTTATGGCGACAAGGCCTGGGATGTGGTGCCGCTGCTGTTGTTCGCGCTATGGCAGGCCCACTACTTCCACCGCACCTTCATATTTCCCTGGCGTATACGCGTAAAACCCCGTCAAACCACGCCCGCCAGCATTCCGCTGATGTCGGTGATGACCAATACCGTGATCGCCTTTCTGAATGCCGCCATCCTGTCGTGGAGCAGCATCCGGGCAGACTATGATCTGAGCTGGCTGATGGACCCGCGTTTCGTGCTCGGCGTGCTGCTGTTCGCGACGGGCTGGCATATCAACCGCAAGGCCGACGCCATCCTGTCGGCCCTGCGCAAACCCGGGGAAAGCGGTTACAAGATCCCGCGAGGCTGGCTTTACGAACGCGTGAGCTGTCCGAACTACCTGGGCGAGATCACGATCTGGTGCGGTTGGGCTGTGGCCACCTGGTCGTGGGCCGGTGTCGCATTCGTGCTACTCACCGTGGCCAATCTGGTACCGCGTGCGTTGCAGAATCACCGCTGGTACTTGCAGCAGTTTGACGACTATCCGACGACCCGCAAGGCGGTGATTCCGTATTTGTTGTAAGCGAAGCTCACAGGGCTGCAGAGGCCCGTCTGACTGGTTTCAGTCAGCTCAAAAATCGCCATTCCCATCGTTCCAGATGATCAGCGAATCACTACCGGAGTCGATGGCACCCAGAACAATCTCGGGGTAGCCGTCATTGTTCAGATCAACGAGCTTCGTTGCGGTCCATCCGTGGTTGCCGGCGGCCATGTAGGTTTTCACGACAAAATGACCTGTGCCGTCATTGGCGAGAACCCTCACCTTACGGGACGCAACGACGTCGTCACCCAGGATGTCCGTGTAGACAACGTCTATATCACCATCTTGATCAATGTCCGCGGCGTCAGCCGAATGGGTGAAACCCATGTAGTTGTGGCTTGCTGAGGTGCCAACATCTTCGCTGAGCATGCCATCACCGGCGTTTTTCAGCAGGGCGTTGTTCTGACCGGGGTAGGGTGGCCAGTCGTAGCCTGTGTTTGCTACAAGAACACTGTTGAATCCACTGTTGGTGAAATCTGCAACAACCATCTCGCGTACGTGGGTGTATTGGGGAATCGCACCGCCGAACACCTGGTTCGTGCTTTGCAAAAACGTATTGTCTTGCTGATTCAGGTAGACAATGAGCGATGTGCGCTCATCGATAAACCCGTCGTTTTTCCACTTCGGCCCGCCGTAAACAAGGTCATTGAACCCGTCGTTATTTAAATCAAGCACTGCGGGGGCGTAAGCGAATGCCGGATAGTCGACGCCGACGTGATCGTCCTTGGACACCACGCCGAGAGGCTGAAATGAAAGGCTCGCCGGTGCACTTGTCGTGTTGAGCAGAAGTGACCAACGATGTACCTGTGTATCGGTGCCAAAGTTTGACGTGTTACGCACAAGGATATCCATGGCGCCGTCTGCGTCGGCATCGATCGGCACCATAGCACCGGGGTTGTCCAACAGCGCCGAATCGGTCGCCAGTTGGAATGCGCCAGTGGGCGTTCGAATCAGCGGCGGCACGCCCTGATCACCCTCATCAACATGGGCGACAATATCCAGTGCCAAGTCGCCATTGAGGTCGACCAAATAGGCCTTGTCCACCCATTTCCAGTCCGTGCCGAGATCCGGAAAATAGGTGGCCGTATGATCTGCAAAACTCCGGTTGCCCTGATTAACCAGGGCCTGGATGTAAAGCCCTGAGTAGAAGGGATCATCGCTGGTCCTGAACAGGATCAAATCCTTCAGTCCATCATCGTTAAGATCGAGGTCAATGATCTCCGTAACGATGCCGAAATCCGCACGGGCTGGAAGCGTGCTACGCATTTCGACGGCGGGAACATTCGGGGTGTCTGAAGGGGAATTGTCAGAGCTGCCACCACATGCAGCCATCTGCAGTGCTGCCACCGCGAAGAGAGTCGTAAAAGACGTACGCCCGATCATTGTTTTTTTGCGCATCATCATGCTCCAAGGGTGAGTCAGCATTCGAGATAGGCTCAGCCCTAATTCTCTGGCTGAGCGGGCCTTTGATTATGCCGATTATTGCGCGCCTCAGGCGCGCCTGGAACGCGCGACCACTTCCGCGATGAATGTTCTTGTGGCCGACTAAACGAGGTGTTTTAGGCTATGAATCCAGCACATCGCCAACCAGGCCATGCCGAAAAGCCGCCAGGGTCAGCTCCACATCGTTGGCCACTGCCAGCTTGTCGTAGATGCGTCGACGGTAGGTGCTGACGGTGTTGGGGCTGATGTGGAGCATGTCGGCGATGCGTTGCGTGGTATGGCCGGCGGTGATTTTTAAGGCCACCGACATTTCGCGTTCGGACAGCTCATCGAAGGGAGAGCGCGCAACGCCGCCGACCAGTCGGGCTGAAAGATCGCCCGCGATTTCAGCCGAGATGTAACGTCCACCAGCATGCACCCTGCGAATCGCCTTGAGCATTTCGGCCTCCTCGCAATCCTTGCACAGAAAACCGGACGCACCCGCAGCAAAGGCACGCGAAGGGTAGGGTTCGTGCGTATGCGCGGACACGATGATGACTTCAATATGGGGATACTCAGCGGTGATCCGCTCGGTCGCCTCGACACCACCAATGCCGGGCATGTTGAGGTCCATCAGCACAATGGTTGGGCGTAACGCTTCGATGTAATCCAGGGCCTCTTCGCCGGTACTGGCCTCACCAACCACGACGATATCGGGTGCCTGGCTGGCCATGTGAGAAATGGCTCGGTGAATGATCTTGTGATCGTCCACGCTCATCAATCGAATCAAAGTGCTGCTCTCCAGCTCCATCGGGCAGCCCATAAGATACGTCATTTTCATGTAGTGGAATCACTACGCGGTTCTACCCAAAGCGCTACATACAACCCTCAGCCCGGCCTTTACGATCAGGCCCTCTCGTGAGCGTCGTGAAGCCGCAGGGAAGGCGGATTCGGACCAGGGGCTGATGCCAAGCGCATCCGCGAGACCATTCAAACAAATACAGTGGGGAACAACCTTGAAAGCAGTGACTCAGGCGATTTCCGGCGCGCTCATGATGGGCGTCGCTGCAACGGCCAGCGCAGGCTTGCTGGGCGCCAACAACAAAGATGTTTATATCGTGCAGTTCAACGATCAGCTGCCACTGGGTGAGAGCGTCAGCAGCCTGACCAGCAGTGTGCTTGGCATGCTGGGAGTGGGCGGCGCCCTGTTTGAATATGACACGGTTTTGCAGGGCTTCTCGGCTGCGCTGAGTCCGGCTCAGGTTTCGCTGTTGCAGGCTCTTCCGCTGATCAAGTCCATCGAGAAAGATCGCGTGGTCCAGGCTGGCGCCGTTCAGGCCAGCCCGGTGTGGGGCCTGGATCGTATTGATGAGACGGACCGTCCGATGGATGGCGAGTATGCCTATGTGGACAGCGCCGGCGCTGGTGTCCACGTCTACATCATCGATACCGGTATCAATCCGGATCACCAGGAATTCACCGGGCGTGTTGGCGCCGGTCAGAACTTTGTCAGCTCGGGCCCGCTCGATGGCTTGCTGGGCGGTTTGCTCGGTGGGCTGCTGCCACTGGACTTGCTCGGTGGCGAGGTTGATCCCGAGAACTGGCAGGACTGCAACGGTCATGGCACGCATGTCGCCGGCACGGCTGCTGGCACTCAGTACGGTGTAGCCAAGCTCGCCACGCTGCATGCGGTTCGCGTGCTCAACTGTGCAGGCTCCGGCACCGGCTCCGCGGTTATCGCCGGGATTGAGTGGGTGGCCGAAAATGCCGAGTACCCGGCGGTGGTCAACCTGAGCCTGGGTGGTGGCGCTTCGGATGCCGAGGACCAGGCCATCGCCAATCTGTTCAATGCAAATGTGTTGCCGGTTGTCGCCGCCGGCAATGACAATGCGGATGCGTGCGGCACATCGCCCGCTCGTGCGCCCGAAGCTGTGACCGTTGCCTCAACGGCGAGTGACGACTCGGAATCCAGCTTCAGTAACCATGGGACCTGTGTGGATATTTATGCCCCGGGCTCCAGCATCGTTTCAGCCGACTATGCAAACAATAGCGGAACGGCGAATCTCAGTGGCACATCGATGGCCTCCCCCCATGTTGCTGGTGCAGCAGCGCTGATTTTGGGCGAAACCCCCAGTCTGAATTCAGCGGACGTAGCTGCTGCGTTGATCAGCAATGCAACGGTGGGCAAGGTTGCTCGCAGTCCGGCCGGTGCCGGCACGCCCAATCTACTGCTCAATACTTTTCCTCAAGGTAACAAGCAGTAAGTCGGCACAGCATACTGGCCTGCGCGCCGGTGTGACATACCACTGAGATGTTTATGCCCCGCCAGCAGGTGGGGCTTTTTTTTGCCTGGTTCACGGCTTGCGTTCAGCGCCGTAACGCTTATTGTTGGCGCATGAAATTCGTCACCGCTTGCTTACTCATACTCGCCACGCTGGCACCCGCACAGGCGGATGATGCAGCGCCTGATCAGGCGGAATATCAGTTCTGGGAGAACGCCAAGCTCGGCGGGCGAGCCCTGGCCTGCAAAGATGCCGCGGGCAAAGCCAGTATCCGCGCCGCCAGCCGGGGCTTGGCCCACAGGCTGGCGGGCGCACAAAACGCCGATCAGCTGATGCAGGCTTTTGATGAAAAAGTTCGACTGCATCATCGATTCGCCCAGCGCGCGAGCTCTTCGCATCGTGCCTGCGATCGCAATGCCAAAGCGATCAAGGATGGTTTGCGACGCACGCGGGTGATCGCTGCCGATCCAGACTAGCCGCTGCGATGCAATCCCTGCACAAGGCCCGGCGAGGGCGACACGGCGCTGCGTTCGTGGGCGACCGGTGGGCGCTGCAGCCGCGGGTACACGGCGATTCGCCATGCACGCTCGACCCGTCATGATGCGGGCCGCGCTTGGGCGGAACATGGCGCCGGTCAGGGTGGTGGTGCTGCTGGTGCTGCTTACCGCTGGCGTGCTCACGGCGGCGGCGCTTTTCCTCACCGCGCAACCTTATCTCGGGTTCGAAACCAGACCGGCCAGTGACGCCGTGCTCATCCATGCCGTAGACGCCAGAGGGCCGTCCGCTGGCCGCCTGAAGGCCGGTGAGCGTCTGGTTGCGATCGAGCATGCCGGGCAGCTGGAACCCTTACGCGCCAGGGATGCGTTTGCAGAGATCGATGTCGCCGAACGGACACTCGGCCAGCTGCACACCTATCGACAACATCAGGGCGCATTGCTTGAGATATTGCGTCAGCCGGCCAGCCAATGGGTTATTGATGATGGACGTTTCATTGCGATCCGGGCCGAAGCCCGGCGCAGCGTGTTCAGCCTGCCCGCGAACTTCTGGTTCCATGGCCTGGTTGCGCTGATCGGCATTGCGATCAGTGCCGGTGTTTGGGCCTATCGACGAAACGACTGGGCGGCGCGTGGCTTCCTCGCCATGGGTGTCGGGCTGGCCGTCGCAGCCGCCTCCGCCGGGGTTTATACGAGCCGGGAGCTGGCATTGGGTTCACAGGCCCTGTGGACACTGAGCGCCCTGAACCAGATCGGCACACAGCTGTACTCAGGCGGCTATGTGGTCACCATGCTGCGCTATCCGCAGGTTCTTGGCAGCGTGCGCCAATGCCGCTGGATCCTCGCCGGTTTTCTCGTCTGGGCCCTGGTTTTCGGTGCGGCGCAACCCTGGGACGCCATGCCCACCGATCTTGCGTTTCGCGCCCCCATACTGTTGGCGCTGAGCTGGGCACTGGTATTGGCCTTGCGCCAATGGCTGGCCAGCCGTAATCGGCCGGTGGAGCGGGCCGCGCTGCTGTGGTACCTGTTCGCCTGGTTCGTCGGTGGCGTGGCCTTCGTAGTCATGCAGATTCTTCCAGTGTTGCTTGGTGAAACCAGCCCTTCGGAAACGCAGGTGTTCGCCTTTGGATTTTTGCTGCTGACCAACATTGGCATTGCGCTTGGCGTTGTTCGTTATCGCCTGTTTGAACTCGGCGCCTGGTGGGCGAGAGCCTGGGGCGCGGTGCTTGGTGGCGGACTGGTCATCGCCGTTGATGCGCTGATTCTTTCGGTGCTGCGCCTGGACACCGGATTGAGTCTGGCCTTGTCGCTGGCACTGGTCGGCTGGGCCTATTTTCCCTTGCGGCAAATCCTGTGGCGGCGGCTGACGCGCAGCCCGATGGAGCGTGACGAAGGCGCGCTGTTGAAGGCGGTGCTGCAAGCCAGTGGCGACAGTGCGCAGGCCAGCTGGCAACGCTTGCTCACCAATGTCTATCAGCCGCTGGAAATACACCCGGTGGCGGAAAACCCGGATTGCGCCCGCGTTGCGCAGGACGGCGCCGCATTGATCGTGCCGGGACCGGAGCAGGGCACCTTGCTGAAATGGGTGGCACGAGGCCGACGACTGGCCGACAGCAACGATGCACAGCTGGCTGACCGCCTCAGCCGCCTGTTTGCGCGTATCCGCCAGTATCGCGAAGCGGTCGCCGAAGGCGCTCAGCTGGAGCGTCAGCGTATCGCCCAGGATCTGCACGATGATGTCGGCGCCCGACTGCTTTCGGTGCGTCAGCGCGTGGATGCTTCGACCGCTGAGGCGGTCACCGAAATCCTTGCCGACATCCGCACCATCGTGCACAGCCTGGCCGGGCAGAACCCGCTGCTGGCGGAGTGTCTGGCGGATTGCCGGAACGAGCTGGCCGATCGCTGCGAGCAGGCCGACATCCACTGGCGCTGGCCGATGCAGACATCCCTGCCGACAGTGCGACTGTCTGCGCAATGGAGCCTGGATCTGGTCCGCATCATGCGTGAGCTGACCAACAATGCGATCAAGCATGCCGCGCCCAGCCGGATCGCGGTCTCGCTGCAGATCACCGGGCAAGCCCTCCGCTTCGAATTTCGCCATGACGCAACACGGCCGTTCGCGCCGCCGGATGCGTGGCGCCAGAACCTTGGTTTGCGCAACCTGGTGCGGCGCTGTCGGGCGCATGGAGGGGAAATCCGCTGGGCTTGGGATGAGGCCAGTGCAGATGTGGTGTTTCAAGGCACGCTGTCGCTCCCCCAAAACGCGGGGGGCGAACATGCGGCGGAACCGGCAGAGTACGCTTTCGCTTCTGCGCCTGACCAAGGCTCGTCCTGATGCTTGTTCCGTCCACCGTACCGCGCGCATTCGAACGTGCACTGCTGATCGAGGATGTCGACGCGGCAGCCCTGATTCTGCAGGATGCCCTGCTCGATACCTTTCCCGGGGTCGACATCGTGCGCGCCGCAACCATCGCTGAAGCAAGTCAGCTGATTCCGCGCCAGACATTCGATCTGGCCCTGATCGATCTTGGCCTACCGGACGGTTCGGGAGAACAGTTGATTCGCGCGCTGGGACAGCACAACCCGCGCTGCTTGCGTGTGGTCACAACTATGTATGCGGATGATCAGCATCTGTTTGCCGCCTTACGTGCCGGCGCACAGGGTTATCTGCTCAAGGAAAACGCGCCAAGCAGCCTGACCCGTGCACTGCGCGGCATCGCCGATGGGCAGCCGCCTCTGTCTCCCGCTATCGCGCGCCGTTTGCTCGGCGTGTTCCAGCAGGACCCGGGTGAGCCGTTGCTGTCACCACGCGAGACGGACTGCCTGACCCTGATCGCCAAGGGCTATCGCATACGCGAAGTGGCTGAACATCTGGGCATCACCACGAATACCGCGACCGGATACATCAAGAGTGTCTACCGAAAGCTGGATGTGAACAGCCGCGCGGAGGCCACCCTTGAAGCAGCCCGGCGCGGCATCATCGCGCCCCACGCCTAGCCGTCAGGCCGCTGCCAGCGCCCGCTTGAAAAAGCTCAGCTGATCGGCCACCGCGCGTTCGCGGTCTTTGCCAACGTAAATATCGAAGTGACCGATGTCGTACTCCTTCAGTTCAACATTGGGCCCGGCTTTACGAGCCAGCTTCACCGCTGCAGCCGCCGGCGCCACACTGTCCTTGGTGCAGGCCTGAATGAGGATCGGGCAACGCAACTTGCGTGCCTTGGTAATCGGGCGATAGGTGGCCAGATAAAGTGCGAGCCGGGCGCTCATCTCGTTGCGCCAGCCGGACGGTGTGATGGCACCGTAACCGCTGAGTGCATCGTGGCTGCTCATGGCGGCAAATTCCCCCGGCGCGGCCACCAGTGGCACCGTGATCGGCTGCAGGCCGAGCACCCCCCTCAGCTGATCGACACTGCCGTAGGCTGCCAGTCGGGCGAGCCGGCCCACACCTGCGTAGTTGACCATCTCAAGTGACGCCGCCAGACCATCCACCATCGGTCCCTGTGCCGATGCTGCGGCGATGCTTGAATCGTTGGCCGCCGTGGTCAGCACATGACCGCCGGAAAACGACGTGCCCCACAAGCCGATTCGGGCTGCATCAACACCGGGCAGGCTGCGGGTATAGCTCACCGCGGCGCGCCAATCCTGCAGCTGACGCGAAATGCTCAGCAGCTGGCGAGGTTCACCATCGCTGGCACCGAAATGACGGTAATCGAACAGCACCACGGTGAAGCCGTTGTTGGCGAACTCCAGTGCGAAAGGCTCAAGTCCGGCATCGCGTGTACCACCCAGACCATGGGCCATGATGATGGCTGCGCCATTGGGCGCTGTGGGTGTGTACAGCCAGGCCCGGCAAACGGTGCCGTGACTGGAAAATTCGACGTCGCTACGGGTGTTCTGGGTCATGCTGCAACCTTGCTTGTTATGGGGGAGGTCTCGTCCGAGGTGCAGTGTACTGTGCAAGGCGGCATGTGGCTAAAAGGCCTGCGCCGATGGGCTTAGCTGGCGCAGCAGCTCACGCAGCTCACCGCCCAGGCGCAACTGCAGATCGTGCGGGTGAATGGCAATACGCACAGGTTGCCTTGCCAAACGGGCGAGCCTCATCTGCGCCTTGTTCCAGATGCCCAGGGCCGCTGCGCGCAGTCGGGTGTCCGCCTCAAAGCCCAGCAGGAGCTGATGCTCAAGCAGACCCTGGTCCAGCCACAGTTCGCCACGGGTGACTTCCACCCGCTGGTAGCCAGTGGTGCTCAGCGCCGTGAGCGACACCGAGCCCAATGCCCACGCCGGGGGCACATAGACCTGCGGCCTGGACAGCCCCTGGTCCACGAACCAGGCAGCGGCATCTCGCATCAACTGACAGATTTCGGACGCATCCAGCGCGAGGTGCTCGG
This sequence comes from Oceanococcus sp., assembly GCA_030147945.1. Classification (GTDB taxonomy): domain Bacteria; phylum Pseudomonadota; class Gammaproteobacteria; order Nevskiales; family Oceanococcaceae; genus Oceanococcus. The sequence goes on along the minus strand of JASBUL010000020.1, from coordinate 1,509 downwards.
CCACATCGCGTGAAACCGCGGCCGCATGTACACGGTGCTTCAGGCCGCGGATGTGCCGCGCTTTGTGAAACCAGCCGTGAGCAGCCAGCTCATGCCCTTCGCTCTGCCACGCATGCAGCTGATGGAGTTGTTCAGGCGACCAATCGTGTCCGGGCACAACCAGCAGTCGCGCCGCGCCCAGTTGATGCGCTGCAAACAGCTCGAGGATCGCCGCAACCTGGTCCAGCGTGTGTGGCATCACATCATGGATGGACAGCCGGATGTCCAGCGCGCCTGCGCTCATTGCACGAGGTGGCGTCGCGCCAGCGCAATCCATTGCTCGACGGTGTCCTCGTTCAACCGCTCGGCTGCTCGTCGGGCCCGCTCGCCGCGCATCCGCCAATCATCAGCCGACAGCGTTGCGACGCGCCGCAGCGCGGCCTCTACGTTCTCGCCACGCTGTTGCACCAGCAGGCCGTCACGCAGTTTGGGCCAGTCGTGTATGCCAGCGCCTTCGGCGACCAGTGCAGGGCGCCCTCGGGCCATGGCTTCAAGCGCGATAGTGCCAAAGGTTTCCAATGCCGATGGCAGAACCAGAAGGTCGCACTCATCCATCAACGCGCGCAGCTCCGGACGGCTCAACCAGCCCCAGAACTGGACATTGGGGAGATCACGGGCCTGACGCTCCAGCTTGCGGCGCAGGGGACCGTCGCCGGCGATGGAAAACTGAATGTGCGGTAGCTGTCGCGCGGCCGCCACCACGTCCGCGACATTTTTCTCCGGTGCCAGGCGTCCGGCAAACAGCACGTGGCGCAGGCTGGCGCGATGGGCCAGACGCGGCACATCGAGAAAACACGGCGCGAGCGGCGTGCCCATCACATCGGTCTGGCGTGCGCCAAGCCGCTCGACCGTTTCTATCAGCGCACGGTTGTGAACCATCACGCTACAGCTATGACGGCACAGTACGCTGTTGGTCAGCGTCAGGTAGCCATTGGCGACACGGCGCGAAAGCGGGTTCCAGTAAAGCCGGGAAAGCTCTTCGAACTGGGTGTGAAACGCGCTTAGAAAACTGCAGCCAAAACGCTTGGCCAAGGACAGGCCGAGCAATCCAAAGGGCCCCGGTGTGATGGCAATCACCACATCGGGCTGCTGGGCGGCAAACTGTGTCCACAATTTGGGCACATTGGGGGTCAGCAGTTTTTGCGTGGGATCGCCAGGCAGCGGCAGCGCCATCTGCAAACGCTTTTTCAGATGGGGCTGGTACAGATCGGCCTCAACCCCGTGCGCGCGCAGGTGGTGGCACAGATCCTGGTAGTAGCTCCCGGCGCCGTTGCGTTCGGGCAGTGCGTCGGAAAAAAAAGCAATGCGCAAAGGGCGCCGGGTGCGAGCGCTGGCATGTTGAACCAGTCCCAGCGTCGGGGATGCGGGCAGGGCAAGAGGAGAGTCCATGATCAAGAGGCCTTGTTCTGCGACGGGTAGGTGGCGGCTTTGAGTGCCTGATAAGCACGATGTGTTTGGGCATCGGCGCGC
>JASBUL010000012.1 GCA_030147945.1 Oceanococcus sp. | reverse complement strand
ATTGCCCGCTTGGGTTGACCTGATACGGCTGGCACCTGGCCAGCAACTTGCCGGAACGGTGCCGTTGTCGGATCTGGAGGGCTGGCCTGCGGGCGAAGCGAGTGTGCAGCTGACGCTGGACATCACGCAAGCACCGTCGGGCCGACTGGCCTTGAAGGGCGATCTGCAGGGTCAATGCGAAATGCTTTGCCAGCGTTGTCTCAAACCGATGGAACAGGCCTGGACGGCTCAGTTCCTGCTTGAGCTGGTGGACAACGACGCACAGGCTGAGCGGATTGAAACCGCGCTGGACATTTACATCGCTCGTGGTGGGCGCGTGCTTTTGCACGAGCTGGCCCGCGATGAATCGATATTGGCGCTGCCGATGACGCCGCGTCATGCCGATGGTACGTGTGAGCCTCCGGCTCAGTCGTAGAAGAGATAACCGTGTGGCGGATGCGCGCAAGCGCACGCGTCGCAGAATTTGAAGCCAAGGAGGCCGTGATGGCCGTTCAACAGAACCGTAAAACCCGTTCCAAGCGCGACATGCGTCGTTCTCACGATGCCCTGAGTGCACCCACGCTGTCGGAAGATCCGACCAGCGGCGAAATGCACCTGCGTCATCATGTGACCAAGGACGGTTTCTACCGTGGTCGTCGCGTGATTGAAAAGCCGGAAGTCGCTGAAGACGACATCTAAGACGGCATGATCATCGCGCTGGACGCGATGAGCGGTGACGTCGGCGTTGACGTCACCGTGCCTGCCGCCCGCCGAGCGCTGGAGCGGCACCCCTCGCTGGAGTTGATTTTGGTCGGCCAGCCGTCGGTACTTGAGGCGGCCATGACCAAGCACGGCTTGCAGGCGCACCCGCGCGTGCGCGTCGAACCGGCCAGCGAGATCGTGGGTATGGATGAGGAGCCGGCCAAAGCGCTGCGCGGCAAGAAAGACTCCTCCATGCGCGTGGCCATCAATCTGGTCCACGCTGGTGCGGCTCAGGCCTGTGTCAGTGCCGGTAACACCGGCGCACTGATGGCCACCGCGCGCTTCGTGCTCAAGACCCTGCCCGGGGTCGACCGCCCGGCAATTGTGTCCAAGCTGCCGTCGCGCAACGGGCACACCCATATGCTGGACCTTGGCGCCAACGCCGAGTGCAGCCCCGAGCATCTGTATCAGTTTGCCGTGATGGGCGCCGTGCTGGCCCGTGCGGTGTCGAATCTGAAAGATCCGCGGGTTGGCTTGCTCAACATTGGCTCCGAAGACATCAAAGGCACCCAGTCGATCAAATCGGCTGCCGCCATGTTGGGCCAGAGTGATCTCAACTACATCGGCTATGTGGAAGGGACCGACATCTTTCTGGGCAATGTGGATGTGGTGGTCTGTGACGGTTTTTCCGGCAATGTCGCGCTCAAGAGCATGGAAGGCGTGTCGCGCCTGATAGCTGATTTCCTGGGCGAAGAGTACCGGCGCGGCCTGCTCAGCAAACTTGCGGCGCTGGCCAGCTATGGTGTGCTGCAGCGCTTTCGCAAGCGGGTTGATCCGCGAGCCTACAACGGCGCCAGCTTGCTCGGCTTGAATGGGATCGTGATTAAGTCACACGGCAGCGCCGATGCCATGTCGCTGGAAAATGCCATTCATATTGCCGTGCTGGAATGTCATGCGCGGGTCACCGAAAGCATTCGCGACCAGGTCGAAGCGCATTTGCTGCCCGATGTGGCGGCCAATCTCGATAACCCGAGCTAAGCAGCGCCTTACTGAACCAGCTGGTTCATGTCGAAGATCGGCAGCATGATGGCCAGCACGATGGTCAGCACGATACCCGCCATCATCAAAATCAAGGCCGGTCCCAGGACCCCCATGATCGCCGAGATGATGGTGTCGACCTCGAGTTCCTGATTGTGTGCGGCACGTTCAAGCATTTCGTCGAGCTGGCCGGAGGCCTCGCCGTTGGCAATCAGGTTAAGGGTGATCGGCGGGAACAGACGTCCGGCCGCCAGAGAGCGGTGAATCGGCGCGCCTTCACGCACTTTCACCGCAGCAGACTTGATCAGTTCCTGCATCGGAATGTTCTGCACCACGCGTGAACAGATATCCAGGGCTTCCAGCACCGGCACGCCGCTGGAAACCAGAATGCTGAAGGTGCGGGTGAAACGGCCGGCATTGACCCCGCGAATGAGTTTGCCGAACAGTGGCAAGCGCAACTGAACGGCGTGCCAGCGGTACTTGGCGGCGGGTCGGCGCATCAGGAACTGCCAGCCAACCACCAGCACAAGCAGAACGATGCCCAGCGCGATGTAGTGATCGCGCAGGAAGTCACTGGCCGCGATCATGCCTTTGGTCAGCGGCGGCAATTCCGCATCCAGGCTGTCGAACACGCCGATGACCTGCGGCACCACGCTGGCCAGCAGAAAGCTGACAATGCCCACCGAGGCCAGCACCAGAATGATCGGATAGGACAGGGCGGCGAAGATCTTTTTCTGCAGTTCCTGGCGCTTTTCCACGTAGTCGGCCAGACGGTCCAGCACGGTGTCCAGATGGCCGGACTGCTCGCCTGCTTCGACCGTGGCGCAATACAGGTGATTGAACACATGGGGGAACTCGCGCAGAGCCGAGGCCAGGGTGTGGCCTTCGGTCACCCGCGCGCGCACCCCCATGATGATGCCCTGGGTGCGGCGACCCTCGATCTGCTGGGCCACGGTCTTGAGGGTTTCTTCCAGCGGCAGGCCGGATTTCAGCAAGGTCGCCAGCTGACGTGTGACCAGGGCCAGTTCGGTGCCGGAAATGCCCCGGGCCAGATTGAAGCCACCGCCGCTGCCGCCGCGTGATTTCTGCTCGACCTCGACCACTTCCAGCGGGGTCAGGCCACGCTCGCGCAGTTGCGCGCGCACCATCTTCGGTGTGTCGCCTTCGATCAGGCCTTTCTTGTTGCGGCCGCGTGCATCCAGTGCGGTGTAGCTGTAGGCGCCCATAGTGTTGTGGTGGCGAGTCCTAGTCTTCGCGTGTGACGCGCACGACTTCTTCGATCGTGGTCACACCTTCGAGAATCTTTGCGCGGCCTTCCGCACGCAGGCTGGGGAAGCGCTGCCGGGCATGCTTTTCCATGGTCTGCTCGGAGGCCCCGTCGTGAATCATGGTGCGCATGGCATCGTCGACCGCGATCACTTCCTGTATGCCATTACGTCCGGTGTAGCCGGTGTTGCGGCATTTGTCACAGCCGCGCGCACGGTAGATCTGCGGAGGATTGTCGGCCGGAATGTCGAGCAGCCGGCACTCCGCAGCGTCCGGGGTGTAGGCTTCCCGGCAATCGTGGCACAGGGTACGGATCAGGCGCTGGGCGATCAGGCCGATCAGGCTGGAGGCGAGCAAGAATGGTTCGACGCCCATGTCGCGCAAACGTGAAACCGCGCCGATCGCGGTGTTGGTGTGCAGGGTCGACAGCACCAGGTGACCGGTGAGTGATGCCTGCACCCCGATCTCGGCCGTTTCCAGGTCGCGGATTTCCCCGACCATGACCACGTCGGGGTCCTGGCGCAGGATGGCACGCAGGCCACGCGCGAAGCTCATGTCGACCTTGGTGTTGACCTGGGTCTGGCCTATCCCGTCGAGGTAGTACTCGATCGGATCTTCCACGGTGAGAATGTTGCGCGAGCTGTCGTTGAGGCTGGCCAGCGCCGCGTACAGCGTGGTGGTTTTGCCCGAGCCGGTGGGGCCGGTAACCAGAATGATGCCGTGCGGCTTCTTGATCAGCTCTTTCATCACCTCGAGCTGTTTGGGCTCCATGCCCAGATGGGTCAGATCGAGGCGGCCAGCCTGTTTGTCGAGCAGACGCAGCACCACGCGTTCACCATGGCCCGACGGGATGGTGGAGACGCGGACGTCGACCGGGCGCCCCGCGATCTTGACCGAGATGCGACCATCCTGCGGCAGGCGTTTCTCGGCGATATCCAGTTTGGCCATGACCTTGATGCGCGAGACGATCAGCGGTGTGAGCGCGCGCTGCGGGGTCAGCACGGTGCGCAGCACGCCGTCGACGCGAAAGCGCACGACCAGGCGGTTCTCGAACGGCTCGATGTGAATGTCCGAGGCGTTGTCCTTGATCGCCTCGGACAGCATGGCGTTGATCAGCCGGATGATCGGTGCGTCGTCATCGGCTTCGAGCAGATCCTGAGGTTCGGCCAGTGACTCGGCCACGCTGGACAGATCGGCATCATCATCCAGGCCCTGCATGGCCTGCATGGTTTCGCTGGAGTTGTTTTCGTAGCGCTGTTGCAAGGCGCGGTCGAAATCTTCGATCGCCAGCGGTTTCAGTGCGATCGGGTATTCCAGGAAGCGTTGCATCTCAAGCAGCGCTTCCGGCGCCACATCCGGGCGCGCGAACAACTCCACGTGGCCATCATCGGTCAGCTGACCGACCAGCAGACCGTGGCGCTTGGCGAAGGCAAACGAGGGCAGGCGCAGCGCGGTGTCCATCAGCGCAGGTGACCCCGACCCATTTTCTTGCGCGGTGTGAGCACCGGCTCGGTGCTGATCAGCGGCTCCATGCTCGGTTGTGGTGTGGCAACCGGCGCGCTTTGTTGGGGCTCGTTTGTGTCGCTCTCAGCGGCGCCGGGCGGCAGCTCGGCAGCGCTGTCATCAGCGGCCTGGGCCGGGGCAGGGCTTGCCGTTGGTGCAGGCTGCGGCGGTTGCACGAATTGCTCGTCCAGCTGTTCCAGCACCGGTCCGCGGGTGCGTCCGAGCACGCGCATGGGCTGGTCATTGGCCAGATCCTGCAGGTGACGCATGCGATCGTATTTGACGCGGGTGTAGTAGCTGGCGCTCTCACGGTCACGCAGGATGGTCGAGCGGATGAAGATCATCAGATTCTGCTTGGCGTTTTCCACGCTGCTGGAGCGGAACAGGGCGCCCAGCAGGGGAATGTCGCCGAGGATCGGGACTTTCTGCTCGGTGCGCTGGACGTTGTCATCAATCAGCCCGCCCAGCACCAGGATGTCGCCATTGCCGACCATGACCGTGGTGTTGAGGGTGCGCTTGTTGGTGATCAGGTCAACCGCACCCGCGGTGCCGGCGCTGACGTTGGAGGACTCCTGCTTGATCGTCAGCTTGATGGTGTCGCCCTCGTTGATTTGCGGCGTGATGCCCAGGGTCAGGCCGACATCACGGCGCTCGATGGTCTGGAACGGATTGACCGTGCTGCCGGTGGTCGAGTTGCCGTAGGAACCGGTCAGGAAGGGCACTTCCTGGCCCACCGAAATTTCGGCCTCCTCGTTGTCCATGGTCACCAGTGAGGGTGTGGACAAGACATTGGTTTCGCCATCGCCGGCCAGGGCGTTGAGCAGCAGCGCGAAACTGGTGCCGTCATCCTTGATGCTGCCGCCGCCGACATTGAAGCCGGTGCGCAGCAGGCCGGTTGCGCCGGCGATATTGCCGCTGGCCGCCGCCGCAGCGCCGGTGATGACATTCTGGTTGAAGATCGACGCCGCGGCGATGCGTTCATCGTTGAGCACCGCCCAATCGATGCCAAGCTGGCGTGAGCGGTTGATGCTGACTTCGGCCAAAATGGCCTCGACCAGCACCTGGGCGCGGCGGATGTCGAGCTGAGCGATCACGCTGCGCAGGCCGCGCATGATCTTGGGCGGTGCGGTGATCACCAGTGCATTGGTGTTGGGCTCGGCCACGATGCGCACATCGGGGTTGGTCCCGCCAGCGCCTTCCTTCTTTGCGCCGCCTTTGGCGTTGGTCTGGGTCTCGGCATAGCCCTCCAGAATCGGTGCCAGGGTTTCGGCATCGGCGTAGGACAGGTAGATCACCTGGGTGTCGCCGTCCTCTTCAAGCGGGATGTCGAGGTGGGCGATGAGGGCGCGAATGCGCATGCGCTGCGCCTTGTCGCTGCTCAGGATCAGGCTGTTGGTGCGTTCATCCGCGATCAGCGTGATCGGCTGCTGGCTGGGGTCGCGCTTGCTTTGCTGCGATTGCAGCAGGCCATTGAGGGTCTGCTGCACGTCGGCGGCGGATGCATTGCGCAGACGGATCACTTCGACCTCGTCATCGCCACCCTGGTCGATGCGACGGATGATTTCGGTCATGCGTCCGACATTGGCCGCACGGTCGGAAATGATCAGCATGTTTGACGGCGAGTACGCCGCCAGATGGCCGTACTGCGGCACCAGCGGGCGCAGAATGGGCACCAGCTGGGCGGCCGGGACATTGACGATCTCGATCACCCGCGTGACGATCTCATCATCGGCCATGCCGTAGAAATCAAAGTGGCTGCCACCATCCTGCTTGGCCCCGACTTCCGGCACGATCTTGGTCACCGGGCCGGCCGGTACCGCGGCAAAACCATGCACCTGCAGCACCGACAGGAACACACCGTAGATGTCTTCGGGCGACATCGGGGTGGTTGAAATCACCGTGACCTGGCCCTTGACGCGCGGGTCGACAATGAAATTCTGGCCGGTGATTTCACCCACCGTGGTGATCAGCGTGCCGATGTCAGCGTCCTTGAGGTTCAAGGTCGAGCCAACCGGTTGTGTCGGCTGCTGAGCCAGGCCTGCCGTGCTGAACAGGGCTGCGCTGCTGCCAAGCAGCAGGGCCGCCATCACCGGTCGCAGCACCGGGTGTGTCGCCAGAGTCATAGAGTTACCACTAGTTGAGATTCACACTGACGGACTGCAATTGTCCGCCGCGTTCAATTTGCAAGTTGAGCTGCTGCGCCGAACTGAGATCGCCCAGCAGCTGAAAGCTTTTGCTCGGATCATCCAGCGAAACGCCGTTGATCGAGGTTACGATGTCGCCAGGGCGCAGGCCCGCCTGCTGGAACAGATCCCGATTGCGTCCGGGATAAATGCGATAGCCGCGCATCACGCCGTCACTGCGTGCCGGCTGGACGCGCAGATATTGCGATGCCTTGGAAGGGTCGTTGAGCAACTCCGTGCGGATCGTGGAGAGCTTGGCCGAGGTGGCCGCATCGAGAATGCGTGGCGCCGATCCGCCCAGTGCGCGCACGCTGCTGGAGGATGCGGCCGTGTTGCGCGGAGAGGTGTCGACGACCTCGTCCTTTTCAAGGCGCAGGGTTTCCAGGCGGCCGCCGCGCTTGAGCAGTACGCGGTCCACATAGATGCTGTGCAACTCCGCGCCGCCCGGGATCGGCATGCCGACCGCATAAGCCTTGAGTTCGCCGCGTGTCTGCTCGATGAGCGCGCGTGAATCGGCGGCATTTTCCATGGCCAGAATGCCGCGCAATTTGAGCCGCAGATTGGTGTCAGGTGCGTCTTCCGTGGCCTGAGCCTGTTGCACCGCCGCTTCCGGGCGGTACTCCCCGAACAGCTTGGCTTGCTGGATCGCGGCGATATTGATGGTGCTGGTCTGCTGGCGTTGCGCAGGCGCATCGGCGGATTGCGCAGGGCGCGGCACCCACAAGCCTTGCTCCGGCGCCGGCACCAGCAACCAGATCAGCTTGGCCAGCTGAAGGCCCAGCAGCACCGCGAGCAGCAGCGCTGCCATCAGCGGAACGGTTTTCTGCAGCCGGGCGATGGTTTGAGGGGAAAGTTGCGAATTCAAGGACGGGCGATCTGCGGATGGCGTGAGTCAAACCCGACATCATAAAGATTTTGTCGGCTTTTCTCATTGTTTTAACGTGCGTTTGCGGCGAATTTCAGGGCAAGTAATATGACCGGCAGTGGGAGCGCCCGGGGGCACGCGATGCACACTCTGATTCGATTTGTGCTGACGAGTTTCATACTCGTCGGCTTTCTTCTGCACCTCAACGGGTTCTGGACGATCAGTCTCATCGAGCAGGTCGAACGGCTGACCTACGATGCCCGTGTGCGGGCCAGTGTGCTGGATGAAGTTGACGATCGTATTGCGATCATCGACATCGACGAAAAATCCATGGCAGAGGATGGCCAGTGGCCCTGGCCGCGGCGTAAGCTGGCCGCCGTGGTGGATGTGCTGCACCAGCACTATGCGGTCAGCACCCTGGCCCTGGACTCGGTTTTCCCGGAACCAGACGGCCATTCCGGCCTGCCGTGGCTGGGTCAGCTGGATGCCTCCGAGGTGGGTCGCGATGACAGTGTTCAGCGCTGGATTGAGGCGCGCCGCGAAGACTGGGACGATGACCGCGTGTTTGCTGCGGCACTCGGGCGTCATCAGCCGGTGCTTGGCTTCGTGCTCAAGGGCATGGGCGGCGCGCAGTCTCGGCTTGGCCAGTTGCCGCCGCCCGTGGTGGATGATGCGCGCCAGATGCCGGCGAGCTATATCCGGGCCAGCAGCCATACGGCCAATCTGCCCGTGCTGCAGCAGGCGACCCCTTATGCCGGTTTTTTTGACAACCCAACGCTCGACAGTGACGGGGTTTTCCGGCGTGTGCCGCTGCTGCAGCAGCACGACGAGGCGGTTTACGCATCGCTTGCGCTGATGGCGCTGGCGCGCACGCTCACGCCAGCCGGGCAAGCGCCGCAGATCGAGCTTGAGTATGACGCGCGTGGAGGCCCGCGCAGCGCTTTGAATCTGGAGTATCTGCGTCTGGGCGAGTACCGGGTGCCGGTTGATGAGAACGTCGCTGTGCTGGTGCCTTACCGTGGGGCGCAGGGCAGCTTCCCGTATTTCTCACTGTCGGATGTGCTGCACAAGCGTGTCGATGAACAGGCCCTGCGCGGGCGCATCGCGATACTGGGTACGACGGCTCCCGGGCTCAAGGATCATCGCACCACGCCGGTGGGTGTGGCGTACGCAGGCGTGGAGGTTCACGCCAACATCATTTCCGGCATCCTGGACGGCCGGATCAAGCACAAGGTGCCCTATCTGGTCGGTATCGAAACCACCATGCTGGTGGTGATCAGTCTGATTTTCACCATGCTTTTTCCGCGGGTTTCACCGTTGCTGGGCACGCTGATGGTTGGCGGCATGGTGGTGGCGCTGGTCAGTCTGTCATTCGGTTTGTGGCACGCCGCCGATTTTGTGGTGCCGCTGGGTGGCCCGTTGCTGTTCCTGTTCATCCTCGTGCTGGTGCAGATGACCTACGGTTACTTCGTCGAAGCCCGTGCCAAGCGTGAGGTGGCGCGCCTGTTTGGTCACTACGTGCCGCCTGAGCTGGTCAGTGAGATGGCCCAGGACACGCTGGCTGCGGAGATGCGCTCGGACAGTCGAGAGATGACGGTGCTGTTTTCGGATATCCGCAATTTCACCAGTATTTCGGAGCGCCTGACCCCGCAGGAACTGACGGCGCTGATGAATGAATTCCTGACGCCGCTGACCGAAATCATCCACCGCCACCGTGGCACCATCGACAAATACATGGGGGACGCGGTGATGGCCTTCTGGGGGGCACCGTTGCCGGATGAACAGCATGCCCGCCGTGCGCTTCAGGCGGCTCTGGAAATGGTCGCCTGCATGCGCCGTCTGGCTGATGAGTTCCGTGCCCGCGGTTTGCCGGAGTTGCGCATTGGTGTGGGCATTAACACCGGCGTGATGAGCGTTGGCAACATGGGGTCACAGTTCCGCATGGCATACACCGTGCTTGGTGATGCAGTGAATCTGGGCTCGAGGCTGGAAGGTTTGACCAAGCAGTACGGCGTATCGGTGATCTGCGGCGACAGCACGCGTCGTCTGGTCGATGACTGGGCCTACCGTGACCTTGATCGCGTGCGGGTCAAGGGCAAGGCCGAGCCGGTCGGCATATTCGAACCCCTGGGCTTGCGCGCAGAGCTGGATGCGGAAACCCGCAAGGAACTCAAGCACTACCGGGATGCCTTGCTGGCCTATCGCAATCAGAGCTGGTCAGAGGCTGAATTGCAGTTCTACCAGTTGCAAAAATCGCGTGCGGATTCACATCCCATCTATCAGGTGTATCTGGACCGTATCGAGATTTTCAAACGGATGCCGCCGGGGCCGGAATGGGACGGTGTGTTTACCCATACGAGCAAGTGAGGGACGTGAACATCGGACGATCGATGGGGTCAAAGTTGGCGTCAATCGTCATACAATTGGGCCATGGCTGAACATGAGACAGAACGCTACGGCAACACCGCCGTTGAAGAGGCGCCGCCCAAACTGCAGCGCCCGCCGATGTACAAGGTTGTGCTGTTGAACGACGACTACACCCCGATGGAGTTCGTGGTCCATATCCTGCAGAAGTATTTCAGGCTCGGGCATGAGCAGGCCGTGCAGGTCATGCTCGAGGTTCACACCAAAGGTGCAGGTGTGGCCGGAACCTACACGGCAGAGATTGCCGAGACCAAGGTGGCTCAGGTCAACCGGTATGCGCGGGAAAACGAACACCCGCTGATGTGTACGATGGAGAAAGCGTGATGCTCAGTCAGGATCTACAGGCCGCTCTGGATGCGGCATTCAAATCGGCCAAAACCGAAGCCCATGATCTGCTGACCGTTGAGCATCTGCTTCTGGCCCTGCTGGATGATGCCCAGCTGGCCGAGGTGCTGCGTGCGGTGGGTGCCCAGCTGGAGCCGCTGGAGCAGGGTTTGCGGGATTTCATTCGCACCAATGTGCAGACCGTGGGTGAGGTCGATGATGGCTACGAAGTTCAGCCCACGCTGGGTTTTCAGCGCGTGCTGCAGCGCGCCGTCTACCATGTGCAATCATCCGGCAAGAAAGAAGTCACGCCGCTGAACGTGCTGGTTGCGATCTTTGCTGAGCGCGATGCCCATGCGGTGTATCTGCTGGCCGAGCAGGGTGTGAGTCGCCTCGACGTGGTCAATTACATCTCGCACGGCATCACCCGCGACGAAGGCGAGGCCAGCCCGGGCGCCAGCGAGACGGACGACAAAAAAGATGGCGGCGAGTCGGAATCCGCCCTGTCCAAGTACACCGTCAATCTGAATGAGAAAGCCCGCCAGGGTCGTATCGACCCCCTGATCGGCCGCGCGCTGGAAATTGAACGGGTAATCCAGACCCTGTGCCGGCGGCGCAAGAACAATCCCCTGCTGGTCGGTGAGGCCGGCGTAGGCAAAACCGCAATCGCTGAAGGGCTGGCTCTGGCGATCGTCGAAGGTGAAGTGCCCGAGGTGCTGGGCAAGGCGACCATCTACGCCCTGGACATGGGTGGGCTGGTGGCCGGCACCAAATACCGAGGTGATTTCGAGAAGCGCCTCAAGGGCGTGCTCAAGGAACTCGATGAAGATCCCGGCTCGGTGCTGTTCATCGACGAAATTCACACCATGATTGGTGCCGGCGCGGCCTCGGGCGGGGTCATGGATGCATCCAATCTGCTCAAGCCCGGACTGGCCAGCGGTGAGCTGCGCTGTATTGGGTCTACCACCTACAGCGAGTTCCGCGGCATCTTCGAAAAAGATCATGCGCTGGCCCGGCGTTTCCAGAAAATTGACGTGCCGGAACCCAGCGTCAGCGAAACCCAGCAGATTCTGATGGGTTTGAAGTCGCGCTTCGAAAAGCATCATGAAGTGCGCTACACCAACAGCGCCATTCAGGCGGCGGCGGAGCTGGCTGCGCGTCATATCAATGACCGCCACCTTCCCGACAAGGCCATTGATGTCATTGACGAGGCCGGTGCGCGTCTGCAGCTGCAGCCTGCGGCCAAGCGGCGCAAGACAGTGCAGGTCAAGGACATCGAGGAAATCGTGGCCAAGATCGCGCGTATTCCGCCGAAAAGCGTCAGTGCATCGGATCGTGATGTTCTGCGCACACTGGAGCGCGATCTCAAGCTGGCCATTTTTGGTCAGGATGCGGCGGTGGAAACCCTCTGCGGTGCGATCAAAATGTCGCGCTCCGGCCTTGGTCCGCCTGATCGTCCGATCGGCAGTTTCCTGTTCGCCGGCCCCACCGGGGTGGGCAAGACCGAAGTGACGCGTCAGCTGGCCGATCTGCTGGGTATCGATCTGGTCCGCTTCGATATGTCCGAATACATGGAGCGCCACACCGTGTCGCGTTTGATCGGTGCGCCACCCGGGTATGTCGGTTTTGACCAGGGCGGTTTGCTCACCGAAGCAGTCATCAAGCAACCGCACGCGGTTGTGCTGCTTGATGAGATCGAAAAAGCCCACCCGGAAGTGTTCAACCTGCTGCTGCAGGTCATGGACCACGGCACGCTGACCGACAATAACGGCCGCAAGGCGGATTTCCGTAACGTGATTCTGGTGATGACCACCAATGCCGGTGCCGCAGATATGGCGCGCCCGTCCATCGGTTTCGCCAGTCAGGATCACCGCAGCGACGGTATGGAAGCGCTCAAGCGCCTGTTCACCCCGGAATTCCGCAATCGCCTGGATGCGGTGATCCAGTTCGAGGCGCTCAAACCGGAAGTGGTGCGCCACGTGGTCGACAAGTTCCTGGTCCAGGTGGAAGTGCAGCTGGAGAGCAAGAACGTGCACATCGAGTTTGATGATGCGGCACGGGCCTGGCTGGCCAGACATGGCTACGATGAAGCCATGGGCGCGCGCCCGATGGCGCGGCTGATTCAGGATCAGATCAAGCGACCGCTTGCCGAAGAACTGCTGTTCGGCAAGTTAAGCAAAGGTGGGCAGATCCGGGTCAGTGCAAACGAGGATGGTTTGCAGCTGGATATCGAAGACGCGGCGGCGCTGGCTTAACGCCAGCCCGCGCGGCTTATTTACCGCGGTAGGTGATGCGCCCTTTGGACAGGTCGTAGGGCGTCAGCTGTACCGTGACGGTGTCGCCGGTCAGGATGCGGATGTAGTGCTTGCGCATACGTCCGGAGATGTGTGCGGTCACGCTGTGACCATTTTCCAGCTGTACGCGAAATGTGGTGTTGGGCAAGGTTTCGGTAACCGTGCCTTCCATTTCGATGAGATCTTCTTTCGGCATGTAGAGCGTCTAGAGTTAGCAAAGCCGACCATTATCGGTGGTTTTCGGCCTGTCATCAATCTTTGATGTCAGTCCAGGTTTCGGCTTTGCGGCGCTGTTGGGGCTGATATTCGGCCTTGTAATGCATCTTTTCGCTGCCTTCGACGTAGTAGCCGAGGTACAACCAGGGCAGCGTGGCCGCCCGACAGGACTCGATCAGTCGCAGAATGGCATAGCGCCCCAGCGAGCGCTGGGCGGCATCCGGCGCAAAAAATGTGTACACCGCCGACAGGCCGCTGAGCAGGCGATCAACTACACAGACCGCCAGCAGGGTGCCCGCGCTGTCGCGAATCAAAAGATGCTGGGTAGTGCTGGCCGACGGGCTGCACAGAAATTGTTCAAACCCTTCGCGGTCATCCGGATCCATGCCGCCATCGGCGTGGCGCTGGGCCAGATAGTCGCGGTACAAGGCATAGCGCTCGTCTGTTCCCACCGGCGTGGCCCAACTTGCGATCAGGTCATCATTGCGCTTGAGGCAGCGCCTCTGGGCCCGGTTGGGGGCAAAAGCGGCGACATCGATACGGGTGGATTCGCAGGCCTGACAGCTTGGGCACATCGGTCGGTAATGGCTGGGGCCGCTGCGCCTGAAACCCATCTGGGCCAGCGCGTCGCGCTGGCTGGCGTTGAGCTGCAGACGCGGGTCGACGAAGACATTGCGGGTTTGCCGGTTGGCCAGATAGCTGCAGTCTGACGGCGCGCTCAGGAACAGCGGCAACGATTCGAGCTGTGACCTAATGTGCGACATGTCTGGGATCGTCAGGCACCGCAATATCAAAGGACCAGCAACCACCGGGTGCCGGCGCATCGTCAATAGCGGTGTCGAGGATGCGTTCGAAGTCGTTGCGCGCAATGCGCGAGATGCCCATGCGCTCCAGATGAGGGGAGGCGACCTGGCAATCGAGCACGGCGTAGTGCCACGCTTCAAGTTGCCGGCACAGCCACACCATGGCCAGTTTGGAGCCATTGCTGGCGCGGCTGAACATGGATTCGCCGAAGAACACTTTGCCCAGGGCTACACCGTAGAGCCCGCCGATCAGGTGGCCATCGCGCCAGATTTCGATGGAATGCGCATAGCCCCGCCGAAACAGTTCGGTGTAGGCCTGGCGCATGGCCGGGCCCAGCCAGGTGCCTTCACGGCGGCCTTCCGAGCAGCCATCCAGCACAGCGGTAAATGCGCGATCAAAACTGACCGCGTAGTCGGCGCGATTGACCGCGCGGCGCAGGCTGCGGCTGACGTGCAATTGCGCCGGGTAGAGCACGGCGCGCGGGTTGGGTGTCCACCACAGGATCGGTTCGTCGGGATTGAACCAGGGGAAGATGCCATGGCGATAGGCCTGCAGCAGGCGGCTGACACTCAGGTCGCCGCCGACCGCAAGCAGGCCATCCGGATCACGCAGGGCGCATTCGCCGGGCGGGAAGGGCTCGCGCGGGTTGCGCGGGTCCAACCAGTACAGACTGAGTCTGCTCTGTGTGGTCAATGATGGATGATGTCTGAAGCGACAACCCCGTCCAGGGCCAGCTGCACGCACGTGTCGTGCTCGAAACTGCCGATGTCGTCGCTGACGTCGATATCGTCGCTCTTGATGCGCCCCTCGGCGTCAAAACCGACCAAAGCCCCCGCGGTGCGGACCTGAATGCTGTTGTCCTCATCGTTAGGGTCGTCAACGATGACCTGAAGGTAGTGCGCCCGCTGGGCGGCGAAATTGGGCAGACGGCCTTGGCCGGCGGCTACCAGAGCTGCGTTTTCGGATGAAATCTGCTCAATAACGCCGTCCGCGCTGAGCAGGAAGTGTCGAATCTGAGTCATGTCGTACTCCGTTGTCCGGGCCGGCATGCGACCCGTCAGGGTATCAATGCAGCGGTAAGAAGGATTCTGGACTAAACAATGTGGTCACGACGTGAAGAATCAAGATGGCTTGATTCGCGATGACTGGGGACGGTGTACTGTGCGCTCCTTGAGGGGTGGGCGATCAATCAGGTTCTCTGGGAGTATACTCCCCTATATTGTGGTGAAAAGCCCTGTTGACTGAATTCAAACACAAGATATTGGGGTACGGCTGGTGAGTGCACAGGCCCGGGCGGGAGATGACCGCCCCCATTGGCTGATGCGCGGTGTGCGCGAAGCCGTTCTATTGAGCGCGACCTTTCTGGCGCTGTTCCTGATTCTGGCGCTGGTCAGCTATGACCGGGCCGATCCAGGATGGTCGAGCACCGGCATGAATGTCAGCCCGCAAAATCTGGGCGGGCTGATTGGTGCCTGGGTGGCAGATATCCTGCTCAGCGTATTTGGCTGGCTGGCCTTCGCGGTGCCGTGGATGATTCTGAGTATCGGTCTGATGCTCTACCGCGAGAAAAGCGAGCACCTGGGTGAGAACCCGGGTGTGCGTGGCGCGGCCCTGTTCATCGTGTTGATTGCCGCCTGTGCGATCAGCGGCATGCATGCGCCCGGGCATACCAGCCTGACGCCGCAAGGCAGTGGCGGGATTGTCGGCGCGTCGGTGGCACTGATGCTGATCCAGTTGTTCAGCCCGGTGGGTGCTACCTTGCTGTTGCTGATGATCGTGCTCGGTTCCTTGCCGCTGGCGCTGCGTTTTTCTTGGCTGCAACTGATGGACGCTATCGGCGCGCGCACCTTGAGTCTGTGGGAGAACGTCGGCGCGACGCTAGCGCAGCGCCGCGAAGAGCGTCAGGCGCGCGCCGCCCAGCAACTGCGTCAGCAGCGTGCGCAGCCCGTGGTCGAGGAGGCGCCCGTTGCGGCCGCCGCACCGAGCGCACCCGTCGCACCGGTTTCCACCACCGAGCGGGTGACGCGCAAGATCAAACGCAAAAAGCGCGACGCGGTGCCCGAGGCTCAGCTGGCCTTGCCGATCCACGAGGGCGCAACCGATGGCGAGCCGGTGGAGTTCACCGGCAATCCGTTGCCACCCGTGTCGATGCTGGATATGGCGCGTCAGGATGTGCTGACCTATTCGGACGCCGATCTGGAGCAGATGTCGCGTGATCTGGAAGGCCATCTGGCAGATTTCGGTGTTGATGCCGAGGTTGTCAATGTGGCGCCCGGGCCGGTCATCACCCGTTTCGAGCTGCAGCCGGCGCCGGGCGTCAAGGTCAGCCGCATCACCAACCTGGCCAAGGATCTGGCTCGCGCGCTGTCGATCGTCAGCCTGCGTGTGGTCGAGGTGATTCCGGGCAAGTCGGTGATCGGCATCGAAATTCCCAATCGAGAGCGGGCCATCGTCAGCCTGCGTGCGGTGTTCGAGTCGGCGGCTTATCAGAATGCCAAGTCGCCGCTGACCCTGGCGTTGGGCAAGGACATCGCCGGCGTGCCGTCAACGGCTGATCTGGCCAAGATGCCGCATCTGCTGGTCGCCGGGACCACGGGCTCGGGTAAGTCGGTTGCGGTCAACGCCATGATCCTGAGTCTGTTGTATCGGGCCACGGCAGACGAAGTGCGCCTGATCATGATCGATCCAAAAATGCTGGAACTGTCGGTTTACGAGGGGATTCCGCATCTGCTGGCCCCGGTCGTGACCGACATGAAGGAAGCCGCCAATGCGCTGCGCTGGTGCGTGGCCGAGATGGACCGGCGCTACAAACTGATGGCGGCGCTGGGCGTTCGCAACATCGCCGGCCTGAACAAGAAGCTCGACGAGGCGCGGGCGGCGGGCAATCCGATTGCCGATCCGCTGTGGAAGCCGGCCGAGGAGTTTGATGATCAGGCTGCCGCGCCGGAACTCGAAAACATGCCCTACATCGTGGTCATCATCGACGAACTCGCCGACCTGATGATGGTCGTAGGCAAGAAGGTGGAAGAGCTGATTGCCCGTCTGGCCCAGAAGGCGCGTGCTGCCGGTCTGCATCTGATCATCGCCACGCAGCGTCCTTCGGTTGATGTGATCACCGGTTTGATCAAGGCCAACGTGCCCTCGCGTATCGCCTTTCAGGTGGCCTCGAAGATGGACTCGCGCGTGATCATCGATCAGCCGGGTGCTGAGGCGCTGCTCGGGCATGGTGACATGCTGTACTCGGCCAATTCGCCTGTGCCGCGTCGTGTTCACGGCGCGTTTGTAGACGATCATGAGGTGCACAAAGTGGTGGATTACCTCAAGCAGGTGGCGCCGGCCGACTATCACGACGACATTTTGTCCGGGGCCAGCGACACCGCTGTGCCGGGCATCGATCCGGTCGATGGTGGCGATGGCGGCGCCGAAACCGATGCGCTTTACGATCAGGCCGTGGCGATCGTGACCGAGACACGCAAGGCCTCGATTTCCTGGGTTCAGCGTCGCCTCAAGATTGGTTACAACCGCGCTGCGCGTATCGTCGAAGACATGGAGGCCGCCGGGGTGGTCAGCGCGCCCAACGAAAAAGGCCAGCGTGAAGTGCTGGCGCCGCCGCCGGTGGAATCATGATGCGTTTGTGGCAGGTGCTGTGTGGCGCCGCATTGTTGCTCTCAAGTGCGCTGGTCAGCGCGGATCCGCTGGCCGATCTGAAATTGTTCTACGCCGAGGTCAGCAGCCTGTCGGGCGACTTCGAGCAGCGCCTGCTGGATGAGGATGGCGATACCCTCGAACGCTACGCCGGGCGTTTCTGGATGCAGCGTCCGGGGCGTTTTCTGTGGCTCTACGACACCCCTTACGAGCAGCAGCTGGGTGCCGATGGGGAAACCCTTTGGCACTACGATGTGGACCTGCGCCAGATCACCATGCGCGATGCGGCGACCAGTCTGAGTGGTACGCCGGCTGAATTGCTGGGCGGCGATCTGTCCCAGCTTGACAGCTACAAGCTGACCCGTCTGTCCGATGCGGATGGTCTGGAATGGCTGCAGTTGCTGCCGCACAGCGACAGTTCGGATTTCGAGGAGATTCGCATCGGTATGGCCGGTGGTCAGCCGGCTCAGGTGCTGCTCAGTGATCGTCTGGGCCAGACCACCGCGATGATCCTGCATGACCTCAAGCGCAATCCGAAAATCGGCGCCGAGCGTTTTTCCCTGCAGGTGCCGGAGGGTGTGACGGTGGTTGATGAACGTCCCGGCGCCTGATCCGCGCTGGTGGCTGGGCGGCCTGCTGTTGTGGATCTGCGGCGCAGCTTGGTTGCTGTTTACGCCGGCGCCCGAGCTGTCCACCTCCAGCGCATACAACGACAAGCTGGGGCATCTGGCCCTGTTTGCGCTGGCCGGAGGCTGGATTGCGTGGCGTCAGCCACGCTGGCGCAGCGCCTGGCCATGGCTGCTGGCGCTGCTGGGGTTTGCCCTGATCAGTGAACTGGTGCAGCTGCAGCTGCCGACACGCAGTGCCGAGTGGGCGGATGGCATTGCCGACGGGCTCGGTCTGGTGCTTGGCTTTGCTCTGGTAAGGCCACTGTTCAGGTCGGCGGAGCATGTGACATGAGTGCACCGCTGGCCGAGCGCATGCGCCCGCGTACCCTGGATGAGGTCAGTGGGCAGCGTGCCTTGCTTGCTCCAAGCGGACCATTGCGCCGCGCGCTGGCCAGCGGCCGTCTGAGTTCGATGCTGTTCTGGGGGCCGCCAGGCGTTGGCAAGACCACGCTGGCGCGGGTGCTGGCAGCTGACAGCGGCCGCGAACTGCGCAGTCTTTCGGCGGTGCAATGTGGGGTCAAGGATCTGCGCAAGGCGGTCGATGAGTTGCCCGAATCGCCGGCCGGCATCGTGTTTATCGATGAAGTCCATCGCTTCAACAAAGCCCAGCAGGACGCCTTGCTGCCATGGGTCGAAAGCGGGCGCATCATTCTGCTCGGTGCGACCACCGAAAATCCCTCGTTCAGCGTCAACCGGGCCTTGCTGTCACGTTTGCAGGTCATGGTGCTCAAAGCCTTGCAGGCGGACGATCTGGTTGCCCTCATCGCGCGTGCACTGAGTGCGCCGCAGGGCCTGGCGGGTGACGTCAAGGCCGAGCCGGAGGTGATTGAGCGTATTGCCCAGCTGGCTGATGGTGATGCGCGCCGCGCACTGGGCTTGCTGGAGCAGGCCGCGACACTGGCCCAGGATGGCCAGCTCACACTGGCGCTTATCGAAGCCGCGCTGAAAAGTCAGCCGCGGGCTTTCGACAAGGGCGGCGATGAGTTCTACGACCAGATTTCCGCCCTGCACAAATCCGTGCGCGGGTCGGACCCGGATGCGGCGCTGTACTGGCTGGCGCGCATGCTGGATGGCGGTTGCGATCCGCAGTACATCGCACGGCGCCTGATCCGCATGGCCAGCGAAGACATCGGCAATGCAGACCCGCGTTTGCTCGGCTTGTGTCTGGACGCCGCGCAAGCCTATGAACGCCTGGGCAGTCCCGAGGGCGATCTGGCCCTGGCCCAGGCTGCCGTATATCTGGCCTGTGCGCCCAAGAGCAATGCCATCGAAATGGGCTGGATGGCGGCGCAGCAGGCGGTGCGTGATGGTGGCAGTCAGCCCGTTCCCCCGCATTTGCGCAATGCGCCAACGCGCTTCATGAAAGCCCAGGGCAACGGTCAGGGCTACCGCTATGCCCACGATGAGCCCGATGCGGTGGCCTGGGGCGAGCATTATCTGCCCGATGCCTTGCTCGGCCAGCGTTACTACCAGCCGACCGAGCGCGGTCTGGAGCGCAGCATCGGCGACAAATTGCAGCGCATCCGTGCCGAACAGGACAAGACCCTGGGCCAGGTGCGGCAGCAGCGAGGACGCCGGTGAACTGGCTGGCCGTGGCGCTGGGCGGCGCGCTGGGTGCCTGTATGCGTTACGGTTTGATGCGTGCGCTGCCGCCGCTGGGCGGTTATCCCTGGGCGATACAGCTGGCCAATGTGGCGGGCAGCTTTCTGATCGGCGTGTTGTTCGTGCAGGTGGCCATGCGCTGGGGCAATGAGCACGTGGCCTGGCAGTTGCTCGGGGTGGGGCTGCTCGGCGGATTCACCACCTATTCAACGTTTTCCATGGACACGGTGCGTTTGCTGGAGCAGGGGCGCTGGAACCTGGCCCTGGTTTATGTGCTGAGCACGCTGGTGCTGTGTATCGGCATGGCGGCAATGGGCGTCCTGCTGGGCCGGCGGCTGATGTAAAATTGCGCCCTTTTTGACGAGGGATTGCCGCGATGCTGGAGCCCAAACTTCTCCGCAACGACATCGAACAGGTCGCCGCGACGTTGGCCAAGCGCAATATGCAGCTGGACATTGCCGCCTATCAAAGCCTGGAAGAGCAGCGCAAAGCGTTGCAGGTCAAGACCGAAGAGCTGCAATCCCAGCGCAACAGTCGTTCCAAGGACATCGGCAAGCTCAAGGCTGCCGGCGAAGACATCACCCCGCTGCGTCAGGAAATGAGCGCCCTGGGTGAACAGCTGGATCAGCTCAAGGAGCAGCTGGAGCAAGTGCAGCAGGCCATGCGTGATTGGAGCCTGGGGCTGCCCAATCTGCCCGCCGACGATGTGCCGCCGGGCAAGGATGAGTCAGACAACGTCGAGATGCGGCGCTGGGGCACCCCGCGTGACATCGCTGAGGCCAAGGATCACGTCGATCTGGGTGAAGCGCTGGGTGGGATGGACTTCGATGCCGCCGCCACCATCACCGGTTCGCGATTTGTGGTCCTGCGTGGTCAGCTGGCGCGCCTGCAGCGTGCCCTGGTCCAGTTCATGCTGGACGTGCATGTCGAAAAGCACGGCTATCAGGAAGTCTACGTGCCGTTCATCGTCAACCGCGAGAGTCTTCAGGGCACCGGACAGCTGCCCAAGTTCGAGGAAGATCTGTTCGGCCTGACCGGGCGCGAATGGTATCTGGCGCCGACCGCTGAGGTGCCGGTGACCAATCTGGTGCGTGACCGCATCATCGAGCAGGGCGAGCTGCCGCTGAAGTTTGTTGCTCACACGCCGTGTTTCCGATCGGAAGCCGGTTCCTACGGCCGCGACACGCGCGGCATGATCCGCCAGCATCAGTTCGAGAAGGTCGAGCTGGTTCAGATCGTTCATCCGGAACAATCGTGGCAGGCGCTGGAACAACTCACCAGCGATGCCGAGACCATTCTGCAGTTGCTCGAATTGCCTTACCGCACGGTCAAACTGTGCGGTGGCGACCTGGGCTTTTCGGCAGCCAAAACCTACGATCTGGAAGTGTGGTTGCCGTCGCAGCAGACTTATCGCGAAATCTCCTCGTGCAGCAACTTCCTGGATTTCCAGGCGCGACGCCTGCAGGCTCGCTGGCGCAGCCCGGACATGAAGAAGCCGGAGCTGGTGCACACCCTGAACGGATCGGGGCTGGCTGTGGGGCGGACTCTGCTGGCGGTGCTCGAAAACGGTCAACAGGCGGATGGCAGCATCCAGTTGCCGGAAGCCTTGAAGGGCTACTGGAAAGGCTCGCTGACGCTCAAACCGTGAGTGACTGAACGTGCGTTTGCCGCCCTTGCAGCTGTTGCCGGCGTTCGATGCCGCCGCGCGGCATTTGAGCTTCAGCAAGGCCGCGCGGGAACTGCACCTGACCACATCGGCGATCAGTCAGCAGATCAAACAGCTTGAAGCGCAGTTGGGCATGCCGCTGTTTCGGCGTTTGACCCGCCGGGTTGAACTGACTGAGGCAGGCCACGAGTTTGCCTTGGTTGCGGCGAAAACATTGGGTGCCTACCGCTCGGGTCATGCCGCCTTTGAGCAAAAGTTTGCAAGGGCGCAACTGCGCTTGAGCATGACGCCGCTGATCGCTAACGAGTTCGTGATTCCCAGGATTCAGGGCTTTCAGTCTGCTCACCCTGAGTTGAGTCTGTCGATTGAAAGCAGCATGGATCTGGTCGATTTCGATCAGGAGCCGATTGACGCGGCGGTTCGGGTCGGCGCTGGGCAATGGCCCGGCCTTGAGTCCTGGCTGCTGTGCGAATGTGTCGCCGTTGCGCTGGCGGCGCCGTCCTTGCTCGCCGCGCAACCCATTCGGCGTATCGACGATCTTGTTCATCACACCCTGATTCGCCGTCGGCAGGAACAGCTTGGTTGGGCCGATCTGGCCCGCCTGATGCAGATGCCCGGGGTCTCAGGTCGCAATGAATTGCTGGTCGATTCCGATCTCGCTGCGCTGAACG
This sequence comes from Oceanococcus sp., assembly GCA_030147945.1. Taxonomy (GTDB): domain Bacteria; phylum Pseudomonadota; class Gammaproteobacteria; order Nevskiales; family Oceanococcaceae; genus Oceanococcus. The sequence continues at coordinate 27,387 of JASBUL010000012.1, read as the reverse complement.
CGGCGCAGCGGGGTCAGGGTGTGGCGCTTAGTTTTTTGCCCGCGGGAGTGGCGCCGTCCGCGCTGTGGCCGGAGGACCAGCTGAGGGCGGTCATGCCACCCTTCAAGACATCACTGAAAGCCTGGTTCGTATTCCGCCCAAACGATGCAAAAGCTGATTTGCTGAGAGAGGTCTTTGCCTGGATTCGCGAGCAGATCGCGCCGAGTCGCGACACCGACAGTTAAGCCTGGCTTAATCATGCTGTAGCAATCATCGTTTGTCAGGCTGCAGGGGCACCCGCAGACTTGTGGCGTATTCAAAGCGCGACAACGAGGGCACATGAGCTTGCAGGATTCAGCACACGTATCTGGCGGTCAGCATCGCGCGTCCTCAGCGCTGGCGAGCTTACACGCCCTGGGCGTGCGTCACGCCGTGATGCAGGCGGGCATGTCTACGGCGTCGGGGCCTAAGCTGGCGGGCGCGGTATCCGCTGCGGGTGGCATCGGCACCCTGGGCTTGCACGATGTGTCGGTCTGGGAATCGGTGATCGAGCAGACCAAAGCCGAGGCGCAGGGGCGACCCATGTGTGCCAACCTGCTGCTGCCGTATACCCGCAGGCGGCACGTCGAGATACTGATTCGTCAACGCGTCCCGATGGTGACGCTGTTCTGGGGGCACGCGCCTCAACTGATTCGTCAGCTTCAATCTCATGACGTGTTCGTCTTTCAGCAGATTGGTTCCGAGGAGGAGGCGCGCAAGGCGCTGGATGCCGGCATCGATGGCCTGATCGTGCAGGGGCTCGAAGCCGGTGGCCATGTGCGGGCGCAAGCGCGTTTGGAAACGCTGCTGCCGCGTATTTCCAAGCTGTCCGCTGAGCTTCCCGTATTCGCCGCAGGCGGTGTCTACAGCGCCAAGGATGCGGCGCACGCCGTCGCCCTGGGCGCTGACGGCGTGTGTAGCGGCACGCGCTTTCTGCTCACACCCGAAAGCCATATTCACGAGGCTTACCGTCAGCGCCTTCTGGATGCGGATTCCACGATGCTGACGCATCTGTTCGGCTTGGGCTGGCCCGATTTGCACCGTGTGGTACCGAACGCGGCCACGGATCGCTGGTGCGATGAGGATGGCGCCATTCCGACCTGGCTGCACAGGCTGAATGCCGCCTTTTCCTTCACCCGCAAAATCGTGCCGATGAAGGCCGGGATTGCAAAAGCTCAGCAGCCGGGGCGGCCCTTTTTCTCGCCGGCTTTAATGGACAGTCATATGCCGGCCGAGCTGGTAGAGGCCACGGCTTTGTACGCCGGCGAGCACATTGCACGCATTCGTCGTCTTGAGTCTGCGGCCAACGTCGTGCGTGAACTGGCGCGTGGACTTGAGGCCGGGAACAACCAAGTCGCTGTAAGCGGGTGAACAGACGCTGAGCATCTGCAAAGGAATCCGAATATGCGTATTGCCACCACAAGTCTGAAGATTTTTGGCCTGTACATGATGTTCATCCCGGGCCTGGGCTTGATGATCATGCCTGCTTTTGTGCTTGATCTGTTCGCACTGCATCACGCTGATGCGTTATGGACGGCGCGGGTTGTGGGCTTGCTGGCGTTCATCATTGGCAGCTATCAGTTGACCATTGCGAGGCTGCAGATCCAGCGTCTTTATCGGCTGACGGTTTGGCAGCGATACGGTGCGGCGGCTTTTTTCGTCGGCCTGTGGATTGCTGGTGAAGCCGGCATCGCCATCCTGCTGTTTGCCTTGATCGACATGCTGGGCGCCAGCTTGACCCTGTTTGCTTCATCTCCTGAGCAGACCCACGCCGCTTTACGCGCGCAGCATGCCGAGCAACGCTGAGTTGCTAGCCCAAGTCAGTGTTGAGCCAGCAGGACACGATGTGCCCGGCTGGCCAGTCCTGGCCGGCTTCGATTCTGGCCAGGGCATTGGCTGAGGCCAGGTTGCTGGTCATGTGTGAGGCTTGATGAGGCAGGGGGCGGGCGGTGAGCTGTCCGCTCGCATCGGCCGCGACGCAGACCCGCAGCAGTCGCGTGCGCCGTTGGTCGCCGCTGACCGGGTGGGTCAGCTTGGCGTGTAGCGGCGCGGGCGCCGTCACACCACACAAATGCGCCAGCGCGATGCGCACGTGCAACATCGCACAGGCGTAAACAGAGGCCGGGTTGCCGGGCAGGACAAACACCGCCTGTCCGTCTGGTCCGCGGCCAAAGCTCAAGGGTTTCCCGGGTTTTTGAGCGACCTTCCAGAACAACTCGTGAACAGCGTTGGCCTGACAGGCAGCGCGGCTGTGATCATGATCGCCAACCGATGCACCGCCGCTGATCAGCAGCATGTCGCAATCATCCAGCGCTGCGCCCACGCACGCGCTCAGTTGAGCCGGGTCGTCCGGGCAGCGGCTCAGGCGGCTGACGCGGGCGCCCTGATCGCGGACAAAATGGGCCAGAAAGCTGCCGTTGGATTCGAAAATCTGTGCGGGGCCACGTTCGCTGCCGGGTGCGACCAGTTCGCTGCCGCTGACGATAATCGCCACGCGTGGCTGGGCCCGGCACGGCACCTGTGCGTGTCCGGCGCCGGCGGCGATGGACAGGCGGGCGGCGTTGAGACGCTGTCCGGCGTGGAGCAGAACCTGGCCGGCCTGCACCTCTTCGCCGCGCTGGCGCACGTGGCGACCGCTTTGCACGGTTTGCGTAAACACCGCACGCGAGGCATCGGCGTGCACGTTTTCCTGGATCTCCACGCTGTCCGCCCCGTCAGGCAGCGGTGCACCGGTAAAAATGCGGGCGCATTGGCCCGCCGGCAGTGGCCTGGGTGTGTCGCCAGCGGCGATCGACTGCGTGACCGGCAGCTCAACAGGCTGCGTTGCGGCGTGCCGCAGATCCGATGCATGGACGGCGTAACCGTCCATGGCGCTCTGTCGCATGGGCGGCAAATCCAGCGTGCTGGTCAGGTCCGTCGCAAGCACGCGACCGTGGGCATCCTCAAGCGTCAGCGACTGCTGCGTGGGCAGGGCCTTGAGCTGCGCATAATGCGCCAGTGCTTGGTCCAGGCTCAGCATGGCCTAGCCCGGTCGGTGCAGCACGCCCACGGCGTGCACCACGCCGGTTCGGATCGCGGCCCAGCTCTCGCGCGTGCCGGCCAGGCTGCCGGGCAGGGTGATGACCAGCGAGCGGCCGATGGTCCCGGCCACACCGCGCGCAATCAGGGCCAGCGGGGTTCGCTGCTGGCCGAACTGACGCGCGCTTTCCATGATGCCCGGCACATCCTTGTCGAGCATGGCGGCGACGGTTTCGGCGCTGCAGTCGTCCGGCGCGAGGCCAGTGCCGCCAACGGTGATGATCAACGCGGCATGGTCATCCACCGCTGCGCGGACCGCTTCACGCACAGCTATTGCATCGGGTTTGATGACCTGACGCTGCAACGGGGCAAAGCCGGCCTCATCCAGCGCGCCGGCCAGCCAGTCGGCTGCCGCGTCGGGTTTACCGCCGCTGGCGATCCGGCTCGATACGGTGATGATGTGCGCGGGGCGGGCCGATTTGAGACTGCGCCGATGGTCGGATTTGCCGCCGGTTTTCTCCAGCAGGCGCACTCCATCAATGCTCAGGTCCATGCCGGCATGCGGCTTGAGCATGTCGTACACGGTCAATGCGGCCACGCTGGCGCCGGTCAGGGCTTCCATCTCCACCCCGGTTGGGCCGATGGTAGCGACCAGGGCTTCAATGCGCAGGGCATCGTCGTGCAGCTCGAAGTCGATGGCGCTGTGCTGCAGGGTCAGGGGATGACAGTGCGGCAGCAACTCCCAGCAGCGCTTGATCGCCATCATGCCGGCGATGCGTGCGGCTTCACGCACGTCGCCTTTGTCGATGGTCCCGTCAAGCACCCGTTGGGTGCAGTCTGCGGGCATGCGTACCCAGGCTTCGGCACGCGCCTGGCGCGCCGTGGATGGTTTGTCGCTGATGTCTCTCAAGCTGCGGCCCCCGGTAGTCTCGATTGGCGCAGCGCATTGTACGCATGCACGGCTCAGTCGCCGAAGTTGTAGCGGAGCTCGACCACGTACTGTGGTTCATCAATCAAAGCCACTGTGGCGTAGTTGCCGGGAAACTGAGGCTGGTCGATGAGCACGGCGCGTTCGCGCTCGCCGGTCAGATTCTTGGCGTTGACGATGAGCGACCAGCGTCGGTCCAGCGGGGCGATGCCCAGCCGTGCATTGATCCGTGTGGTGGCGGCTTGGTGGCTGGCCGGGTCGAGGTCGACATCCAGGAATTGTTCGCCCTGGTACAGCACATCAATGCCGAACAGCCCGCCGATCTGACGCCGCGGCCACAGCGGGAATTTGACCGAGGGGGTGAAACTTGCGCTGAGGCGCGGCGCGAATGGTGTTTCGCGTCCGCTCAGATCCTGGGTCGGTGGCGGATTGGCTTCGCCGCTGGTGTTGCAGGCGGGGTCGCTGGTGGTGGAGCCCGCCTGGGCCGGACCGCAGCGGAAGTCGCCGTACGCCACATCGCTGATGCCCAGACTGCCGGCCAGGGTCAGAAAATCCAGCGGCGGCAGCCACTGAAGATCGATTTCCAGGCCCTGTGAGACCGCGCTGGCGGCATTGATGGTGCTGATGTTGGTGCCGTCGAACAGGTTGACCTGCAGATCGTCGAAGCTGACCCGGTAGGCCGTGGCGTTGAGCATCAGGCTGTCATCCAGCCAGCGGCTTTTGATGCCGGCCTCGAACGACAGCGCACTTTCCGGCTCGTACTCCAGGTTGCGCGGTGCCAGCAGCGGGCCGGAATAGCCACCGCTCTTGAAGCCTCGGGTGGCGTTGGCAAACAGGCTGATGTCCTCGGCCAGGCGATAGCTCAGCGCGATTTTGGGCGAGCGTTCGATCTCGTCGCGTGTACTGCGGGTTTCGAACTGGCGTTGGCCGGCGAAAGCGGCCGCGGCCGGACACAGCGGACGGTTGGCGCACTTAGATGATTGCTCGCCCTGTTTGCGCTCGCGTCCGTAGCGAAAACCCACGGTCAGGTCGAGCGCCTCGGTCAGCGACCAGGTGGTCTGAAAGAATGCGGCCAGCGTGCGCGCGTCGATCAGCGTGGCGTTATCGAGTATCTCCACCGCCACGGCTTCGGGAATTAGGTTGAATGGGCCCGGAATGTCGCTGATGTCTCGCGGCAGCCCAAGACTTTCCAGCACATCGCCGAGTGCCTCGGGAACCTGCGGAATGCGGCTGCCCGGTGCGGTGCCGCCGGCGATCAGGGAATCAATCACCCCGTTGAAGTTGACGTGAACGTTCTGGGTCACGTCGGCCGCGCTTTGCATGCCGTAGATGCCGACGATCCAGTCCATGTGCTGGCCAAAACCGAACAAGCCCGCGCTGCTGAATGCGCTGCGCAGTTCGAAGGAGCGCTGGTGGTAGGTTTCTGGCCCCTGAGAGGCCACGGATTGTGAATCCACCGGTGAGAAATCACTGTCCAGCAGATAGGGCGTTTCGATCTGTGCGTCGGCCAGGATCAGATTGATGTTGAGATCGTTGATCGGACCCAGCGCGCCGACAAACTGTTCCAGCTTGAGCCACAAGCTGCGCGCATCGCGGCTGGAGTGGTTGGCTTCATTGAACGAGTTGTGGCCGTTGAACGCTTCGGCATCGGCATCCGGATCGACCTGCTGATAGCGCAGCAGCGAGCGTTGCGAGGCCTGCTGTAGTTCGAATGCGTTGCCGGTGGTTCGTGTGCGGGCCTGCAGCGCACCCAGATCCACCGTCAGCGTATCGCTGGCCAGCCAGCGCAGTTTGATGCGGCCGCTGAGATCGTCGGATGTGGCGGTTTCATCGCGCAGGGTGTTGTACATGCCAAGCTTGCGGTCGCGGGCTCGAAACGAGACCCGGGCCGCCAGCAGCTGATCGATCAAACCCATGCCCAGCGCGCCTTCCACACGCGTTTCCGACAGGCTGCCGCGAGCCAGGGCGACAAAGCCCTGATTGTCGAAGTCGGGTTGCGCGGTGGTGAAGTTGAGCACGCCGGCGATGGTGTTCTTGCCAAACAGCGTGCCCTGCGGGCCGCGCAGAACCTCGACCCGGTCGATGTCGAAAATCGCATCGGCGATGAAGGTTGAGCGGCCATAGAACACATCGTCGATGGACAGGCCGACCGAAGGCTCCAGATTGCGCCCCAGCGGTGGTGAGCCGAATCCGCGGATGTTGATGGTGGGCAGGAAGCTGGCCGCCTGGGCATATTTCACGTTGGGGGTGTACTGCATCAGCTCCTGGGCTTCGACGATGGCGGCGTCCTGGATCTGGGCGCGACCCAGGGCCGAGACCGAGATCGGCACATCCTGCAGGCTTTGCTCGGTTTTCTGCGCGGTGACCACGATCTCTTCGATCGCCCGTTTGGGGCGCGCCGGGTCTGGAGTACTTGCCTCGGGCAGCTGGATGCTCGCCGGTGTTGGCGTCGGAGCAGGGCTTGGCGTTGCTTGCGGCGTGCTGTCGGGTTCGTTGGCGAACAGCTGGTCGAGGGCGTCGTCCGCCACAGCCGGATTGATGACGCCCATCATCACACTGAGGCCGAGGCATGCCACGGCGCGTTTGGCTCGCATTGAGGTCTCCTCCACGCCGCCTTGTTTGTATGGGCGGTCTGCTGGCATGCGATAACGGCAGTCGCTCGCTGCCGATTTAAAGTTTTACAGTGTGTCTAATTTGTAACAGTCGGGCAGCGCCGTCAATGCGCCTGAGCGCTTGTTCAGGACAGAAGTGGACAATATGTCAATAAAATCAGGGTGGCGCGCTGCGGTGCGCGCCACCCGACAGCTCGGTGGGCTTGAACGGAATTCCGCTTAGGCGGCGTTCTTGCGCTGGCGTCGCCACATGACCAGAACAACCAGGGCAAGCAACAGCCAGGGGCCGTAGCGCAAGGCGCGGTCGTGCATGCTGTTGATGCTGAGCTGACGACGGGCGTCATAGCCTTCCGGCACCTCCAGCGCGCCGACATCCTCGGCCCAGGCGTCGTAGTGTTCGCGCATCAAGCGGAAACGCTCGGGCTGGTCGGCGGACAGATCGCGGGTTTCCCCCGGATCGGTGGCGATGTTGAACAGTTTCCATTGGCCGTCGCCGTAGCGCGGACGGTTGCGAGAAAGTTTGTAGTCGCCCATGAACAGCGCCACGTTGCCGGCGGTTTCGAAGGCCACGATGTCTTGATCCTCGCGCACCGGCTGCTCGGACTGCTGGAGGGCCGAGAGCAGGGAACGGCCGCGTATGGCTTCGATGCCCTCGGGGCTGTCCCGGCTGACCCCGGCAATCTCCAGCAGAGTCGGCGCGATGTCGATCACAAAACTGGGCTGGCGAATCTGCGCAGGGCCGGGAATGGAGGCGCCGGAAAAAATCGCCGGCACGCGCACGCCGCCTTCGCCGGTGTAGAACTTGAACAATGCGTGTGGCGAGGCGGCTGCACTGGCGAACTCGGGGCCGATGTATCCGTAGGTGCCTTTCTCGCCAAGCGTGTCGAGATCCAGCGAATAATCCACCCAGTCCAGCCACAGGGCCATGCCCGGGGTTTCCAGCGGATCGTTGTGCTCCGGACCATTGTCGGAGAGAAACACGAAGGTGGTGTTGTCGTAGTCGCCGCTGGCCTTGAGGTGTTCGATGAGACGACCGATGTGATGGTCCATCGCCTCGATCATGCCGGCATTGACCTGCATGTTCATGGCCAGCCGTTCGCGCGTGGGCTGGTCCAGCTGGTTCCAGTCACGCAGGCCCTCAGGCATGGCCCCGATCGGGGCATCGGCATCGACAATGCCCAGTTCCACGGCGCGCTCATGGCGGGCCTTGCGGATGGCGTCCCAGCCGGCATCGTAAACGCCGTTGTAGCGCTCCACGTATTCGCGTGGTGCCTGCACCGGGATGTGCACAGCCTGGAAGGCAAGGTAGGCGAAGAACGGGTTGTTCTGGTTGGCGCCGGAATCGATGTATTCGATCAGCTTGTCGACCAGAAAACGAGAGGAATAGAAGTCATCCGGCAGGGTCGTGGGCTGGCCATCTTCGTACCACGGGGCTTCGGGATAAATCGGCAGATAGGGTTTTTGTTCCCAGTTGTCGGCACCCGAGGCTTCCAGCGCGAATGAGCGGTCAAAGCCGCGCGCATTGGGCAGCGAGCGCGGGTCCTTGCCGAGGTGCCATTTGCCGGTCATGTAAGTGCGGTAGCCGGCGCGTTTGAGGCGTGTGGCCAGGGTTTCCACGCGCTCATTCAGGCGGCCAAGGTAGGCCGGCTCGCCACGAAAACTCAAGGGTGTGGTTTCCGGCAGGTTGCCCAGGCCGGCACGATGACTTTCCACCCCGGTCATGAGCATGGCGCGCGAAGGCGAACACAGTGGCGAGGTGTGATAGCTGGTCAGCAGGGTGCCACGTTCGGCCAGTGCGTTGATGTTCGGCGTGCTGACCTCGCCACCGTAAACCCCGAGATCGGTGTAGCCCAGATCATCGGCCATGATGAGCACGATATTGGGTCGTTCGGCGGTGCTGGCGGTGGCGCTGCCGCTGCCGAACACGCCCAGCGCGAGCGTGACGGCGATGAGGCAGCGGCACGATGCACTGATACGCAAGTCGTCCATGCGAGGAGGTCTCCTTCTTTTTTGTGAGCACTGTAGCAGGCTTGAAGCGGCCCGGGCTTGGCAGTCAATAAAGTTATGGACATACTGTAAACAAATTGGCGTGACACCAGGATCACGCCTGAGGAGACAGCATGCGCAGGAAATGGGTGTGGGGCCTGATCGGGCTCGGATTGGTCGTGGCCGGGCTTTTAGCTGTGGTCGGTGACCGGATCTTGTTGCGGGTGATGCAGCGTCAGGTCGAGGCCAATCTGTCGGATGCGGTGTTCTCCCAGTACGCTGATGGCTTGCATGTGGTGTTGTGTGGTGCGGGCTCGCCCATGCCCGACCCCAAACGTGCCGGGCCATGCGTGGCGGTGGTGGCTGGCGGGCAGATTTTTGTTGTCGATGTGGGCAGCGGGGCGGTGCGCAACATGCTGCACCTGGGTTTGCCGCCGGGGCATGTCGAGGCCTTGCTGCTGACCCATTTTCATTCCGACCACATTGATGGCGTTGGTGAGCTGATGCTGCAGCGCTGGGCCGGCGGTGCACGGACCAGCCCCTTGCCGATTCATGGGCCACCCGGTGTCGAGGCGATTGTCGAGGGTTTCAATCAGGCCTACAGCCATGATTTCGGGTATCGCGTGGCTCACCATGGCGCCGCGGTCATCCCGCCGCAGGGCGCGGGTGCTAAGGCACAAGCGTTTGAACTGCCTGACGAGGGTGAGGCACGCCTCATCGTCGAACGCGACGGTTTGCGTATCAGCGCATTTCGCGTCGACCATGCACCGGTTGCGCCGGCCGTGGGCTACCGCTTTGACTATCGCGGTCGCAGCCTGGTGATCTCGGGTGATACGGTCAGCTCAAACAATCTGGCGCAGATGGCCAAGGGCGTCGATGTGCTGGTGCACGAAGCCCTGGCCGGGCATCTGGTCGACGTGATCAGCGCGGGCGCGCAGGCCGTGGGTGCCGAACACATGGCGCGGATCACCCAGGATATCCATGACTATCACGCCAGCCCACAGGAGGTTGCCCAAATCGCCCAGGCCGCGGGGGTCAAGCATCTGCTGTACTACCACATCGTGCCGGCGCTGCCGGTCCGGCGCCTGGAGGCCCTGTTCGTGGAGGGTGTGTCCGAGATCTATGACGGCCCCGCCACCGTGGGACGTGACGGCACCTGGTTGGCCTTGCCGCCGCACAGTGACAAAGTCGTGCTCGAGCGCCGCGGTTAGGCGCAGCACAGACCCTGGATTTAAGTATGCGTGAAACGTACCGTTTTTTCGGTTGGGAGATGTCGCTGTACAGCGGCAAATTGCGCGCCTATCTGCGCCACAAGAACATTCCCTATGAAGAACGCCGGGCAAGCCTCTGGGACATGCGCCAGATCCGCCGCGAGACCGGCGCCCAGGTGATGCCGGTGCTGGTTACGCCGGAAGGTGAGTGGCTGCAGGACACCTCGCACATCATCGATGTGCTGGAAGGTCGCTTTCCGCAGGCGCCGGTGGTGCCTGATGGCCCGCGTCAGCGCATCGCCGCCTATCTTCTGGAAGCCTGGGGGGATGAATTCTGGCTGGCCAGTGCGATGCATTATCGCTGGCACTTCGCACAGAATTACCGCGAGATTTTCCAGCCCGAGGGTGGCGACAATCTGCTGCCCTATGCGCCACGCTGGCTCAAGAACCGGGTCATCGAACGGGTCGCCATGAGCATGCGTTCGTTCCTGCCCGGGCTGGGTGTGCTGCCCGATCAGGTTGACGCGATCGAAGCCTGGAGCGAGCACATGTGTGATGCGCTGGACCGCCACTTTGCCGAACATCGCTATCTGCTGGGCGGGCGTCCCAGTCTGGGCGACTACGGATTGATTGGCCCGCTGTACGCGCATCTGGGACGGGACCCCTATCCGGCGGAGCATCTGATCGCCGCGCGCCCGCACCTTGCCGCATGGATCGAACGTATGCAGCATCCGGACGGGCAGGATGGTGAATTTCTCCCCGACGACGCCATCGCCGCGACGCTCGCACCGCTGTTCGAATCGGTGTTTGGCGAGTTCTGGACCTATCTGGAAGCAACCCGCGAGGCGCTGAAAAAAGTGCCCGAACCGGCGCCGGGGCGCGGTTACTCGCGTGCGCTTGGCGAGGTGTCCTTGAGTCTGGTCGGGCGACCCTTTCGCTGCAAGGCACGCCCGTTCAGTCTGTGGATGCTGCAGCGCGCGCATGAGGCCTATGCGCACATGGACAGCACGCAGCGGGCCACGGTCGACACCTGGTTGTCCGATTACGCGGCTGAACAAGCTATGCATCGAACATGGCCGCGTCTGCAACGCATGGCTTTGCACGTGCGGCCGATCGGTGGGGACGCAGCGTGAGAGGCGTCACGGCCTGCGGCCTGCTCGGCCTCGGCTTGATGCTTGGCGTGGCGCATGCCGACATGATTCGCCTGCCAGGTGGCGACACGCGTATCGGGGACGATCAGGGCCATCCCGATGAGCGACCCGCTTTCAGCGTTCATGTGCCGAGCTTTGAGCTGGATCGTGGGCCGGTCAGCGTGAGCGCGTTTGCGGAATATGTGATGCAAAACAGCGTGCAAACCGATGCTCAGCGATTGGGTAGTGCGGCGGTGATGCGTTTTGGCAGCGGCCGCTGGACCCTTCTTGAGGGAGCATACTGGCGTCAGCCCTTGGGGCCACAGGGTCCCGAGGCCGAGGCCGATCATCCGGTGACCCAGGTGTCCTGGCATGACGCCCAGGCGTATTGCGCGGCGCAGGGCAAGAGACTGCCCAGCGAGATCGAGTTCGAGTACGCCGCGCGTCTTGCCGGTCACGGTGACAAGCACGCCTTTGGCCGCCGTCTGGTCGATCAGGGCGAGTACAAGGCCAATGTCTGGACCGGCGTATTTCCTGCCATCAACACCGCCGAGGACGGTTACAAAGCGACTTCGCCGGTGGGGGCGTACGGCCAGGATGCGCTGGGTTTCGAGGACCTGGCCGGCAACGTCTGGGAGTGGACGGCGGACTGGTATCAGCCCTATCCACCCGCGAGCGGTGGGGCGCAAACCGAGAAGGTGCAGCGGGGCGGTTCGTTCCTGTGTGATCCGCATGTGTGTTACGGCTTTCGGGTCAGTGCGCGTGCCCATGCCACGCCGGATTCGGCCCTCATGCATGTGGGCTTTCGCTGCGCCCGCGATGTGAAGGAATAAGATGAAACGTGCCGTGCTGATCAGTGCCGCGGTGTTGGCGCTTGTGCTCGCCAGTGTGTACATGGGGCGCACCTATATCCTGTTGCACATCAGTGGCTGGCTCACTGATCTGCGTCATCCGGTGGCGGCCAACCAGCCGGTGGCATGGATGCAGGGGCCGGCTCAGGCCACGCAAGACCCGCTGCAGCGCCCGCCCAATGTGGTGCTCATCCTGTTCGATGACCTGGGTTTCAATGATGTCAGCAGCTACGGTGGCGGCATGCCGGAAGTGCCGACACCGAACATCGACGCCGTGGCGCAGCAGGGCGTGCGCTTCACCCGGGGCTATGCCGCCAATGCCATTTGCGCGCCGTCACGTGCGGCCTTGTTGACCGGCCGTTATGCCACGCGCTTCGGCTTCGAATTCACCCCTCTGCCTGGCAATATGGCGCGGGTGGCGCCGCTGATCTACGGTCAGACGCCGCGCCGTCTGCCGGTGGTGACACATCCGCAACGCAGCGGCGAAGTGGCTGATTTCGATCAGCTCGGTCTGCCGCCGTCCGAGGTGACCCTGGCCGAAATCCTGGCCGAGCGCGGCTATCACAACGTCCATATCGGCAAATGGCATCTGGGGGGCACGCCCGAACTGCGTCCGCTCAATCAGGGTTTTGATGAAAGCCTGTATCTGGAAAACGGTCTGTATCTGCCGCAGGACCATCCCGAGGTGGTCAATTCACGCCAGGATTTTGACCCCATCGACCGTTTCCTGTGGGCCAATATGCGCTACGCAACGAGCTACAACGGCGGGGCGTGGTTCGAACCAGGCGGTTACCTGACCGATTACTACACCGATGAGGCGGTCAAGGTGATCGAGGCCAATCGAAACCGGCCGTTCTTCCTGTATCTGGCGCACTGGGCGCCGCACACGCCGCTGCAGGCCACACGCGAGGATTACGCGGCCTTGGCCCACATCAGCGATCATCGACGGCGCGTTTACGGCGCCATGCTGCGTGCGGTCGATCGCAGCGTCGGGCGGGTGCGCGATGCGCTGGCCGCCAACGGCCTGGCGGACAACACTTTGCTGGTTGTGACCAGTGACAACGGGGCGCCAAATTACCTTGGTCTGCCCGAGGTCAATAAGCCATACCGCGGTTGGAAACTGACCCTGTTTGAAGGTGGCGTGCACGTGCCGATGCTGGCGCAGTGGCCAGCCCATCTGCCGGCGGGTGTCGACTACCCACACCCGGTGACCAGTATGGATATTGTGCCCACTGCGGCTGCCGCCGCCGGTGCGACGATGCCCGCCGATCGGGTCATAGACGGCGTCAATCTGCTGCCACATCTGCGCGGCGAGCGCGACGCGGCGCCCCATGAGGCCTTGTTCTGGCGCTCCGGAAGCTACCAGATGGTTATCGCCGACGGCTGGAAGCTGCAGGTGGCTGAGCGTCCGCGCAAAACCTGGCTGTTTCATCTCGATACGGACCCGACCGAGCAGCATGAGGTGTCGGCACGCTTTCCCGAGCGTGTCGAAGCCTTGCGCGCACGGCTCGCACAGCACAATGCGGGCATGCTTGAGCCGGCCTGGCCAAGCCTGGTCGAGTTGCCGGTGCAGATCGACAAGACCCTGCTGGATGCCGAGAGCGCCGATGATGAATACGTGTACTGGCTGAACTGAGCGATGTGACTGAGAGCACCGTCACAGTCGCCTTGTGTCGTGACTTATATGCTGTGGCTATCGGGGCACTGCATGGAGTTCAGTCATGAAAGATTTTCAGATCGGCGGCGTGATCAGCCTGCTCGGCAAGACCGCGCCGTTTCTGGTTTTCCGCTTTCTTATCTATTTCGGCATAACGTTGGCATTCGTGCTCATCACCGGCGTGGGCGCCGGCATGGGTTATGGCGCGGGCAGCATCTTCGGTGATGCGGCCACCGGCGGCACCTACGGCGGCCTGTTCGGTTTCGGGCTGGCCAGTGCGGCGATGTATTTCCTGCGTGAGTATCTGCTCTACATGGTCAAGGCCGGGCACATTACGGTGCTGGTTGAGGTCATGGACGGTGGCGAGATCCCGCAGGGCAAAGGTCAGATCGAGTACGCCCAGGCGGCGGTGCGCGAGCGCTTCACCGAATCCTCGGTGCTGTTTGGCGTCGATCAGCTCATCAAGGGTGTGCTCAAGTCGTTCAACCGGGTGTTCTTCACCATTGCGGCGATCCTGCCGATTCCGGGGCTTGAGGGTCTGGTGAAGTTTCTCAACAAGGTTATCGAGCTGTCGCTGACCTATCTGGATGAAGTCATCCTGGCGCACAACATCCGCACGCGTTCTGGCAACCCGTGGGCTTCAGCGCGCACGGCCCTGGTGCTGTATGCCCAGAACTACACCACGTTTCTGCGCAATGCCGCGGTCTTGTCGATCGTGATCTGGGGCCTGACCTTGCTGGTGTTCATGCTGATCCTGGCGCCGGTGGCCGGGCTGGTGGCCCTGTTCCCGGGCAGCGCCGGGCCGCTGACCTTCGTCATCGCCGTGGTTTTCGCCTGGGGCGTGAAGCAGGCCGTGATCGAACCCTTCGGCATGACCGCCTTGATGCAGGTGTACTTCAGTGTCACCCGTGATCAGCAACCCAATCCGGAGTGGGAGCAGAAGCTGGAATCGGTGTCCGACAAGTTCGGGGAGTTGAAGACCCGCGCCATGAACTGGACACCGAAAACACCATCCACGTCGGCCTGAGATTTACAGGGCGGCGTCCAGGGTCTGGCCATCCAGATAACGGGCGTCGCCGTCGGTGTAAAACTCCTGCTTGAAGATCGGAACCCGCGCCTTGAGCGCCTCGATGGCAAAGCGTGATGCCTCGTAGGCGGCGGCGCGGTGAGCCGAATGCACCACAATGGCCACGCTGATATCACCCAGGCGCAGCTCGCCCAGACGGTGCACGATGTGGCACGCAGCCACCGCGAACTGTTGTTCGGCTTCCCGGCAGATTTCGGCCAGCGCTTTTTCGGCCAATGGTTCGTGTGCGGTGTAGCGCATGCCGTTGACCGGGCGACCTTCGTTGTGCTCGCGCACCGTGCCGGTGAACAGCAGCGAGGCGCCGCAGGCGTTGCTGGTGCTGGCGAGCAGCGGTTCCAGGGCGATCGCGTTGTGGGTCAGATGCATGTCAGCCTCCACTGACCGGCGGGATCAGAGCGATCTCGTCGCCGTCATGAATCGCGCTGTGCGGGCCGAGCAGGCTGTCACCACAGGCGCAGGCAATACGCTGCGTCCAGGGTTCGAGTGCGGGGAAACGCTGGTGCAGTTCGGCCAGCAGGGCTTGCGCGTCGCTCGCTTCCAGTTCCAGATCGAGCGGTGGTTCGCCCAGCACGCCCACCAGTGGGCCGTAAGGTATCAGGCTAATCCTCATGCGCCGATTGTAAACCGGACCGGGGATCTGCTGGGCTAGTAGACGTCGCTGCGGTAGCGGCCTTCACTGCGCAGGCGGTCCACGGCAGTCTGGCCGAGGATTTCGACCAGGGCCGCGCTGACCCCCGGTGCCATGCCGTGACTGCTGCCACAGACGTAGATGCAGGCGCCTTCGGCCACCCACGTACGCACGCTGTCGGCGGCCGCCAGCACAGCATCCTGAACATAACGCAGCGTCTCGCCTTCACGTGAATAGGTGCGGTCCAGACGCTGCAGCGCGCCATTGCGCTGAGCCTGCTCCAACTCATCGCCGAGCAAGCCGTCGTGCTGGCGACTGCGTTCGCCAAACAACAGCCAGTTGCGCCCGAGGCCTTTGTGCTGACGGGCATGCAGATGTGCGCGCAGACCGGCAAGACCGGTCCCATTGCCGATCAGAATCAGGGGCGCATGGTCAGGGGGCGGGTGGAAATTGCTGTTGCTGCGGATGCGCAGGCGCAGTGGCTGGCCGGGCTCAAGCTGTTCGGTCAGGTGCTGCGAGCCCAGGCCGGGTCGGCCATCGGGGTGAAACATCCGGCGTACCAGCAGTTCCAGGCGTCCGTCCTGGGCAATCGAGGCAATCGAGTACTCGCGCTTGTGGGCCTGGCCAGAACGCCCGTCGGGCACCTGAATTTCGGCAATGTCGCCAGCCTCCCAGCTCAGCGCGGTGGGATCCGTTGGTGTCAGGCACAGGCGAAAAATGGCGCCGCCGGGGCTGCCAGGGTTCAGGTGCTCGCGCTCGCTCAGCATCCAGTCGGCATAGTCGGATTCCTGCCAACTCAGCGCGCGGCGGGCGAAGCTTACGCGCAGTGACTCCTGCCAATGCTTGAGTGTGGCGGGATTGGCATCGTCGGCCTCGATGCAGGGAAACAGGGGGCTGGCCTGGCTTTCACGCAGCCAGTTGTCCAGCTTGCGACCGAAGGCGCAGAAATGCGGATAACTGCGATCACCCAGCGCGAGGACCGCGTAGCGCAAGCCGGCCAGTGCCGCCGGGCTTTGCAGGCTTGCGCGGGCGAACGCCAGAGCATGATCCGGCGGGTCGCCTTCACCCGTTGTGCTGACCACGAACAACCAGTGCGGGCAGTTGTGGCTCAACTCCGGTCTGAAATGCTCCAGCGCCATGGTGTGAACCGCACAATCCGCGCTGCGCAAAGCATCAGCGGTTTGTCGTGCGATGTTCTGAGCGGTGCCGCTTTGGCTGGCATAAACCACACTGATGTCGGCGGCGCCCGCTGCGTGGGCACGCTGCTGTGGTTTCAGCCACCACGCGCACAGCAACAGATACACGGTCAGCAACAACCCGATGCCGAGCAGGCGTTGGGCATCGGGTTGAGTCCAGATCAGTGGCGCTGGTTGCCACCACCACAACAGGCCGGCCACGCCCAGCAGTGCGGCGGTTATCAGTCTGTAGGTGGTGGGGGCAGGCATCAGCGGATGGTCAGCTACGGCGACAGCACTTCCAGAATGCCGGTGAAGCTGAGGTTGCGCTCGGTTGCCGGTTTTGTGGCTTTGTCATCGCGCAGGCTGGTTTTCAGCCAGTACATGCCAGGGCCGGGCCAGGTGATGCTGAAGCGGCCATCTTTATCGGTGGTGAGCGCGATTTCGTTCACGGCCGTTCTGTAACGCACTCCGTCGGCGATCACCTCAACAGCCTGATTGGCGGCCGGCTTGCCATCGAGCAGCAACTGGAAGGTGGCTGATTCGTCGCTGTACAAATCATTGAATGGCGTGACCGGCACCAGTTCGAGCCCCTTGCCTTGGGGCTTGAGTGCGCCTGCGTCGGGCTGGCCTGCGGTGACATAAGTCTCCATGCGCCGGATCATCTGCGTCACTCGCAGATTCTTGGCCTTTTTGGGCACCGCCTTGGCAAAGCCCTCGGCGCTGAAGCTGCCGCCGCGCGGTGGCCAGCGATGGCGCTGATCGCCATCTTCCCAACTGGCCATGATGGCGTCGAAGAGCACGGCGATTTTGTAAGTGCCTTCCTGGGTGAGTTGCAGGTCAAAGGTGCTGCGCAATTTGCCGATGGCGAGGTTTTGCGCCTCGACCGCGCTGCCGTCGGGGGCGGTGATGCGCAGGTTATCGTCGTTGAGACGCAGCGGCGCGTGATCCTTGATGAACGGCAGGGTGGATGCGGCGGCATCCACGGTGACCCACTGGCCGCTGGCGAGCACCGTCTTGGACGGCAGCAGCCAGGTGTCGTGGGCCAAGGCATTCAGCGGGGTCAGCAGCGCAGCGCTGACTACGGCGGCAGAAATGAGTTTCATGAGGGATTCCTTGGAGTTGGATATCACGGGGCGAACGTCAGGCTGATGGCGCCCAGTTCACTGTGGCCTTGTGCATTGATGGTCTGGGGGGCGTTGATCGGCCAGCTGAACGGGATATCGATCAGCTCACGTCCGCCTTCCTCGCGTGCCGCTTCAACGCGCAACTTGTACGCTCCAGGCTCGAGCGCCAGATCGGCGTGGCCGAGTTGAACGCTCACGCTATGCACGCCGACCGGGCGGGTTGCGGCGCTAATGCCGTCGATCGGCATGGCCAAGGCACGCCCACTGCGGCGCCACCACTGGCGCAGGTCAGGCAGCCACTTGCTGCCTTTTTCCGCGCCGTCGGCCTCGCCAGGACGGTCTTGCTGGTACCAGACCAGCAGATTGGCCGCGACCTTGCGGCTGTCGTTCTCGATCCAGGCGGCCACGTACGGGCGGTGATATTGCGCGACGTCCAGACGCGGGATTTCAATGCTCAGATCGAGCGTTGTCGCCTGGGCGGGCAAGGCCCAGCTCAGACACAGCAGGAGTCCCCAGGGGGCAAAACGCATGATGAACCTCCGTGTTTCAACTCAGTGAATAAAAAGCAGTGCCAGCACCGCCGGCACAACAAGGCCGAGTCCGACCAAGGGCCAGGTGGAACGGCGTTGGGCAGCATGCATGTGCAGCAGAACCAGTCCGGTGATGCAGAAAATCAGGCAGGCCACGGCAAAAATGTCGATAAACCAGCTCCACACCGGACCGGCATGGCGCCCTTTGTGCAAGTCATTGAAGTACGACACCCAACCGCGGTCGGTACGCTCGTATTCGATGAAACCATCATCCAGGGCAATGCTGAGCCAAGCATCGCCGCCAGGGCGTGGCAGGCTCAGATAGACCTCATCATCCAGCCATTCCGCTTCATAGGGTCCGAGTGACAGCGACCATTCCCGGCGCAGCCAGTCGCGCACCCTGAGCGGTAATGCTGCAGCGTGGTCGGCGGCACTGCGCAGGTTGTCCAGCTCACGTTGAGGCAACGTCCCGGTCAGCGTGGTAACCACAGGTGTGGCCGGGATCTGCGAGGCGTGATTCAGGGTGATGCCGGTAAGGCTGAACAACAACATGCCGATCAGGCACAGTGCCGAACTGATCCAGTGCCACTGGCGCATCAGCGCCATCCAGTGCCCACGCGAAAGCCCGCCGCGAGCACCGTTCATGGTGTCGCGACGGGCGGATGATGTGGCGTTGAGCGGTTTAGAAGCTGACATTCACTCTCAGCCACAGATTGCGCGCTTTGTCTTTGTTGTTGTAGTCGTCCAGGTAGACCGGCTCAAAGCTGCCATCGCCCAGATCATCAAAGGTGGTTCTGAACGAGGTCAGATCTTCGTCAAGCAGATTGTTGATGCGCGCGGCGACGAACAGATTGGGATTGAAACGGTACTGGCCGGCCAGGTGTAGAATCTCGTAGCTCTTGTAGTACTGCGGATTGCCGTTTGCATCTTCGCTGCCACGGTAACGCTTGGAGCGCACTTCGCCGATCAGTTGCAGGCTCAGCTGGCCGCTCACCGTCCAGTCCAGGGTCGCGTTATACATGTGCTTGGCCGCCTGGGTCAGCGGGAGGCCGGCGTCGTCACCGCTTTTGCGCTCGCTGTCGGTGTAGGTGTAGTTGGCTCGCAGCGACAATGGTGCGGCCAGGCGAAGCTTGCCCGCCAGCTCCAGGCCCTGGATTTGTGCCTTGTCGATGTTGATGTACTGATTGACGCTGCCCACCCCGATCACCGAGTAGTAATCGCCCAGGTTCACACAGGGGCGTGCGCCGCCGGTTTCGGTGCAACTCTGGCTGACTTCTGCGCGTTCAATCTTGTCCTCGAAATCATTCTGGAAAAGCGTGATGTTGGCGTTGTGGTTGCCGTCAGCGGAATTCCAGTACAGGGCGATTTCACTGTTTACGCTGGTTTCCGGCTCCAGATCCGGGTTGCCTGCCCATGGCGAGGTGCCCTGGCCGCCAAAGCCAGTGATGCCGTCATACAGATCGGTGGTCTTGGGTGTTTTGTAGCCCGTGCTGACACCACCTTTAAGCACCAGGCTGGAACTGAAATCGTAAACCGCATAGGCACGCGGGCTGAGATGGCCACCGAACAGATTGTGATCGTCGTGACGCAGGCCCAGGGTCAGGGTCAGGGCGTCGATCGGGGTCCAGTTGTCTTCGGCGAAAACTGACCACATGCGGTGTTCCTGCACCGTGCCATTGCCATAACCACCGGATTCCATGCCGAAAACACCGTCTTCGAGTTCACCATCGATGACCTGAAAACCGGTGATGACGTGGTGGCTGCCGACAAAACCTTCAAACGGCATGTCGATCTTGCCGTCCAGGGTGTACTGGTTGCTTTGCATCGTGCGCTTGGGGCGGGGCAGAAATTCGGCTTCGGCCAGGGCGCGCCGGGCATCCTCATCCAGGCCGGCGAACTCCCCGGTGGCGCGGTACATCTCGGTCAGGCGTTCACGCTCTGTCACCGAGAAGGGCAGGGTGCGGCCATCGTTGTTGGTTTCAATGCAGGCCAGCGACAGCAGGCTGCGGCCGAAGTCCCAATCACCTTGATGTGTCAGCGACCATTGATCGCGGGTGAAGGTTTGTTCGGCGCCGTAGCCGACGCGTGGCGCCACCACGCCGCCGCGCTCCTGCCACACGGTATCAATGCTGTCGACAGTCCCCAGCGGATAGGACACGCTGCCCAGATTGTTGGTGTAGGGCGCGTTGTCGTAGTCCTGCTCCGAGCGGTCGATGTCGAAGATCACGCTCTGATTGGCGGCCGGCACCCAGCTTAGACTCAGGCCCAGCGACTGATTGGTGTTGTCCACCGTCTTGCCGCCACGACCAAAGCCCAGCGCGCGCTCATGGCGCTCACCGGCAGGGTCATAAATGGCTTCGTATTCCGGTGTGGAGGCATCGCGCTGGTACCACGATCCGCGCACGCCCAGGCCCAGCTTGTCCTTGATCAGTGGGCCGGTGGCGGCGAAATCAAAGGTGCTGTCGGTGCCGAAATCGTCATTCTCCTGGACATTGTGGGACAGCGTTGCCGAGCCGGTCCAACGCTCGGTCACTTTACGGGTGATGATGTTGATCACACCGCCCAGTGCGTCGGCGCCATACAGGGTGGAGGCGGGGCCGCGGATCACTTCAATGCGCTCGACCATGTCCAGCGGGGGTATGTGATTGAACTGATTGCCGCCAAAGTTGTTCGGGTAGATGTCGCCATGGTTGTTCTGGCGTCGTCCGTTGATCAGGATCAGGGTGTAATCCGAGCCCATGCCGCGGATGCTGATGGTCTTCTGGCCGGTTTTGTCTGAGGTTTCACCCACATCCACACCTTCCAGATCACGCACGGCATCAATCAGGGTCATGTAAGGGCGTTTGATCAGATCTTCGCGCGTGATGACCGAGATGCTGGCCGGTGCATCGACGATTTTCTGTTCGAAGCCGGAGGCAGTGACGACGATTTCATCGAACTGCACGGCGGCGACATCGATCGGGGCAGCGTGCGTTGCTGCATTCTGGGCTGTGGCCATAGGGCTGGCGATTGCGGCGACGCACGCGCTGACCGTCATCGTCCATGACAGGATTTTTGGTGTTTTCATTGGGCTATCCGTGGCAAAAGAGGAGTCCGTACGCATGGCGTGAGACAGGCGTCGGCTATCCAGGGGGCGCGCACGGGCATGCCGCCGCGGCGAAGCGCAGCAGGCCGTTGAACGCGCTGGTCGGTGTGGTGCGCAAGGCGCACCGGAGGGATCAGATGCGGAAGGTCCCGCGTGGTGGTGCTCTGCTGGGGTCACGACAGCATCGGTGAGCCGGTTGCATGTCGTGCCATGGTCTTGTCCGCTTGCGTGGCACCTGCATGGCAGGCTGCAGCACGGGTCGGCGCGACGCTGGCCCAAGCGTCTGTGAGTCGTCAGCGGGGCTTAGGCGGCTCTGGTTGTTCGCGCTCGCGGGGCTGAACGCGCGTCGTCGGATTTTGGGCCCAAGCCTGGTATGGATGCGGTTCAGGTCGGGGCTTGCGTTGCTGGCCGTGTCAGCCTGGCTGGCTGCGTGTGGCGTGACCGGCTCAGCGCGCGTGACACCGTCGTATGGGCTCTGCCACACCCCCGCCCACGCGGCCAGCAGGGCAGCGGTCAGGTATCGCAGTGCGGTGCATGCAAGCGGGGCAGACATGGGGCGTTGTACAGCTCATAAGCAAACAATATTGATAACTGTAACGCAAATGATAGTAATTCTCAACAAAAGAGGATGCTTATACCGCTGCAGAGCTCAACCACCGAGGTGATACATGCGCACCTCGCGCTCGGCGTAGCCGGGCTGAGCGATATAACCGGCGGGCTTGCGCGCTAGCGCATCGTGAATCGCGCTCTGCAGAGTGTCGCCGTGCAGCCCGCGCAGCAGAGTGCCCTCGCGCCCGAACAGGCAGGTGTAAAGACGTCCATCTGCGGTGATCCTCAGGCGGTCGCAGCGGGTGCAGAACGGCTGCGTCACGGTGGCGATGATGCCGAACTGCTGCCCGCTTTGCAGGCGATAACGTCGCGCCGGTGCGCCGTCCTCCGGCAGATGCTCCAGGCTCTGGGTCTGGCGGATGGTGTTGAGGATGTCGTCGGCGCTGAACACCCGCTCGCGACTCCATAGCGCCTCGTCGTCCAGCGGCATGAACTCGATGAAGCGCAGCTCCACATCGTGTGTCTGCGCAAAGTTCAGCAGGGGCAGAATCTGGTCATCGTTGTAGCCGCGAATAATCACCCCGTTGAGTTTGACCGCCAGCCCGGCCTCGCGTGCTGCGTCAATCCCGGCGATAACATCGGCCGGGCCGTAGCGACCGCGACTGAGGCGCTGAAATTGTGCCGGGCTGAGCGAGTCCAGCGAGATGTTGATGTCCTGCAGGCCGGCTGAGCGCAGAGCCGTGGCGTGGCGTGCCAGCTGTGCGGCGTTGCTGGTCATGGAGAGACGCTTCAGGCCCAGGCTGCGCAGTTCGTTCAGGCCGGCAATGATGTCCACGACATCGCGGCGCAGCAGCGGCTCACCACCGGTGATACGCAGTTTGGTGATGCCCAGCTCGGCGACGAAGACCTTTGCCATGGCGATGATTTCGTCGCGCGACATCAAGGCCTTGGCCGGCATCCAGCGTGGTTTTTCCGGCATGCAATATGGGCAGCGAAAGTTGCACCGATCGGTGATCGAGATGCGCAGCTTGCGATGGCCGCGGCCGAAGCTGTCGGTCAGCACCGGCGATGCAGCGCGCGTCGCCGTAGCAGACGGCGTCGTTCCTCGGGTGTGTTGATGCTCCATATGCTGTCGGCACCCGCCATGTTTACCGGGGTTAGCTGCAAGCTGCGACAGGCGTTGGCCGCCGATCGCCCGCCGCTATGGCGAAAGCGTGCCAGGGCCTGACGTTGATGGCGCGGCACAAGATTGTGCAGATAGTAGTGATCGTCGCGATGTTGGGCATAGCCACCATGATGCGACCCGCGGGCCAACTGCGCCAGCAAATTGTCTGGCAGGGCGACGCAGTCAACCGGAACGCACAGGCACCACTGGCCAGGTGCGCGGGCCATTCCGGCGGCCATCCCGGACAGCGGGCCTTGTGAACCCTGCTGATCCCAGGCGCGCATACAGCCGGCGGGCAGGCGCAGACTGTCACGTGGTCGCGCGCGCACCACAACGATGTGTCGCGCGGCCTGGTGTAACTGTCGCACCAGTCGCGCAATCAGCGTGTGTCCGCGATAGCGCAGTCGCGCCTTGTCACGCCCACCCAGACGCTGACCGCGCCCTCCGGCCAGAACAATGGCCGTGGTGGCGGAGCGGGGTGGCGGGCGCATGTTCTAGCCGAGCGAGCCGGCGCGTTGCAGGCGGGGGCCGCTGGCCGTGGGCTGGTAGGCCACGCTGAATGTCCGCAACACGTGCTCGACCTGCTCGGGTTTCAGATTGGCCGGCATCTCGAAACTGTCGAAGCCACAGCGCAGCATGTAGAACAGCTGATCATGCAAGACCTCGCCACAGGCGCGCAGCGTGCCGCTGTAGCCCAGGCGCTCGCGCAACACACGGGCCTGGCTGTAGGCCCGACCGTCGGTGAACGCCGGGAATTGCAAGGCAATCAGGCCGGCGCCGTCGAAGGTGTCGCGCGGCAAGGCATCAAGATTTTCGGTGTTTTCGATCAGAACACCGACAGCCTCGGCCTGCCCCAGCAGGGCGTCGCGCTGCGCTTGCCAGCGGGCCAGACTGACGATCACAGGCGTGGCTGAAGGGACGCTCTGGTCGTCGTCGAGCGTAAGCCACGGATCATTGCTGATGCGGCCGTCCGGGTTCAGTACATCAGGCATACACGGCCTCCTTGAACGGTTGCAGGCCGACACGCAGATAGGTGTCCATGAAATTCTCTTCGCCCTGGCGCTGATCGACGTAGACCTCGAGAATTTTCATCACCGCGTCGACCACGCCGTCGCGCGACACGGCTGCGCCAAGGCGATCGCCAAGGCGTGCATCATTGCGTGAGGAACCACCCAGGGTCAGCTGGTACCACTCTTCGCCCTTCTTATCCACGCCAAGAACGCCGATATTGCCGACGCTGTGATGTCCGCAGCCATTCATGCAGCCGGACATGTTGAGGCGCAGATCGCGGAAATCGTACAGCTCGTCCAGCGTTTCGAAGCGTTCGTTGAGTTCCAGCGCCACGCCGATGGAGCCGGCATTGGCCAGGGCGCAGAAATCCAGCCCGGGGCAACAGATCAGGTCGGTGACCTTGTCGATGTTGGGGGTGGCCAGATCGAGCGCATCGAGGCGTTTCCAGACCTCGTACAAAGCATCTTCGCGCACATCGGTAAGCACCAGATTTTGCTCGTGCATGACACGAATTTCGCCAAAGCTGTGTGCATCCGCCAGATCAGCCACCGCCGCCATCTGTTCGGATGAGCAGTCGCCGGGTACTTCGCCGGGGGCTTTGAGCGAAATGATCACGGCCTGATAACCAGGCTGCTTGTGCGCGCGCAGATTGTTGCGGCACCACAGCGCGAAGCGGGCGTCCTCCTGCTTGGCCTGTTCCAGCGCGGCACTGTCGACGTCAGTGCTGTAGCGGGGCAGCGGGAACCAGCTGATGGCCTCGTCCCGCTGGGCCTGGTTGAGGGTCAGGTCACCATCTTTCAGGTATGCCCATTCCTGCTCGACCAGTTCAGCAAAGCGCTCGGCGCCGGTCTCCTTGACCAGGATCTTGATGCGCGCCTTGTATTTGTTGTCGCGCCGGCCGAGGCGGTTGTAGACGCGCAGCACGGCTTCCAGATAGGACAGCATGTGCGGCCAGGGCAGCGCTTCGCGGATCAGCTCGCCGATAATCGGCGTGCGCCCGAGCCCGCCGCCGACGATGACATCGAAGCAGGGCTCACCCTGGGCGTCATGGCGCAGATGCAGGCCGATGTCGTGAACCCGGGTCGCTGCACGGTCCTTGGCCGTGGACGACACGGCGATCTTGAACTTGCGCGGCAAGAATGCGAATTCGGGGTGGAAGGTCGACCATTGACGAATGATCTCGCACCACGGACGCGGATCTTCAATCTCGTCGGCGGCGACACCGGCCAGCGCATCGGTGGTGGTATTGCGGATGCAGTTGCCGCTGGTTTGGATGGCATGCATCTGCACCGTGGCCAGCTCGGCCAGAATCTCGGGGACCTCTTCCAGCTTGGGCCAGTTCAGCTGCAGGTTGGTGCGGGTGGTGAAATGGCCATAACCCTTGTCGTAGCGCTGGGCGATATCACCGAGCTTGCGCAGCTGGTTAGACGACAGCGTGCCGTAGGGGATGGCGATCCGCAGCATTGGCGCAAAGCGCTGAATATACAGCCCATTTTGCAGGCGCAACGGGAGGTACTGAGCTTCGCTCAGCTCACCGTCCAGAAAGCGGCGGGTCTGGTCGCGAAACTGCTCGACGCGTTCGTTGACCAGGGTTTGATCGAGTTCGGAATACTTGTACATGGCGGTCCGTCGCACACCCCGGGTTGGAAGCCATTGCTGGGGTGTGGGGCGCGAAGGATACCAGTGACGGCTTATGCCATAAAGACGTTAAATCGAGTATTGATATAACGAATTTTGCTATTGAGCGCGCGCTGACCCGTGTTCAAACTTGTGGCAACGCATCCATCAGCGAAGCGCAACGCTGACGACGTGCTGCAGGATCTGCGATGGCGGCGATCTCGTCGATGTGTGCCCGCCCCAGATGAGGGGCGAAAGTGTGCATGAAATCGTACATGTAGGCGCGCAGGAACAAACCACGGCGAAAGCCGATATGGGTGGTGCTCTGGCTGAACAGATGGGAGGCGTCTATGCGCACCAGATCCTTGTCGAGCTCTTCGTCGTACGCCATGTTGGCCACGATTCCGATACCCAGCCCCAGGCGCACATAGGTCTTGATCACATCCGCATCCACGGCGGTCAGCACCACGTTGGGTTTGAGGCCGCGGGCAGAAAAAGCCTGATCGAGTTTTGAGCGTCCGGTGAAGCCGAAGGTGTAGGTCACGATCGGGTGACGCGCCAGATCAGCCAGCCCGACGCTGCTGCCATGGGTAAGCGGATGGTGCGGTGGCACCAGAATGCAGCGATTCCAGTGGTAGCAGGGCAGCATCACCAGCTCGTCGAAGTGCTCCATGGCTTCGGTGGCGATGGCGAAATCGGCTTCACCATTGGCCGCAAGCCGGGCGATCTGTGGCGGGGAGCCCTGATGCAGGTGCAAGGCCACGTCGGGATAGCGAGCCTTGAATTGCTTGACCACGCCGGGCAGCGCGTAGCGCGCCTGCGTGTGGGTGGTGGCGATGCTCAGATTGCCACGGTCTGCCGCTCGGTATTCCTCGGCCACGCGCTGGATATTTTCGGTGTCGCCCAGCACGCGCTCGGCGATTTCCAGGATGCGCTGGCCAGCAGGCGTGATGTTGGCCAGATGTTTGCCGTTGCGGGCGAAGATATCGACCCCCAGCTCATCCTCCAGCTGTTTGATTTGCTTGGAGATTCCGGGTTGCGATGTGAACAGGCGTTCGGCTGCGGTGGTGATGTTGAGATTGCAGCGTGCCACTTCGCGGATGTAGATCAGCTGACGGAGCTTCATGCGCAGGTTGGTGTTGTCATCCTGGGCAGTGTACTGCGAGTGCGGCCGGATCGCTCGTGATGCCGCTGACAGCTTGCGATAATGGGGGCCTCATGGAGCAGGTAAAGGTCGGTTGTCTTGGAATTTTTCCCGGTGTTCATGCGGCTGGTCTCGCGCGACGTGCTGGTTGTTGGCGGTGGCGAAATCGCCGCGCGCAAGGTTCGTCTGCTGCACAAGGGGCAGGCGCGTATTCGTGTCATGGCCCCGCAGCTGTGTGCCGAACTGGCCGAGCAGCACCGCGAGGGTCGCCTGAGCTGGGCCGCGCAGGCCTTCGATGCAGCGGATTTCGGTCAGCCTACCTTGGTCATCGCGGCCACCGATCAAGCCCAGGTTAACCGGCAGGTCGCAAGTGTGGCTCAGGCGCGTGGTGTGCCAGTCAATGTTGTGGACGACGCCCAATCCTCGACCGCGATCATGCCCTCGATTGTGGACCGGTCCCCTGTGGTGGTGGCTTTGTCCAGCGGAGGCACGGCCCCGGTACTGGCGCGCCGATTGCGCGATCAGATCGAAAAGTCGCTGCCTTCAGGTTACGGCCGTCTGGCCGCGCTCAGCGGTGCGATCCGTGAGCGCGTGATGCAGACCTTGCCGGAACCCCGGTCGCGCTTGCGGTTCTGGGAGAGAGTGTTTGACGGCCCGGTCGCACAGCGGGCGGTTTCCGGGGATCTGGACAGTGCCCGGGCCATGCTCGATGACAGTCTGCGTCAGGCTCAGGATGCCGATATGCCGCAGGGCGAGGTGTTTCTGGTCGGGGTTGGCCCGGGTGATCCGGATCTGTTGACCCTGCGTGCGCATCGCCTCATGCAACTGGCTGACGTGGTGCTCTATGACCGCCTGATT
>JASBUL010000117.1 GCA_030147945.1 Oceanococcus sp. | reverse complement strand
ACCAGCGGCCCGCGCAACTCGCGTAGCGGCAGCGTGTACATCGTTAAACCCAAGATGCACGGCCCCGAGGAAGTGGCACTGACCTGCGAGTTGTTCAACCGGGTTGAAGATCTGCTCGGGCTGGCGCGCAACACCCTCAAGGTCGGCATCATGGACGAGGAACGCCGGACCACGGTCAATCTGAAGGCCTGCATTTTTGAAGCACGCGAGCGCGTGATCTTCATCAACACCGGCTTCCTGGATCGCACCGGTGATGAAATTCATACCTCCATGGAAGCCGGTCCGCTGCTGCCCAAGGGTGACATGAAGTCGCAGCCCTGGCTGACAGCCTATGAGGACTGGAACGTTGATATCGGTCTGGCCTGCGGTTTCAACGGCCGGGCGCAGATCGGTAAGGGCATGTGGGCCAAACCGGACGAAATGGCCGAAATGCTGGCGACCAAGCAGAATCACCCGCTGGCCGGCGCCAACTGTGCCTGGGTTCCGTCGCCGACCGCGGCAACCCTGCATGCTATCCACTACCACCAGATCGATGTGCTGGCGCGTCAGCAGGAACTGGCCAAGCGGGCCCGTGCCAAGCTGGAAGATATCCTCACCATTCCGCTGCTGACGGACCCGGCCAGCCTCACTGCCGAGCAGATCCAGCAGGAGCTGGACAACAACGCACAGGGCATCCTCGGTTACGTGGTGCGCTGGATTGATCAGGGTGTGGGCTGCTCCAAGGTTCCGGACATCCATGACGTGGGCCTGATGGAAGACCGCGCGACCCTGCGTATCTCCAGCCAGCATATCGCCAACTGGCTGCGTCACGGGATCTGCACGCAGGAGCAGGTCATGGAAACGCTCAAGCGTATGGCTGAAGTGGTCGACCGTCAGAACAGCGGTGATCCGCTGTACCGCAACATGGCGCCGAACTTCGATCAGTCTGTGGCTTTCCAGGCGGCTTGCGACCTGGTCTTCAAGGGTTGCGAGCAGCCCAGCGGCTACACCGAGCCGGTCCTGCACGCGCGCCGTATCGAAGCCAAAGCCGGCTGAGTCTGGCGTGGGGGCTTTCCCCGGGAAATGGCGCAGTCTGGCGCTGGGCTTCGGTGCGAAGTCCAGCGCTGGCTTGCATGACATCCAGGCGCCAGAGGTGGGCTTGTGGGCCTTGGCCCAGGATGTGGTGGCGACGCCTGGCGGGGCCGCCGCGTTGTTGCTCGCTGCGGTGCAGGCCCAGGTTGCGCGCGGTGAAGACCTCACTGCCGCCTTTCTCAGTGCACATGGGCGCGCCCAGCGAGAACTCAACACGCCGGGCGCGCGTATCGTGGCGCTGCGTCGACACGGCAACAGTTTTGAACTGGCCTGGGTCGGGGCCATGCGAGCGTTTCTGGTCCGCCAGCGCCGTGTGTTGACGCTGACCCGGGATATCGACGGCGGGGGCGGGGGATATCTCGTCACCACCGAGCGCATGAGCCAGTTGGGTGCTCCAGGGCGCACGCGCCCCAAGATCGATCGCAATCTGGTCAATGCGCAGAAAGGTGACTACCTGGTGCTTTGCGGAGATCAGGTTGATGAGCCTGTGTTGCATGACACGCTGCCAGCTTGCCTGCACGGGTTGTGGAGTTTCGACTACAAGGCGCGCCGTGTTCAGGATGTGCTGAACAAACACAGCACAGCGCCCGGACGGGTGGTCATCTGTCAGGCGCTCAAGTAACGGCGCGCTACAACGGCAGGCCGAGATCGTCCTTGACCTGCTCGATCACGGTATAGGTGTGCGTTTGCGCAACGCCGGGTAGATCAACCAGGCGACCCAGCACGCGGCGGTAGTCATCCATGCCCGACATGCGCAGTTTGACCAGATAATCAAATCCACCCGCGACCATGTGGCATTCGGCGACTTCCGGCAGATCAACCAGCGCATCGCGAAAGTGTGCAAACACTTCGCTGGTGGTGCGATCCAGGGTGATTTCCACGAACAGCGTGGTTCCGTAGTTGAGGCGCTGCGCATCCAGATGGGCTTGATAGCGGGCAATATAGCCTTCGCTTTCCAGGCGCTTGACGCGCTCCAGACAGGGGCTGGGGCTGAGATTGACGCGTCGGGCAAGTTCCACATTGGCAAGGCGCCCGTCGCTCTGCAGTTCCTTGAGAATCAGGCGGTCGATACGATCTGGCGCACGGGGCGGCATAAAACACCTATAAAAATCAAAATCACAGTTTATTATTCTGAATAAGCGTGTAAAAGGCCACACTATTTTTTGTCTGGCTTTTTACCATGCGGTGCATGACCAACGAGTGATGCATATGCCCTGGACGCCACCGCTGTCATCCGCTGATGATCCGCTGCTCCGAGCCATGCGCCAGCACTGGCTTCAGGCTGATGAAGCCGCCTTGGCGCCGCTGTTGACGCTGGCTGATCTGGGAGCGGGCGCTCGCCAGCAGGCACGCGAATATGCGCGCAGGCTGGTCGAGCAGGTTCGCGCCACGCTGCACCAACGCGGTGGCGTTGAGGCGCTGTTGCACGAATATTCGTTATCAAGCGAAGAGGGTGTTGCCTTGATGTGTCTGGCCGAAGCCTTGTTGCGGGTGCCCGACGTGACAAGCATGGATGCCCTGATCCGCGACAAGCTGCAGGACACGAACTGGGCCGCGCATCGCGGCCGCAGCCATGCGGTATTCGTCAATGCGACCACCTGGGCGCTGCTGATCAGCGGCAAAGTGCTGCGCTACGGCGACGTCGAACGCCAAGCGCTGCACGGTGTTGTCGCGCGAATGCTTGGGCGCTTGGGCCAGCCCGTACTGCGCCGCGCGATACGGCAGGCCATGGCGATGATCGGCAACCTGTTCGTGATGGGCTGCACGATCGAGCAAGCCCTGGCGCGCGCCGAAAAAACGGCAAGCCCAGGCGAGTTGTATTCCTACGACATGCTGGGTGAGGGTGCGCGCTGCGCTTCGACAGCGGCTACCTATACGCACCGTTATCGCCAGGCCATTGATGCAATCGGACAGCGCAACACCAGCGGACATCCCGATCAGGCGGCCGGTATTTCAGTCAAGCTTTCCGCACTTCATCCGCGTTTTGAGGCGGCCCAGCGTGAGCGTGTGCTGCACGAGTTGGTGCCGACATTGCTGGATCTGTGCGTGCAGGCCCGCCGTTACAACATCGGTCTTACGTTGGATGCCGAGGAGGCCGCACGTCTTGATCTGTCCTTGCAGGTCATCCAGGCCGTTCTGCGCGAGCCGGCATTACGCGGCTGGGATGGTTTTGGGGTGGCCGTTCAGGCCTATCAGAAACGTGCGCCGCTGGTCATCGACTGGTTGGCTACACAGGCCCGCGGGGCCGGTCAGCGCATCATGGTCAGGCTGGTCAAGGGCGCGTATTGGGACACCGAGATCAAGCGCGCTCAGGTGCAGGGCCTGGCCGGCTACCCGGTGTTCACGCGCAAGCTCAGCACTGACGTGTGCTATCAGGCCTGTGCGCGCAAGCTGCTGGATCAGCGTGCCCACGTGTATCCGCAATTTGCCACCCACAATGCGTGGACGGTGGCTGCGATTCTGGCCATGGATCAGCAGCGTACAGGCTACGAGTTCCAGCGCCTGCATGGCATGGGTGCGGACCTGCATCATCAGGTGATGCGAGACAGCGGCGTTACCTGCCGGGTTTATGCGCCGGTGGGTGAGCATCAGGACTTGCTCGCGTACCTGGTTCGGCGTCTGCTGGAAAACGGTGCCAACAGCTCGTTCGTCAACAACATGGCGGATGAAAAAATTCCTGTTCAGGCGCTGATTCAGGACCCTTTGCTCAAACTGCGCGAGTGCGCTGATGTGCATAACCCGGCCATCGCGCTTCCCCGCGCGTTGTACGCATCAGCGCGTGACAATTCCGGTGGGTTTGATGTGTCGGATATCTGTGCATTGCAGCGTTTGGATGATGCGGCCAGAGCCCTGCCCACGCACGAACACGCGGGCAGGGCAGAACAGACTGTCTACAGTCCGGCGGACACCCGCCAGCGTGTGGGGAGCTTTGCCTGGGATAGCACGACCTCCATGCAGGACAAGCTTGCGCGCGCCCAGCGCGCCTTCGAACGCAAGGATTGGCTGGCGCCCGCCCGGGCTGCGTTTCTGCTGCGCCTGGCCGATGCCCTGGAAGCCGAGCAGGCGCACTGGATTGACCTGTGCGCACGCGAAGCGGGCAAAACGCTGCTCGATGGGCTGGCCGAAGTGCGCGAAGCGGCCGATTTTTGTCGCTATTACGCGGCGCAAATTCAGCGCTTGCCGCCAGGGCGCCCTCATGGCGTGGTGCTGTGTATCAGCCCGTGGAATTTTCCGCTGGCGATTTTCATCGGCCAGATTACCGCGGCTCTGGCCGCCGGCAATGCGGTGCTGGCCAAGCCCGCCGAGCAGACCAGCTTGATGGCCTTGCACGCGCTGAAGCTCATGCAGACGTGCGGCCTGCCGCCCGACCAGGTGCAGTGTGTGATTGCGCCAGGTGCTGATGCGGGCAGGGTGCTGGTCCCGGATTGCCGGATTCAGGCGGTGCTGTTCACTGGTTCCAACCGCACGGCGCGCTGGTTGTTCAGGACGCTGGCCCAGCGCACCGATGCGCCGATTCCACTGGTCGCTGAAACGGGCGGGCAGAATGCCCTGATCGCCGATTCGACAGCACTGGCAGAGCAATTGGTGGATGATGTCATCCGCTCGGGTTTTCATAGCGCCGGTCAGCGTTGCTCGGCCTTGCGTGTGCTGTTTTTGCCGGCGGACACGGCAGATCGGGTGATCGAATTGATCAAGGGTGCCATGGATGAACTGAAACTTGGCAGCCCGCAGGAGCTGGCTACCGATGTGGGGCCACTCATTGATGAGCCGGCGCGCCAACGATTGCATGCACATTGCCAGCGTCTGGATAAAGAGGCGCGTTTGCTGCACGTCGCTAAGTCAGCGCCGACGCATAGCCAGGGTTACTTTTTCGCTCCACGGCTTTATGAAATCCAGCATATGAAACAGTTGCCGGAGGAAGTGTTCGGGCCGATTGTGCATGTGATTCGCTATGCTGCAGATGAATTGCCGGCCGTGGTCGAGCAGATCAACGCCGCAGGTTTCGGGTTGACGCTGGGCATACACACGCGCATCCAGCGGCGCGCGGACTATCTCGCTGCCGCCATCAAGGTTGGCAATGTTTATGTCAATCGCGACATGGTCGGTGCGGTGGTCGGCGTGCAGCCGTTTGGTGGGCGAGGGCTCTCCGGCACGGGCCCCAAAGCCGGTGGGCCACTTTATGTGCCCAATCTGAGACGGCATGACTCCGGAGCGGGCAGACAACGCTACAAGGCAGCAGATACGGCGCCGGTCGCGCTGAGCAGTCCTGCCGGCGAGCGCAATCTGTATCTCATCCAGCCCAGAGGCGTGGTCGCTGCGTTCTATGCAGCGGGTGATCCAGTGAGCCACTGCCTGGCGACTATGGACGCCGTGCTATCCACAGGGAACGTACTGCATCTTGTTATTCCCGAAGGTTGGCGAGACGTGGTGCTCGAACGTGAGCATGTGTTGCGCAGTGAACTGGGCGAACTAGGGGCTGTGGTACTGCATGATCCAGTTCAACTGGACGCCGCAGCCTGTTATCACACGCTGGTCATCCCGCCCGGGAGCGCTTTGCTTCAGCCGACGATGTCGCGTTTGCTGGATCAGCAGTCCGGTGCATTGCCCAGGATTGTGCGGGATGAACCCAGTGCCAGCTACTGGCAGCGATTCGTCGATGAAAAAGTGATCACGACCAATACCATGGCAGTCGGTGGTGACGCATATCTGATGTCGTTAGGCGGGGGATAGTGCGGATGGACCGCTGCATGCTGGCGAGCGGGAAATCGCTGTCAGAGGGTTTGGGGCGCCATCGCAAGCCATGCTCTATGTGTGATTCGGACAACATTTAACATAATATAGATTATGCGCAAAAGCGTAGATGGTGCCCGCCGCACCGACCCGGCCAAGAGCGCCCGCTACGCGGGCCTCTTTGGCCGTTTCGGTTTGCGGTTTCGCCCGTTTCGGCTTGCGTTATGTCTTGCGCGGTTTTAGCGGCCTTGTACGCCGGTAACAGTTGTGCCGGATAAATAGCCGTGTCCTGTCGCAACGTGGACTAGTTTTCCGTCATGCGTGCATTGCATGTCTGGGCTGTTCGGGATCGTTTCGCAGGCATCCAGTGACAACCTGAGATAACCTCCCGCTGACTGGAGCATCGCGAATCCTTCGCCCGTGTCTGGCCGTTCGATAGTTCCGGCCAACCTCCATGTGGTTGATTGGCGCGGCCCCGGCTCCGGTGTTGGTTCCGGTGGCCCCATAGCCTCCGGTGATGGCTGGTAGTTGAACGTGACCGGCGTGGCCGGTGCTGGTGTTGGTTCGCCTTCCCATG
>JASBUL010000112.1 GCA_030147945.1 Oceanococcus sp. | reverse complement strand
GCGCGCGGTGATATTTCGGTGACCGCCAATGTGGCGCCGGCGCGCATGCATCAGATGTGTATGGCGGCCATTGATGGCGACCGTGAAACCGCGATGGCGCTGGATGCGGATCTGGCGGGGCTGCATCAGCATCTGTTCGCTGAACCCAATCCGATCCCGGTCAAATGGGCGCTCAATCGTATGGGGCGTATACCCGAAGGCATACGTTTGCCGATGACGCCGTTGGCTGAAGAATTTTATCCGCTGTTGGAAAATGCCCTGATTCAGGCAGGAGTAGAGCTTTGATCCGTATCGTAGGAATCAGTCTTGTCAGCATGCTGCTGATGGCCTGTAGCGCACGTCAGTGTGCTTTCGACGGGGCCTATCTGGATGCTCAGGAGTACCCGGATCTGCAGAGTGTCGACAACGGCGAGTTGCCGCCGCGCGACCCGGCTTACATGATCCCGCCGATTCCGGAGCAGGACTACAAGGCTGCGCGTCAGTACACCGATGCGTCGGGTGAGTCCAAGACCGACTGTCTCGATCGTCCTCCGCGGCTGGTTGTCCCGCAGCAGTCGTAGCGCCCGCGGCCGGGTTCGTATAGAATCCACCGCCCGCATGGCCGCCAGGCTGTGTGAATCCGGAGAGATGGCCGAGCGGTTTAAGGCGCACGCCTGGAAAGCGTGTTGGGGTGAACGCCCCTCAAGGGTTCGAATCCCTTTCTCTCCGCCAGATTAGAAAAAGCCCGCTGATGCGGGCTTTTTTGTGCCTGTCGTGCCCTATTCGGGCAGGCCGGCGAAGGCGTGAAGCTGTTCCAGTTCGTGGTCCCAGTTGGCTGCGCTGGCGCGGAAGATGTGCGCCGTTGGCGACTGGTTCACCTCGCTGTCCAGGCTGCCCGCGGGGACCACCAGCAAAGCCCCGTCCATGTGCAGACCGGGAAGTGCCGAGCCGCAGTGGCGGCAAAAGCTGCGGCTATGCGCTGTGCCCTGAAGCTTGAAATGGCTGACTTCATGCTCGCCGCGCCGCCAGTGCAATTGCGCGGAGGTGGCAAACAAGTTGGCGGCATGGGCCGAACCGGTGTCTTTGCGACAGCGCGAGCAATGGCACAGGTAAAAGCTGTCAAATGCGCCGTCGATTTCAAACTGCACCGCGCCGCACAGGCACGAACCGCGTTGCGTATCGCTCACGATGATGAAACCGATTTCGCTGTGGACGCTTGCGGGCGCAAGGCGTTGAGCTCGCGAATGAAACGCTCGCTATGGCGCGGTGAGATCAGCACAGAGCGCGCCTCGCCGTACTCGATGCGTAACCGGTCCAGCGACAAGGCCGGGCTTGAAATCGGGTTTCGCGACGGCGTGACGCGATGTATGTCCTGCAGCGGAATACGCCAGCAAAACGGGCCGCAGCGCACCGTCAGAAAGGATTCGTCGAGCGTGTAGCGGGTGCTCAGGGTGATCCAGAGGCTCAGTGCAGTGGCGCCGCCCAGGGCCAGCAGCGTAAATGGTCCTGGCGATGCGGTGCGTAGCGTAACCAACAGCGTAAACACAGCGGCGATCACCATCACCACGATAAACCAGGCATCAATTTTCGACCGGTGCACTCGCATGCATGCTCATCCTTGGGCTGACCGACCTTAAGCTTAGGTCGGCTTTACAACCTTGGATAGTCGTCATAGCGAACTTTCCAGCACGATGCAGTTCTCAATGTCTTTGGTCAGGGGGATCGCAATGCGCCATTCATGGGGGTTAATCCTGCTGCTGAGTGTGCTCAGCGTGGCGTCGGCCGATGCGCGCGAGTGCAACGGCAGCAGCCGCGGAGCCAACGGTCAGCTGGTGATCGCGGGTGATTCCGAGCAGCGCGTTTTCAAGGTGCTGGGACAGCCGACCCGGATCGTTCCCAGGCAGAACCGTTACGGTGCCTATGCCGGTGAGGACTGGATTTACTACGTCGATGGCTACAACCCCAAAACCGTCAGGGTCTGGGTTGATGGCGGCAAAGCGCGCAGCGTTTGTGAAACCCTGGATTAAGAAGGCGCGGGCAGGACTTATGTCTGTGGCGTGTTGTGTGGGTGAATCTGTGAGACCGGAAAGCTCATGTTGAACTGGCGCAGGTTGACGGTGGCCAGCACGCGCGCCGCGCTCAGGTCCGGGAACTGGCTGGCATCGAACTGCATCTGCTCGGTTTTGGCCAGGCGCGCACGACCACCGGCGTTCGGCTGGTAGACAAAGGTCTGATCATCCCAGTGCTGAGCCAGCGTGCGCCAGGCTTTGGGTAACAGGCCGCGTGGCGCTGCCAGGGTGGGCCCGAACGCGCGAAAGCGCAGGTCCGCAAAAACCTGGTCGTTGGCGCTGATCCTCACATGGGTGCGATGGCCCTGGTCCTGCACATCGAATTGCGCAAGTTCCTTGGGGATGCCCCAGTTGCGCCGGCCGTTGACCACGCTGTCCATGGTGGACACGAAGATGCGGCTGATACTGAAATACTTGCGGCCGTCCTCAAAGGCATACAGCCCGGGAATGAACAGCAGTTCATGGTAGGGGCCGGCGGGTGAATCGGCATAGTCGACAAACATCATCAGCGAAAGGCCGCTGCGCCGTTTTCCGGCCAGACTGGCCGGCACCCAGCTGTGTTCATCAAGTGTGCGGGGATCGGCGCGAAGCACGCAGATATACGCGCGGCCGGTCAGTTCCCAGGGCGCAGGCGCATCAATAATTTCGCTCATGCAAAGGTCGATTGGACGTGTTGCGTATACGATACACAACACAACAACGAGGGAGGAGACCGATGGCCGGCAAACGCCTGAGCCCCATGGACGCGATGTTTCTCTACGGCGAGACGCGCGACATCAAAATGCACGTGGCGGGCTTGCTGCCGCTGACGCCGCCAAAAGATGCCGGGCCGGATTATCTGCGTGAGCTGATGGACGAGATCAAGGCCTCGGTTCAGGTCGAGGCGCCGTGGAATCTGAAGCTGCGTACGCCCAATTTCATGCTCAATCCGATGCATCGCTGGATCGAGGATGACAACTTCGATATCGAATACCACGTCCGTCGTTCGGCCTTGCCGGCGCCTGGCGATGAACGCGAACTGGGGGTGCTGATCTCGCGTCTGCACAGCAACGCCCTGGATCTGTCGCGCCCGCCCTGGGAGTTGCACCTGATCGAAGGTCTGGAAGGCGGTCGGCTGGCCCTGTACATGAAGATTCATCACGCCCTGGTCGATGGCTACACGGCGATGAAGATTCTTTCGCGCAGCATGGCGCGTGATCCCGATGAGCGCGACACGCCGATGTTCTACAGCCAGTCGCAGCCGCGCCGCCAAATCGCGGCCAAGGCGGCCGGCGTGGACATGTCGGCGGTGTGGGATTCGGTGGTGTCTCAGTTTGATTCGGTGCGCGACGTGGGCAAGGCGTTGTGGCGTCTGAGCCGCACCGCGCGCGGCGAAATCGGCGATCTGGTCAACTCCATGCAGGCGCCCAATTCAGTGCTCAATGGGCGCATCGGGCGCAACCGGCGCTTCGCGACCCAGCAGTATCAACTGGCCGAACTCAAAGCCTTGAGCAAAGCGTCGGGTGGCACACTGAACGACATCGTCATGGCGCTGTGCGCGGGTGGTCTGCGTCGCTTCCTGCTGGACATGGGGGAGTTGCCAGACAAACCGCTGGTGGCGTTTCTGCCGGTCAATGTGCGGCCCAAGGATGACCCAGGCGGCGGCAATGCAGTGGGTGCCATGCTGGCTTCGTTGGCCACGGACATCGAAGACCCGGTGGCGCGCCTCAATGCGATTGTGGCGTCAACGCGCGAAGCCAAACACCAGATGGAGGCGATGTCCGCTGCAGCCATCATTGCCTACAGTTCGTTGATCA
>JASBUL010000109.1 GCA_030147945.1 Oceanococcus sp. | reverse complement strand
CGCCCAGGCCAGTGCGAGATTGAGGCCGCTACCGGCGCCGATCATGGCCAGCGACAGTGCGACGGCGTAGAAGAGCGTCGGTTGCTCCATCAAATGGTTGTAGTTGTCGGCTTTCCACTGCACCTCGGCCGGCAATGCGGCGCCCAGGTCCTGGGTGCGCGGGAACTTCTGCGGGTGCATGCGCAGACGCTTCATGGTGGGTAGCCGGGTCAGTGCCAGCCAGCCGAGCATGGTCAACGACCACAGCACAAGAACGACGACAGGCAGCAGAATCGGGGATGAGGTGGTAAGCGTCATGGCGTTAGCGCAACCGATGTGGGAATGCGCCTGAGTCTGTCGTTTTTGTCGCTGCGCTTCAATCATGCTGTCCGTCGTCGCCGCTGGCCCCGTATCATGGGGCGCCCTGCCTCATCATTTCGGACAGTGCACGATCCTGACATCACCATTATCGGCGGCGGTGCCGCAGGGCTGATGTGCGCCCTGGTCGCCGGGCGTCGCGGGCGTCGCGGGCGTCGCGTGCGCGTCATCGAGCATGCCAACCGGGTTGGCAAGAAAATTCTCATGTCCGGTGGAGGGCGCTGCAACTTCACCAATCTGTACATCGAGCCCGATCGCTATTTGTCCCACAACCCGCACTTTTGCCGTTCGGCGCTGGCGCGCTATACCCAGTGGGATTTCATCGCCATGGTCGATGCGCACGGAATTGCCTGGCATGAGAAGGAGCTGGGGCAGCTGTTCTGTGACGAATCATCCAAGCAGATCGTGGCCATGCTGCTGGCCGAGTGCGCGGAGGCGGGGGTTGAGATCAGCACCGCCACCGAGGTGCGCAGCGTGGCGCAGCAGTCGGGCGGCTTTGCCCTGATCACGTCGGCGGGGCCGGTGGTGTGCGAGTCGCTGGTTGTCGCCAGCGGTGGTCTGTCGATTCCCAAGATGGGGGCCAGCGGTTTCGGGTTTGAGCTGGCACGCCAGTTCGGGCACACGGTGTATCCCACGCGCGCCGGACTGGTGCCGTTCACCCTGAGCGGGCGCCCGCTGGATGACTGGTCGCCACTGGCCGGGATCGCACTGCCGGCCAGCGTGCGCTGTGCTGAGCGCAGCTTCACCCAGCCCATCTTGTTTACCCATCGCGGCTTGAGTGGTCCGGCGATCCTGCAAATCTCCTCATACTGGGAGCCGGGCATGGATCTGGTGCTTGATGTGTTGCCCGGGTGTGAGGCCGCCGCCTGGCTGATTCAGGCCAAACAAGAAGACGCCACGCGCACGCTGGAGCAGGTGCTGGCCGAGGTGTTGCCACGTCGGGTAGCCCAGCGACTGTCGCAGTTGCAGGGTTGGTCAGGGCCCTTGCAGGGCTACCGTGATGCGACCCTGGAGGCTGTTGGGCAGGCGCTGA
The DNA here is from genome assembly GCA_030147945.1 of Oceanococcus sp. GTDB lineage: Bacteria > Pseudomonadota > Gammaproteobacteria > Nevskiales > Oceanococcaceae > Oceanococcus. Next base: position 29,840 of record JASBUL010000109.1, on the reverse strand, counting down.
ATCACTGGTCTATCCGACCCAGTGGCACGGAAGGGTATCGCACCGCCGAAGTCACGCTGGGCGGCGTGGATACGGCCGAGTTGTCGTCGCGAACCATGGCATCGAGCAAGGTGCCGGGGCTGTATTTTGTTGGCGAGGTGGTGGATGTGACCGGTCATCTGGGGGGCTTCAACTTCCAGTGGGCCTGGTCCTCGGCCCATGCCTGCGGCCAGGTGTGCTGATACGGGCGCAAACAAAAACGCCCGGCCAAGGCCGGGCGTTTGCATCGAGGTGTTTACCGGGCGCTTAGATCAGGCCGCCCAGCAGACCGCCCAGGAGGTCGTCAAGCAGACCGCCGAGCAGGCTGTCGACCACATCCGTCACGGCGTCCACCAGCGGCAGACCCAGCAAGTTGGAGGTGTTGACCACGTCGGTCAGCATGCCGGTGACGGCGTTCGGGTCGGCAACGGCCAGCGCCTGCAGCAATTCAACCGGGCTCATGTCCGAGGTGTCGCCGGTGAGGGCGGCAATCAGAGCGCTGGTCGGCAGCTCAGCCGAGTCGATGACCAGCAGCGAAGCGAGCAGGTCAGCCGGGTCGTTGGCGTTGTTGCCGATGATGGTGCCGAGCACACCCTCGAGCGGGTTGGCGCCGCCAAACACACCGTTGAAGGCGTTCTGGGCCGGGGCCACGGTGCTCAGGATGCCGGTGGTGAATTCAGCCGGGATCACGCTGGTCAGATCGTCGCCGAAGCGGCCGGTCAGGGTGGTGATGAGCGTCTGGATCTGGCCACTCACGTTGGACGGGTCTGCACCCGGCTCGGCGGCTTCGTCATTGGCTGCATCAATGTCGCTCGCCTGGACCACGCCGGTCAGGACGTTGTCGAGCAGGTTGGACACCAGCGTTTCGATGCCGGCCTGGGTGCCTGCCGCGTCGAGCGAGCCGATGGCGCCGAGCATGCCCTGCACATCACCCATGGTGTTAACCAGCGTGTCGAAGACGGCGCCGATGACCGGTGCGTCGGACACGCCGAGCAGGTCCAGCTGGGTCGCCAGAGCGCTGAGATCGACCGCGGTGGTCAGTGCGCCCAGATCCGGCTCGGCTGCGGCAGCCTGGGTGGCCAGCTCATCAGCCAGCGTCTGCAGGGCGGCTACAACCGGTGCCAGCGGCGTGCCGGCAAACTGGTCATCGGTGAACGGGTTCTGCGGATGATCCTCATCGCAGTTGCCATCGCCGTTGAGCGCGAACAGCATGTTTTCGATCTGCCCGGCGAAGGTTTCCAGCGAAGTCTGGATCTGGGTGGCGAGCACGGCAGGATCAGCGGTCGGGCCGGACTGGGCCAGCACGATGGCAGCATCCGGGACATCGACCAGGGTGTTGATGGCGGCAGCGGCGCAAACGGCAAAGCCGCTCAGCGGTTCCGGCAGCTCAGGAGCGACGGTGTCGGCGATAACAGCCGAGACCACGTCATCCTGAACCGGGTCCAGAGGACCGGTAACCTTGCCATCCACCGGCGCGGGTGATTCGCTCGGGGTCGGCGTAGCCGTAGGTGTTGGGGTTGCGGTGGGCGCCGGGGTGCTGGTCGGTGCCGGCGTCGGGTTGGTGGAAGTGCTGCTGGATCCACCACCGCCGCATGCGGTGAACAGAATGGCGCTACTGCAGAGCAGGCCGAGGCCCAGTGATTTCCCGAGACGAAGATCGGATGGTTGCATGATGACAGCTCCTTGTTTGAACGATTCGTCGCCCCACCCCCGGGGCGTGCTCCACATTCAACAGAGGCGGCTGTAAAGAAACTGTGAGTGAGCGCAGCGCTTTGCTGCGCGCACAAAAAAGCCGCCGTAAGGCGGCTTTGTGTGGCCGGGGCATAACTAGGCCCTGGCGATGGAGTCAATCCTCAGGTGCAGGCTGTGGCTGGCGAATGAGCATGGCACGGGTCATGGACAGCGCATCCACGCTGTATTGCGGGCCGAGGAAGGTCCGGCCGCTGGCCTTGCTGTTGATTGCGCTGACGCGGTCTTTGACGGCGTCGTCGGCCTCATCGGTGGCACGGGCTTCAACCCGCAGATAGCGCGTGTTGTCATCCGATTTGGCCACCGAAACATCCAGGACAAGACCGTCGAAAGTGCTCACACGAGCGGCGCTCCAGCGCAGCTCGGCCGGAACGTCCGCGACCACATCCTCGATGCGCAAACTCGACAATGCGGCGCCCAGGCGGTTGACGTTGGCGGCGTTGAGCTGCTCGCTATCCGCCAAGGCCGGTTCCAGTGCGAAGTCGGTTTGCTCCGGGTCATCCTTGTGGATGGCGTAGTCCGGCCCGTCCAGCGGTTCGATTTCCATGCGCTGGACATCATTGCGCGCCACGCTGAGTAGCGGGTTGTCGAGCCAGGCCACGGTGACGCGTGGCAAGGCGATGCGCTGATCAATCAACCAGGACTGCGGGTCGTCGAGCAGGCGCACATAGCTGCCGCTGGCGGCCGACTTGCCTATGATCAGATCGAGTACAGGCTCGTTGCCGGCCCGCGCGGTCAGGCGCACGGTGGTGTCTTCGGCCTCAGCGACATCCTCGACGCCGAGCTGCGGGTAGAACGCCGCTTGTGCGGTCTTGGCTTCCACGCGACGCGCCTCGGCTAGTTTGCGCAGCTCCTTGCGCAAGGCGGTGGTGTCGGCCGGATACTCGCCGCGCTCAACCACCAGCCATTGCCCGTCACGAGCCACCAGGGTGGTGGTGTCGTTGCCCGCAGGCTGGATGCTTACGGCATCGATACTGGCCAGCTTTGTGGCCAGCTGAGGGACCAGCAGTTCACCCTCAGTGACGCCAAAACGCTGCTGTTCACGGTGGCTGGCAAACCAGGCCGCGAGGCTCAGCGCGACGGCGGCCAGGATCAGAACATGGCGCTTGTTCATGCGCGACCTCCTTTGCGCCGCAGACCCAGCAACAGGGCCACGATCACGATCATGAGCGGAACCAGGCCGACGTTGACGAATTTCAGACTGGCTTCAAGACGATCAATGTCCTTGTTGAGGCTGTGCCGCACCTCGCGCAATTCCTTACGCGTGCGCAACTGCTCGTCACGGAAGGCTTCAATCTCCGCTTCCTGCTCGGGGGTAAGCGTGAGCAGGTTGCCTTCACCGCTCTGGTTCTGCAGTTCGGCCAGCTTGCGCTCGGTTTCACGCAGCTTGTTCTGGAGGCGTTCTTCATGAGCGCGGAAGCGGGTATCGGCCTCACGCTTCATGTCCTCAACACGGGTGAACGGACGGGTGTAACCGGCCCGGCTCTTGATCCCGATGACGTCGGACGAGCCCAGCAGGTTGTCGGCGGCGTTGACCAAAAAGTCCCCGTTGCCGGCGAATGGCGACGCAATCTGCTGGCCAAGGAAGTTCTGCACCTGCACCCAGAACCGGTTGGTCAGCATGTCGGTGTCGGCCATCACGATCACGTTGATCGGCGCCTTGGCGCTGCTCAGGTGGTCGGCATTGTCGATACCTTCAGGTGGCGCATCGCCATACGCACTGGAAGCCGGGCCATGGATGCGCGCCGCCAACGTGTAGCTTTCGCCGGTGGGTTCGAAGCCTGACAATAATTGCTCCGGACGCGTGCCCGGCTGGATCTTGAATGACGGGATCGGCGCTGCGCGGTCACTGGAAACCACCAGCGGGGTGAATGTCGTGCTCGCATCCTCGGTGGCGCTGAGGATGCCGGCGTAGCCGAAATTCATGCTGTCCAGACCCTGAGTGACCACATCATCGGCATCGAAGTGTGTGGCGTCCATGCCCAGCATGCCGATGTGATAGGCCGGTTGCCCATTGGGGCCCTGGACCTGCAGTGCGGCGGCACCATCACCGAGCACGTCGCTGCTCAGGCTCAGGCCCCAGGCGCCGAACAGTGGTTCCAGATCGGAATTCGGGCCGGGGCCTTCGGCCATCGCGGCCATACCGCGCGGTGCCGCAGATTCGGCGTAGGGGTCGACAAAGACCAGGGCGTTGCCGCCGCGCATGACGAACTGGTCGATGGCATACAGCGTGGCCTGCGACAGGTTGGCCGGGTGGACCAGAACCAGCAGTTCGATGTCGTCGTCGACACGCCCGATTTCGGTGTCCAGGTTCACCACGTCGAAGAACTCGCCAAGCTGGACAAATGACATCCAGGCCGGGCTTTGCTGCATGCTGTGCGGATCAGCCTGACCGCCTACATCAAGGGTGCTGAGCAGGCCGATCTTGGGTTTGACCGGATTGGCCAGGGCGTAGATCAGCTTGGCCACGTCGTATTCCAGCAGACTTTCGCGGCTGGGCTGGAAGAAGGGAATGGTTTCCACATCGTCCACGCTGTTGGTGCCGGCCAGCCCAAAGTAGAAATTGTCGCCGGCATCATTCAGCGGCACGCTCTGCACGCCAAGTTCCACGGCGCGGTCCTCGTCGGTCGAGAACGGTTCCGGGGCAATCAGCTTGAGGCGCAGTTTGTCGCCGCCGCGCAGGGCCACTTCCTCCAGAAACTCCTGCACGCGGGTGGCGTAGGTCTGCAGCTGCGGCACACCTTGCGCACCTTCGCGGTTGTAGAAGAAGTACAGCGTGATCGGCTCTTCGATCTTGTCCAGCACATTGCGGGTGCCGTCGCTGAGTGTGTACAGATTGTTTTCGGTCAGATCCAGGCGCCAGCCCTTGAACAGGATCTGGCTGAGGCTGACCACGGCGAGCAGTGCGACCGCGACCACGATCAGACTGCTGCGGGTAAAGGCTTTGCTTTGCATGTCTGTCTCCTAGTCGGCTTTCTTCAGGTCGATCACGATCGCGCTGGCATACAGCCAGGCGGCGATGAAGGCGGCGAAGAAGATCACGTCGCGCAGATCAATCACGCCTTTGGCGATGGCCTGGAAATGCGTCAGGAAGGACAGGCTGGCGATCGCCTCGGTCAGACCGGCTGGCAACCAGCTGGAGAACATGTCCAGGACCAGCGGAAAGCCGGCCAGGGTGAACACGAAACACACCATCAGCGAGACGATGAACGCGATCACCTGGCTTTTGGTCGCTGCCGAAATGCAGATACCCACAGCAAGGTAAGCGCCGGCCATCAGCAACGAGCCGAGATAGGCCGCCACGATGATGCCGTTGTCCGGTTCACCCAGATAATTGACCGTGATCCAGATCGGCACAGTGCCGGCCAGTGCGATGGCGATGAACGCCCAGGCGGCGAGAAACTTGCCCCACACCGCCTGACCCATGGTGATGGGCAGGGTCAGCAGCAGTTCGATAGTGCCGGCCTTGCGTTCCTCAGACCAGATGCGCATGGCAATGGCCGGGATCAGGAACAGATACAGCCACGGATGGAAGTTGAAGAAGGATTGCAGATCGGCTTGCCCGCGGGCGAAGAAATTGCCCAGGTAAAAGGTGAACACGCCGGTCAGCATGAGGAAGATAATGATGAAAATATACGCCAGCGGGGTGGCGAAATAGGCCGCCAGTTCGCGGCGGAATATGATCTTGGTCGCGCTCATGACAGGCCTCCAGCGGTGATTTCGCGGAAATAGTCATCCAGACGTCCGGACGCGGTCTTGGCGGCCAGCGTGGCCGGGGTGTCGTCGGCCAGAATCTTGCCGCGCGAGATGATCATGGCGCGCGAACACACGGCTTCCACTTCTTCCAGAATGTGGGTCGAGACCACGATGATCTTGTCCTTGGCCATACCCTGGATAAGTTTGCGGACCTCGTGTTTCTGATTCGGGTCCAGGCCATCGGTGGGCTCGTCCAGAATCAGCACCTGCGGGTCATGCAGGATCGCCTGGGCCAGGCCGACCCGGCGTCGAAAGCCCTTGGACAAAGTTTCCAGGCGTTGCCCGAGAACATCGTTCAGATGAATGTCAGCCACCACGGCGTCGATGCGCGACTCGCGCTGGGCGCCACTGAGGCCGCGGATGTCGGCGATGAAGCGCAGAAACTGCGCCACCGTCATGTCGCTGTAGCCGGGCGCGCCTTCCGGCAGATAGCCGAAGGTGCGCTTGGCCGCGACCGGGGCCTGCTGGATGTCATGGCCCATGATCCGGGCGGTGCCGCCATCCGGGGTCAGAAACCCCGTGATCATTTTCATCGTGGTTGATTTGCCCGCGCCGTTTGGCCCGAGAAACCCGAGCACCTCACCGGGTGCTACGGAAAAAGACAGGTCATCGACAGCATAACGATCACCAAACCGTTTGCTGAGATGTTCCACCTCAATCATCGGTCATCCCCCTGGATTGACAAGTTTATGAACCCACAGATCACGCAGCGCCGCTGGCCTCCTTGGCTGCGCGCACCATGCGATCTGAGGTTTGCTAACGAAGCATCAAGAAAAAGGCCCGGTTGCCACGACGGATATTGAGCAGCAGCTCGCCCCGCGCGGAGGTTGTGGCCTTCTGGAAATCATCAATCGACCGGATCTCGCGCCGGTTTACCGAACTGATGATGTCGCCGGGCCGGAGCCCGGCTCGCGCCGCCGGGCTGCCCGGCTCGACGCGCTTGATATAGATGCCGCTGCCCGCCAGTGGGTGGCCAGCGTCAATTTCTGCCAGCGTGGCGCCGCCGAGCAGGCTGCTCAGGGTTTCGGCGGCCACATTGTCCTGGCTGCTGATGCGTGCCTTGAAGCTGAAAGGCTTGCCGTCGCGCAGTGCATCAACGCGGATGTCTTCACCGGCGCGAATCAGCCCGATGCTGTTGCGCAAATCATCAGCGCTGCGAATTTCACGGCCGTTGACTGCGGTCACCACATCGCCGGAGCGCAGGCCGGCCTTGTCGGCGGTGGAGCCGGATTCCACCTGCGTGATCACCGCGCCCGAGACGCCCTCGGCCTTGAGGGCGCGGGCCAGTTCTTCATTGAGGTTCTGTGCGCTGACCCCGAGCCGGCCACGCTGCACCGCGCCGAATTCGATGATCTGCTCCATCAGCGCCTTGGCCATGCGCGCCGGAATGGCGAAGCCGATGCCGACGTTGCCGCCGCCCGGGGCCACGATGGCGGTGTTGACGCCGATCAGTTCGCCGTCGACGTTGACCAGTGCGCCGCCTGAGTTGCCCGGGTTGATCGAGGCGTCGGTCTGGATGAAATCTTCATAGCCTTCAATACCCAGGCCGCTGCGGCCCAGCGCCGAGATGATGCCGGAGGTTACGGTCTGGCCGAGTCCGAAAGGGTTGCCGATGGCGACCACATAGTCGCCAACGCGCAGCTCATCGGACTTGCCGAAGCGCACTTCGGTCAGGTTGTCGCTGTCGACCTTGATCACCGCGATATCGGTTTCCGGATCGCTGCCGACCAGCGAGGCTTCGAGTTCACGCCCGTCGGTCAGGGTGACCGTGATCTGGCTGGCGTTGTCGATCACATGGTGGTTGGTCAGGATGTAACCGCGCTTGGCATCGACAATGACGCCAGAGCCCAGGCTTTGCGATTCGCGCTGGCGTGGGCGCGGCAAATTGAAGAAGTGGCGGAAGAACGGGTCCGCCATCAGCGGGTTGTTGCTGGTGTCGATGCGCGAGCGCGTGGCGATGTTCACCACACCCGGAGTGACCTGCTCGAGCATCGGCGCGAGGCTGTCGTGCGAACCAGGATGGTGCGCGACGGCGCTCGGGCTCAAGCCGATCGCGACTGCCGCCAGAACGGCATGACCGAACGCTAAAGCCTTGTTCATGTGGTAACCAAGAGTCTTACGATGGATAATCGGTGATCAAGTTTTCCGCTGGCATCGCGGTGATCTGCCCAGATTGGGGGCATGCCTGTGCTTTATCAAGGCATGCTGGGCAGATGCATCGGGATTCAGCCCCTGACATTCGAAAGTGAGTGAGATTGAGTTCGATGAAAAAAGTTTCCCTGATCGCCCCCCTGAGCCTGGGGCTGGCCGCCATCATGCCGCTGAACGCAGCGGCTGAAACCGAGTTTGGCTATACCCCTTGGTTCTCCAGCGTCAGTGGCACGGTCAGCGACCAGGGCCGCGAGATTTCCCTGCGCGAGGAGCTCAAGCTGAACAGCAGCACCAGCCACGGCTTCATTGTCGATGAAGGCGGTTGGTTGCGTCTGAACTACACCCCGGTGGACTACTCGGCCCAGGGCCAGGTCACTTCGGAAACGCAGTTCGGTGGTTCGGTCTATCCGGTTTCGGCCGATCTGCTGACCGATGCCGATCTTACCGACATGGGCCTGCGTCTGCTGTGGCATCCGGGTGAACAGACCGACTTCGGCCTGGGCGTCACCGTCAAGGTGATTGATGCCGATATCCGGGTCACCAACATGGATAGCGGTGGTGATGGTGGTCTGCTCGGTGGTTTGCTGGGTGGCGGTGGCGACGATGAGCCCAGCACCGAACGTGAAACCGTCAGCGAAGTGTTTCCGATGCTGTCGCTGGCCTACAGCAACCCGTTGACCGATCTGTTCTCGGTCGGTGGAGAGGCGTCCTACATCACCTACGAAGACGATGAAGTGCTGGAGTTTGCCGCGCATATCGAATTCCGCGGCGAAGCGGTGGGCCTGCGTCTGGGCTGGCAGGAAAAACGCTACGACATCAGCGACAACGGATTCACCCTGGATGCGCGTTTCAACGGTGCCTACGCCCGGGTCAGCTTCTACCTGTAGTGCGGCTCAGTCGGTGCTGAAAAAGCGCAGGCCGGCGGTGTAACGCCGGTCGTCGTCGCCCTGGCTGTATTGCGCGGCCAGGGCGATGGCCGGAGACAGCTGCAACACAACGCCGGCCTGCCAGATGAGTTCGTCGGGCGTATCTTCCAGATTGCGATAGCGGGCGCCAAGATCAAGCTCCAGGCGCGCGTGGCCAGCCATGCGCAAACCCAGTTCGATGGCGTAGCCGGACGCTTTGTCGACGACTTTGCGATCGAGGGTTTCGTAGCTCACCGCGCCATACAGATCCGCGCTTTCGGACAGGCGCGAGAACATGCCCAGCCCAACTGAAAGGGCAGAGACGTCTGCCGCGCTGCCGTCATTCTCGTAACGGCTGTAGCGTGCGCGAAGAAAGCTGCCGGGCTCCAGCGGTGCCGACAAATCAATCTGGTAACCGTCGGCATCATCCTGCTGTGCGGCGTCAGGACTGACGCGCAACCAGGACGCCTGCAGATAGTTGTAGTCCAGCGGCGCTGCCATAGCAGGCAGCGCCGTGCTGAGCAGCATGCCCAGTCCGGTGAGGCCGGCGCCGGGCATCACAGGCCGACGCCGCAGGGCGCTCACTTCTGCTCGTATTTGGGCGTGTACAGCCCGCTCTGCTGCGAGAAGTAGGCCGCCAGATCCTTGATGTCCTGAGCGCTCAGGTTGGCAGCCTGACCGGCCATGATCGGATTGTTACGTTCGCCTTTCTGGTATTGCTCCAAAGCGACAACCAGATAGCTGGCGTGCTGACCGGCAATGGTCGGGAAGGCCGGGCTGGGGCTGACCCCGGTGGCGCCGTGGCAAGCGGCGCAGGCCGCGGCTTTCTGTTCGCCAGCAACCGGATCACCGGCCGCGTGGGCGAAACTGCTGCTCAGGCCCAGTGCGGCCAGTGCAATGAACTTGCGCATTATTTTTCCTCCGCGTTGCCAGCCTGGCTCAGCCAGGCGGCCAGATCGGCGATGTCCTGATCGCTCATGGTCGCGGCTTGCGCGTGCATGGTCGGGTGCTTGCGATCACCGCTGCGGTAGGCTTTGAGTGCCGCTTCGAGATAGGCCGCGTGCTGGCCGCCCAGGCGCGGTACCCGATAGGTCGGGTAGGCATTGGTGTAACCCACGATGCCGTGGCACCCCATGCAGGTGTCCGCCTTGACCTTGCCGGCCTCGACATCACCTGCGGCCTGTGCGCTCAGTGCGCTGAGCAGGAGACCCAGCCCGCCGGCGTAAGCCCATGATTTCATTATAATCTCTCCGGAGGAGTGTCGCAGTAAACCTGCATATGCTTCCGAATTTGCCTGTGCGAGTCAATTCCGCACCTTGGCGGCGGTGGTGCAAGCTCCTGTCCGGCACGGATTGGCGGTGATGATCCGTTATAGTCTGGGCCAGGTGGCTAATCAGCGGGTTCGGGAGCGAAAAGCGGACACGCAAACAGGTGCATACGCGATGAAACAACCCGCCGGGACGAGCGCGGAACCGACAATTGTGGCCGCGGTTGATCTGGGGTCAAACAGTTTTCACATGCTGGTGGCGCGGGCGGGCGATTCCGGTTTGCAGGTCATTGATCGTCTGCGTGAGCCCGTGCGCTTGGCCGAGGGGCTGACCGCAGACAAGACGCTCAGCCTGGAGGCCGAAGCGCGCGCCCTGGATTGTCTGGAGCGTTTTGGCCAGCGCCTCAAAGATATACCGCCTCACCGCGTGCGCATCGTCGGCACCAACACCCTGCGTCGCTTGCGGCGCGCGCGTCACTTCATCGCCCAGGCCGAGGCCTGCCTTGGCCACCGTGTCGAAGTCATCGCCGGGGTTGAGGAGGCACGCCTGATCTACGGTGGCGTGACCCACGGCTTGCCGGCCAACGGCAGTCGACGGTTGGTGGTGGATATTGGGGGCGGCAGCACCGAGCTGATCATCGGAGGTGATGATGGACCGATGCTGATGCGCAGCGTGCACATGGGCTGCGTGTCATGGACACAGCAGTTTTTCGCCAGCGGCGAGATATCGCGCAAAACGCTGCGCCGCGCACGGCTGCAGGCCAGCGCGGCGCTGAAATATCTGGTGCGTGACTATCGTGAGGCGGGTTGGGATGTGGCGCTGGGCGCATCCGGCTCGATTCGCTCGGTGTGGCGGGTCGGCGCTGCGATGGGGCTGGGTGAGCATCATGTGACCCGCGACAGCATCGAAGCCATCGAGCAGGCGCTGAGCGAGTGTGGTGCGATCGATGCGCTGGATTTGCCGGGCTTGCGTGAAGATCGCAAGCCCGTGTTTGCCGGCAGTCTGAGCGTGCTCGCCGGGGTGTTCGACTCGCTCGACATCGCGGCTATGGAAGTGTCCGATCGCGCGCTGCGTGAAGGCGTGATCTACGATCTGCTGGGACGTCTGTCCGATCAGGACGTGCGCGATCGGTCGACCGCCGCGCTGGCCGGGCGCTTCAAGCTGGATACGTTGCAGGCCGGGCGTGTCGAGCGCGTGGCGGCTGGCATGTTTGATCAGGTCGCATCCAGCTGGGGCTTTGATGATGATGAGCACCGCCATTTTCTGTGCTGGGCTGCGCAGCTGCATGAGATCGGCATGGCGATTTCGCATGCCGGCTATCACAAGCACAGCGCCTATGTGCTTGCCCAGGTCGATTTGCACGGTTTTTCGCGCACCGATCAGCAGATTCTTGCGGCCATCGTGCGTGGTCATCGTGGCAAGTGGTCGGATGACTGGTTCAAGTCCCTGCCCAAGGGCTGGCGCAAGGCTGCACAGCGTCTGGCCGTGTTGCTGCGGGTGGCGGTGATTCTCAATCGTGGACGCAATCTGACTGAGCCGCCGCAGATCGAGGCGCTGGCCAGCAAGTCGAGCCTGCGGCTGCGCTTGCCGTCGGGCTGGCTGGATCAGCATGCCTTGACGCGGACCGACCTGGAACAAGACGCCCAGCGTCTGAAAGCCAGCAAGTTCACGTTAGAATTCGTTTGATTCCGGCATCGCCGGTTACAGGCTATAGGGGGTAGCAGATGAAGGGAGTCATTCTGGGGGCCGTGATCGGCGCGGTCGTGATGTTTTTCTGGGGCTTTCTGTTCTGGGGCGTGTTGCCGGTGGGCAGCGCGGCGATGAGCGGTGTGGACAATCAGGCCACATTTCAGAGCATGCTGGCCCAGAACCTGGGCGAAAGCGGTGTCTACGTGGTGCCGTTTTCCGAAGATCCCAGCGATGCCGAATTCCAGGCCCTGCATGCCGAAGGCCCGATCGCCACGGTGTATTACCGTGCGGAAGGTAGCGAGCCGATGTCGACCAGCACCTTCGTGATGGGCTATCTGCATGAACTGGTGGTCCTGCTGATCATGGGCGTGATGCTCAAGATGGCGGCTATCGCCAGCTATGGCGCACGTCTGGTGGTGGTGTTCCTGGGCGGTTTGTCCGGGGCGGCGCTGTCGTCGCTGTCGGGGCCGATCTGGTGGCTGCACCCGTGGAACATGGCGGTCATTGACCTGATCTACCAGGGCGTGGCCTGGCTGCTAGCCGCGCTGGTACTGGCGGCACTGGTCAAGCCAGCCTCACGGCATGGGGGCGTGGCCTGAGGGCAGCGGTTTCGCGCACGCTGACTGTGGCGCTGCAGTGATGAGCTGCAGCGCATTTCGGATCATGCGGCACCAGGCCTGTTTCAGGCCGGGCTGAGTTGGGCGAGTTCCAGTAGTAGCCATTTGCTGCCCACGGCGGAGAAGTTCACCTCCACGCGCGCACGCGGGCCTTCGCCCTCGAAGCGCAGAATCACGCCGTCACCAAATTTGCCGTGATGCACTTGCTGGCCCAGTTTGAATCCACCCTGGGCCGGCTGCTGTTCAAAATTGCCGCGCAGAATCTCGCCACGTGGCTGATAGCGCGGCTGGCTGACGCGCAAGCGGGGGCGGATTTCCTCGACGCAGTCCGCCGGCAGCTCGGCCAGAAAGCGCGACGGCTGGGCGGGCATCTCGCGACCATGCAGGCGCCGTGATTCGGCGTGGGTGATGTGCAGGTGCTCGCGCGCACGGGTCATGCCGACGTAGCACAGGCGACGTTCCTCTTCGAGGCCGTCACTGCTTTCCACCGAGCGCATGTGCGGGAACAGACCTTCTTCCAGGCCGACCAGATAGACCACCGGAAACTCCAGGCCCTTGGCCGCATGCAAGGTCATCAACTGCACGCAATCCTCCCAGCGGTCGCCCTGGTCCTCGCCCGCTTCCAGTGCGGCGTGGGTCAAGAAGGCGGTCAGCGGGGTCAGATCGTCATCCTCAAGGTCCTCGAAGCCCTTGGCCGCGCTGGCCAGTTCGTCGAGGTTTTCCTGGCGGGACAGCGCCTTGTCGCCGCGTTCTTTGCCATGGTGGGCGTGCAGGCCGCTGGCCTGAACCACTTCCCGGGTCATTTCCGACAAGGTCAGATCTTCGGTCGCCACGGCGAGCTCTTCGATCAGCTGCAGGAAGCCGCCGATGGCTTTGGCAGCGCGTCCGCCCAGCGTGCCGCTGGCCATGGCCTGAGCGGCATCCCACATGGACAGACCCTGATCGCGCGCATGGCGGCGCAGTTTGTCCATGCTGGTGGCGCCGATGCCGCGTGCCGGGGTGTTCGACACACGCTCGAACGCGGCATCGTCGTCGCGATTGTTGATCAGGCGCAGGTAGGCCAGGGCATCCTTGATCTCGGCGCGCTCGAAAAAGCGCAGGCCGCCGTACACCCGGTAGGGGATGTCGGCGCGGATCAGGGTTTCCTCGAACAGGCGTGACTGTGCGTTGGAGCGGTAGAGGATGGCGCAGTCGCTGCGCTGGCCGCCCTCGTTGATCCACTGGCGAATCCCGCTGATGACGTATTCTGCCTCTTCGTAATCGTTGAAGGCTGCGTAAACCCGCACCAGCGCGCCATCGCCGCCGTCGGTCCACAGGTTTTTGCCGAGCCGGCCGCCGTTGTTGCTGATCAGCGCATTGGCCGCATTAAGGATGTTGCCGGTGGAGCGGTAGTTCTGCTCCAGGCGCACCGCGTCGGCGCCGGGGTAGTCGCGCGAGAAACGCAAAATGTTTTCGATCCGCGCGCCACGAAAGCTGTAGATCGACTGATCGTCGTCGCCGACCACAAACAGCTTGCCCTGATCTCCGGCCAGAACCCGCAGCCAAGCATATTGCAGCGCATTGGTGTCCTGGAACTCATCGACCAGAATGTGGCGGAAACGGCGGCGGTAATGGGCCTGAATGTCGGGGTTATCGCGACACAGCTCGTGAGCACGCAGCAGCAGCTCGGCAAAATCCAGCAGGCCGGCGCGCTCGCGTGCATCTTCGTAGGCGCTGTAGAAAACCTGCAGCTGGCGCGAGTGTTCGTCCTCGTTGCTGGCCTGGTGTCCGGGCCGGACACCCGCCTCTTTCTGGCGGTTGATATAGCCCTGAACCTGGCGTGCCGGCCACTGGCTCTCATCCATGTCCATGGTCTTGATCAGGCGCTTGATGAAGCGTTTCTGATCATCCGCGTCCATGATCTGGAAGTTCTGTTGCAGGCCGGCCTCGCGCCAGTGCATGCGCAACATGCGGTGGGCGATGCCGTGGAAGGTGCCCACCCACAGGGCATCCACCGGTTGCTGCAGCAAGGCCTGCAGGCGCCCGCGCATTTCGCCGGCGGCCTTGTTGGTGAAGGTCACGGCCAGCAGGCCGAATGGCGATACGCCTTCGACCTGCATCAGCCAGGCAATGCGTCGAATCAGGACGCGGGTTTTGCCGCTGCCGGCGCCGGCCAGAACCAGGCGATGTTCGGGCGGCGCGGTGACCGCCGCTTCCTGGTCCTGGTTGAGGCCTTCGAGTATCGCCGAGAGGTCGTCGTTGTTGTCCTGGCGCAGCATCAGCGGCGCAGGTTGAGGTAGGCCTTCTCGGCAAAGGCGGTGCTGCGCACGACGCTGTCGCGGTATGCCTTGTAGGAGGCATAGACCTTGGCCGTGAAGCTGTCGGCAGCGGCCATGTCTTCAAGCAGCTGGTCGGAAATTTCCTGCAGCTTGGCAATCAGATCGTCGGGATAGGCATGCACTTTGACCCCATGCTCGTTGACCAGCGTCTCCAGCGCGCTTTGATTGCGTGCGGCGTATTCCGACAGCATGCGCCGATCGGCCGCGGCGGCGCAGACCCGCACGATCTCCTTGAGGTCATCCGGCAGCACATCCCAGGCATCCCGGTTGACGATGGCTTCCAGGGTTGCCCCGGTTTCCTGCCAACCCGGGTAGTAATAATGCTTGGCCGCCTTGTACAAGCCGAATGCCAGATCGTTGTAGGGGCCAACCCAGTCGGTCGCGTCGATGGCGCCGGACTCCAGGGCGGTGAACAGCTCTCCGCCGGGAATGTTGACCGTGGTGGCGCCGGCCCGTGCCATCACTTCGCCGCCCAGCCCCGGCATGCGCAGCTTGAGCCCTTTGAGATCGGCGACCGAGTGAATTTCCTTGCGAAACCAGCCGCCCATCTGGGTGCCGGTGTTGCCGGCAGCGAAAGGCACCAGGTTGAAGGGGGCATACAGCTCCTGCCACAACGCGTTGCCGCCGCCGAACTCCAGCCAGCCGTTCATTTCCTGGGCGGTCAGGCCAAATGGCACGCCGGTGAAGAATGATGAAGCGGGCGCTTTGCCTTTCCAGTAATAGGCGGCGCCATGGCCCATTTCGGCGGCGCCACTGGACACCGCGTCAAACACTTCGAGCGCCGGCACGCGTTCGCCAGCGCCGTAGACCTTGATGGTCAGGCGGCCGCCGCTGGCCTTGCCGATGGCCTCGGCCAGATAGTTGGCACCGGTACCCAGCCCGGGGAAGTTCTTGGGCCAGGTGGTGTACATCTTCCAGGTGAAGCGTTGCTGCGGTTGCGGCGCGGCAGCCACGCTCTGGCGACCACTGTCACATGCGGCCAGCGCACCGCCGGCGGCGGCGAGAGTCAGGAGATCACGGCGTTTCATGAATATGCTCGTTGCGTCATGCGTTGAGCGGCGATTCTAACGCGGCCGACGCACAGGTCACGATCCGGCCCTGCGCCGTGCTGTTGTGCGGGCAAAAAAATGCCCGGCAGGGAGGGTGCCGGGCGAATTGCCATGCTAGGCTGGAGAACCTTGGGGGAAGGGTCGAACCGCTGTCCTTTGCGGTTTCGACCCCAACCGTCTTGCGACGGGGTGCAGCCGAAGCTGCGACCAACTCAATCCGGAGTTGATGATTCCATTTTGCGACCCGGCGTGCGGCGTGTCTGTCGGGCGCTTCGGTGGCGTGTCGTAGGACGGTTCCTACAACGGGGCGTGGCCGGGCGCAGGAAGGTGAGCGGACAATGAAATGCGTATTGCAGCGGGTCTCGCAGGCATCGGTGAGTATCGATGAGCGCTGCGTGGCGCGAATCGGCGCCGGACTGCTGGTGCTGACCGGGATCGCGCCGGCAGATAACCAGGCGGTTGCGCAGCGTATGCTCGACCGGGTGCTGGGTTATCGCATCTTCAGCGATGAGGCCGGGCGGATGAATCGCAATGTGGCGGAGGTTGCTGGCGGTGTGCTGCTGGTGCCGAATTTCACCCTGATGGCGGATACCCGTAAAGGTATGCGGCCGAGCTTCACCCCAGCGGCTCCGCCGCAGCAGGCGCGTGCCCTGTTCGAGTGGATGTGTGCCCGGGCCGCGCAATGCCACTCG
Source organism: Oceanococcus sp. (assembly GCA_030147945.1). Classification (GTDB taxonomy): domain Bacteria; phylum Pseudomonadota; class Gammaproteobacteria; order Nevskiales; family Oceanococcaceae; genus Oceanococcus. Next base: position 13,628 of record JASBUL010000109.1, on the reverse strand, counting down.
GAGGTGGCTTACGGCGTGTTTGGTGCTGACATGCAGGTTGCCCTGGTCAACGACGGGCCGATCACCATCACGCTGGACAGTTGATCAGGCGCAGGCAGCTGGCAAGGCCCCGAGATTCTTGGTCCGGCGCAACAGCTTTTTCGCGCGCCAGCGATCCAGACCTTCATCGAGATCGGCTCCCAGACTGCGATAGCGCTGCACGCCGCGTGCGGTCAGGATGATGGTTTCGCTGGGCTGACTGCGGGTCTGGATGTCGCCGCTGTTGATCAGGCCGTCCAGGGCATAGAGCAGATCCGGCTCGGACAGACCCATGTCGAACCAGTGCGCACGCACGCTTTCGAAGGGCAGGCTGCCACCGGCACCAAGCCGGTAATGATGGGTCAGGCCGAGAATGCACAGCTCCATAACCCGCGGTGTGAGTTCGGCATCGCGCGAGCGAAAGACACTGGCGTGTTCAAGGCTGCGCGTGGCCGCTGCACGGTTTGCCTGGGGCTGGCGCACGGCGGGTGGTTTGATGCTCGGTGCAGGCTGGCGCAGGCGCGGCTTGCGGGTCCGCGTAACCGGTTTCTGCGCGGCCACCGGTTTCTGGTGGCTGGCTTCAAGTCCGCGTGGGGTCATCTCCAGCATGGTGCTGGGGGTGTCCAGCGGGACCCGGATCAGCTGATGACGTTGCAGCTGAGCAATCGCCAGATTCAGTTCGTGTTTGGACCGGCCCGATTCTTCCCACGCCACGCTGAGGATCGAAAGCTTGATTCGATCGCCGATCATCATGCCCCGAGCGAGCATCAGATGAAGCACAGTTAAAGCTGCCGGATCGAGTCGCAAGCTCATCTCGGTCATCCTGTTCACGATTGGAAATGCAGGATGGAGCGCAGTAGGTGAGGAAAGCGTGAACATCGGCGCTGGGCCTGTGCCGCCGGACGGAGTATCCTATGCCCTTCATTGTGTCTAGTGATGCTTCATGTCTTCCCGCCAAGCTTCGGTGGCGCGCGACACGCGCGAAACGCAAATCCAGGTCGAATTGAACCTGGACGGCAGCGGTCAGGCCGACCTGAATACCGGCGTTCCCTTTTTCGATCACATGCTCGACCAGATCGTCCGTCACGGCGCTCTGGACCTTACGCTTGTGGCCAAGGGGGACCTGGACATCGACGACCACCACACGGTTGAAGACGTCGGGATCACTCTCGGCCAGGCGTTTGCCCGGGCCGTGGGCGACAAGGCCGGGATCCTGCGCTACGGCCATGCCTATGTCCCGCTGGATGAAGCCTTGTCACGGGTGGTGATTGATTTGTCAGGGCGTCCCGGCCTGTTCTATCGGGTGGACTATCCGCGTGCACGTATCGGCAACTTTGATGTCGATCTGCTGCGTGAATTTTTCCAGGGCTTTGTCAATCACGCTCAGGTGACCCTGCATATCGACAGCCTCGAGGGCATCAATGCCCACCACGTCGCCGAAACGGTGTTCAAAGCGTTCGGTCGCGCACTGCGCATGGCCTGTACGCCCGACGCGCGCATGACCGGCATCCCCTCGACTAAAGGCGCGTTGTAGCTCAGCGCAGAAGGCCAATCTCGTGTCTACCATTGGTGTTATCGATTACGGCATGGGTAATCTGCATTCGCTGTCGCATGCGCTGGGACGCGCAGCGGGCGAGATGCGGGTTGACGTCAGCTATGATCCGGACAAATTGCGCAAGGCGGATCGTCTGATCCTGCCCGGCGTGGGCGGGGTGCGTCAGTGCATGGGCGAGTTGCAGCGCCTGGAGCTGGATGAACTGGTCAAGGAAATGGTCGGCCAGGTGCCGATCATGGGCATCTGTCTCGGCATGCAGGTCCTGCTCGACTATTCCGAGGAAAACAACGGTGTTGATGCGCTCGGTGTTTTTCCCGGAGAGGTCCGCAAGTTCGTGCCGCTGGAGCGCGACGGTGAAAAGCGCAAGATTCCGCACATGGGCTGGAATCAGGTGCATTTCACCCAGGAACATCCGCTGTGGCACGGCGTCAGTCAGGATGCCTGGTTCTACTTTGTGCACAGCTATTTTGCTCGGCCGATTCACGAAGAACACGTGCTGGGCAAGACGGAATACTTCGGCGAACGCTTTGCCAGCGTATTGTTGCGTGATGGCGTGTTTGCTACGCAGTTCCATCCCGAAAAGAGTCAGAGCGCGGGGATGCAGCTGTTGGTCAATTTCATGAACTGGGATGGTGAAGCCTGATGCTTTTGATACCGGCGATCGATATCAAGGACGGAAAATGTGTACGCCTGCGCCAGGGCAAGATGGACGACGTCACGGTGTTCTCCGATGACCCGTCCGAAATTGCCGCGCGCTGGATTGAACAGGGCGCACGACGCATCCATGTGGTTGACCTCGACGGCGCCCTGAACGGCGAGCCGACCAACGCCGAGGTGGTCAAGCGTATCTGCGAGGTGTCCGGTTCTGTGCCCGTGCAGGTGGGCGGTGGCATCCGCGACGAAGACACCGTCGAGGCCTATCTGGCAGCCGGTGTGCAGTACGTGGTTATCGGCACCAAGGCGGTGACCGCGCCGCATTTCGTCGGCGATCTGTGTGTCGAATTTCCCAGCCACATCATCGTTGGCCTGGATGCCAAGGATGGCAAGGTTGCCATTGATGGCTGGTCCAAACTGTCCAACCACGGCGTGATCGATCTGGCCCAGCATTTCGAGCGCGATGGCGTGGAGGCGATCATCTACACCGATATCAGCAAGGACGGCATGATGCAGGGCGCCAGTCTGGAATCGACCCGTGAACTGGCCAGCCAGATCACCATTCCGGTCATTCTGTCCGGCGGCGTCAGCGGCATGGCCGACATCGAGGCCGCCTGCGGTTTGCAGGATGACGGCGTCATGGGGGCCATCATCGGGCGCGCGCTGTATGAAGGCGATCTTGATCTCAAGACCTGCCAGGCCTACGTTGACGACAAGATGGGGCGCGAGTAGTGCCCCTCTCCAAGCGCATCATTCCGTGCCTGGATATTGACCGCGGGCGCGTGGTCAAGGGCGTCAAGTTTCTGGAAATCCGCGATGCCGGTGATCCGGTCGAAGTGGCGCGGCGCTACGACCAGCAAATGGCCGATGAACTGGTTTTTCTGGACATCACCGCGAGTTCGGAAAAGCGTGAAACCCTGTATCCCATCGTTGAGCAGGTCGCTGCGGAAATCTCCATCCCGCTGACGGTCGGTGGTGGCGTGCGCAGCACCAATGACGTACGTCGCCTGCTGCGCTGTGGCGCGGACAAGGTCTCGATCAACACTGCGGCGGTGACCGAGCCGGAGCTGGTCACACGCTCGGCAGACCGGTTCGGTGCGCAGTGCATCGTGGTGGCGATCGACGCCAAGCGCGTCAACAAGCGCAAGGAAGAGCCGCGCTGGAACGTGTTCACCCACGGCGGTCGCAAGGACACCGGGCTGGATGCGGTGGAATGGGCGATCAAGATGGTGCTAATGGGCGCCGGTGAGCTGTTGCTGACCAGCATGGACCGCGATGGCACCAAGGAAGGCTTCGATCTGGAGATGACCCGCGCCATTTCCGATGCCGTCGACGTGCCGGTGATCGCATCCGGCGGCGTGGGCACGCTCGAACACCTCAAGGACGGTTTCGAGCAGGGACACGCCGATGCCGTTCTGGCCGCGTCGATTTTTCACTATGGCCAGCATACGGTCGGTGAGGCCAAGGATTTCCTGGCTGCGCATGGTCTGGAGATGCGCCGGTGAGTCTGGCCGATGCGGTCAAGTGGAATGCCGACGGGCTGGTGTGCGCCGTGGTGCAGGACCGTGTCAACGGCACCGTGCTGATGCAGGCCTGGATGAATGCCGAAGCGCTGGAGCAGACCATCAAGACGGGCCAGGCCACGTTCTGGTCACGCTCGCGCGGGGAAATCTGGGTCAAGGGTCTGACCTCGGGCAACACCCAGCGGGTTGTGGACCTGCGCCTGGATTGCGACGGCGATTGTCTGCTGCTGCTGGTGGACCCGGCCGGGCCGGCCTGTCACACCGGTGAAACAAGTTGTTTCTATCGTACTGCGGATGTCGCCGGATGGCAGGATGCGCCGCCACCGTCTGCGACCACGCTCAAGGCTTTGGCCGGGCAGCTGGAGCAGCGCAAGAGCGCTGATCCCGGCTCGTCCTACGCAGCCAGTCTGTACGCCAAGGGCCGTCACAAAATTCTCCAGAAGCTGGGTGAAGAAGCGGTCGAAACGGTGCTCGCCGGGACCGGCGATGACACGCAGCCGCTGGTTTATGAAATGGCTGATCTGTGGTTCCATGCGCTGGTCCTGCTGGCCGACGCAGGCCTGAGGCCGGACGATGTTCTGGCTGAGCTGGCACGCCGTGAAGGTGTCTCGGGTCTGGCGGAAAAGGCGGCGCGCAACAAAGGAGAATCCTGATGGGATTGGGTGGTATCAGTATCTGGCAATTGTTGATCGTGCTGGCGATCGTGGTGCTGCTGTTCGGAACCAAGAAGCTGCGCAACATCGGCGGGGATCTCGGGTCCGCGGTCAAGAGCTTCAAATCGGCGGTCAAGGACGGCAACGAAGATGCCCTCAAGCCGGACGAGCCCGAAGCCCTGGACGATGACAAAGCCGAGGGCGTGGCCGAATTCAGCGAAGAAAAAAAGTCCGCTGACAGCGACAAATCGGCTTAAACCTCAATGCTAGACGTCGGTTTTTCCGAACTGCTGCTGCTGGCGGTCATCGGCCTGCTGGTGCTCGGTCCTGAGCGCCTGCCCAAAGTTGCGCGTACGGTCGGCTACTGGGCCGGGCGTGCACGCGGCTATGTGCGTCAGATGACCAGCGAGCTGGACCGTGAGGTGCAGCGTGCGGAGATGAAACAGTACGTCGAGGATTCACGTCGTCTGCTCAATCAGAAGATTGATCTGGACGACAGCAGCGGCACTGGCCAGAGCCCGCCCGCTGCGGACGACAAGAAAACCGACTGATGGGCAAGCCGCACAAGGCGTCCTCGGACAGCCACAAAGAAGCCCTCAAAGAACAGCCGCTGATCGCCCATCTGCTGGAATTGCGCGATCGCCTGTTGCGCATCGTACTCGGTGTGCTGGTGTGCATCGTGCCGATGGTGCCGTTCGCGCAGGACATTTTCGCGGCCCTGGCCGATCCGTTGCTGGCCAGCATGCCGGAAGGCACCAGCATGATTGCGACCGAAGTGGCCTCGCCATTTCTGACCCCGTTCAAGCTGACCCTGCTGCTCGCCATCGTGGTGTCCATGCCGTGGTCGCTGTATCAGATCTGGGCCTTTGTCGCGCCCGGGCTGTATCAGCACGAACGCCGCTTCGCCCTGCCACTGGTGGCCTCCAGCACCCTGCTGTTCTACACCGGTATGGCGTTCGCCTATTTTGTGGTCTTTCCGCTGATTTTCGGCTTCTTCGTGGCCGCCGCGCCCGAAGGGGTGGCCGTGATGACCGACATAGGGCGATACCTGGATTTCGTGATCACCATGTTCCTGGCCTTTGGCGCCGCCTTTGAAGTGCCGGTTGCCATCGTCCTGATGGTGCGCATGGGTTTTACCACGCCGGGGGCCTTGCGCGAGAAGCGCGCCTACGTGCTGGTCGGCGCGTTCACCGTCGGCATGGTGCTGACCCCGCCAGACATGTTCTCGCAAACCCTGCTGGCGCTGCCGGTCTACGCGCTCTACGAACTGGGTATTCTGGCCGCCGCCCTGATGGTGCCAGGCTCGCGCGAGGTTGACGCTCAGCGCAAGGCCGCCAGCGGCAAATAAGCCGGCTGTTCAGGCCGCAGCCATGTCCTGATGCAGGGCCGTGGTGTCGGGCAACTCACCGGTCCAGTGCTGCCAGGCCAGTGCCGCCTGTTCGATCAACATGCCGATGCCCGGGTGGACCGCCGCCGCACCTTGCGCTGTGGCCCAGTCCAGAAACGGTTGCGCGGCTGGCCCGTAACTCAGGTCGTAAGCCACGCCGCCGGCTGCGAACAACTGCTGCGGCAGGCGCGGGGCCTGGCCATGGTGGCCCGCCGCGGTGGCGTTGATCAGCAGGTCGAAACGGTCGCCCTTGAGGGCCAGATTGGCCCGGCAGACCAGCGGGCCGTGCGCCACATAAGCTTGCTCGCGGCCTTCCAGCTTGAGCGGATTGCGGTTGGCCCAGACCAGTTCGCTGGGCTGTTCATCCAGCAGTGGTTTGAGCACGCCGCGTGCGGCTCCGCCGGCGCCGATTACGGCGATACGCTTGCCCTTGAGGGCGATGCCCAGACGCTTGAGGTCGCGCACCATGCCGCGCCCGTCCGTGTTCTCGCCGCGCAATCCCTGCGCATCCGGCACCAGCGTATTGACCGCCCCGGCCAGCTCGGCTTCGTGGCTCAGCGTGGCGCAACTGCCCATCACCGTGGCTTTGTGCGGCAGGGTCACGTTCATGCCATGCCCCCCGGCAGCGAAAAACGCCTTGACCGTGGTGTCGACCTCATCGCTGCTGCATTCGATCAGATCAAACTGGATCTCGCGCCCGCTGTTGTGGGCGAAATGCTTGTGAATCTGAGGCGAGCGGCTGTGTGCCACCGGCTGTCCGATCAGTGCCAGCTTCATTGGAACTCGGGGAAGTAGTTTTCGCGCATGCGTTGGGCATAGGCGACCAGTGACGCATGCTGCTCGGCAATGTCAGCCAGTACCGTGCGCTGGCTGGCCTGCAGCACGTTGCTGAGGATGCCGTAGGCGCTGGCGTCAACCGTGGCCGGCTGGTAACCGCCAAAGTAAGGGCGCTCACCCAGATTGGCGGCGAGTGCGTTCATGTCTTCGTTGAATCGGTGCAGGACCTGGTCGCGGCTGTGCCGGGCCAAACCCTGGCCGAGCGCATCACGGCGCATCTTGCGGCGTACCAGGCCGGCCACCAGGGATTGGCTGAGGCCGCCCAGATTGCCAAAAAAGGCTTTGCGGGTGTTCGGCCAGTTGTCTTCGTCGATCCAGCGGAAATACATCAGCGCCCAGTAGCTGTGTTCTTCAAGCATGCGGATCAGCGCCAGCGCACGACCGCGTTCCACGGTGCTGAGCTGGGTGTCGAGCTTGAGGTCGAAGTGCTTTTGCAGGGCGTGAATGGCACAGCCGCTGTCGGCGATGATCTTGCCGTCAATCTCCAGCGCCGGCAGTTTGCCCAGCGGCATCTTGCGCGGGTCGGGGGTGATCACGGTTTCGTAATCGAGCCCGGCAATGCGCAGCCAGGTCTCCAGCTTGACGCAGAACGGGCTGCCGTTGGGCAGGCCCAGGGCTGGGGCGAACTGGAACAGTCGGAGTTTCGGCGCGGCTGGCGCGCTCTCGCTTACGGGTTGCTCAGCCATTGGGCTACCTGTGGTGCGTAGTAGGTGAGAATGCCATCAGCGCCGGCGCGTTTGAAAGCTGTCAGGCATTCCAGCACGGCTTTGCGTTCGTCCAGCAAGCCCGCCTGGGCTGCGCATTTGAGCATGCTGTACTCGCCGCTGACGTGATAGGCAAAGGTGGGTACGCCAAACTGCGTTTTGACCCGCCAGATGATGTCGAGATAAGGCAGGCCGGGTTTGATCATGACGCCATCAGCGCCTTCGGCGATGTCGAGTTCGACCTCGCGCAGTGCTTCGTCACCGTTGCCGATATCCATCTGATAGGTGTGCTTGCCGCCGCCGCCCAGATTGGCCGCGGATCCGACCGCGTCGCGAAACGGGCCGTACAGGTCGGAGGCATATTTGGCCGCGTAGGAGATGATGGCGGTGTTGTGCCGGCTGTCACGTTCCAGCACTTCGCGCAGACGTCCGATGCGCCCGTCCATCATGTCTGAGGGCGAAACCACATCAGCGCCGGCGCGGGCATGCACCAGGGCCTGGCGTGACAGCGCGCCGACCGTGGCATCGTTCAGCACGTAGCCGTTGTCGTCGATCAGGCCATCCTGACCATGGCTGGTGTAGGGGTCCAGCGCCACATCGGTGATGATCAGCAGTTCAGGGTAAGCGGCTTTGAGGGCGCGCACGCTGCGCGGCACCAGGCCATCCGGATTGAGCGCCTCGCTGCCATCCGGCGTTTTCAGCGCGTTGTCGATGACCGGAAACAGCACCAGCGCGGGAATGCCCAGCTGCACGGCCGTGGCTGCGGCATCGAGCAGTGCATCCGGCCCCAGACGTTCAACCCCGGGCATGGCGCTGACCGCTTCACGGCCTGGCTGCTCGCGAATGAAGACGGGCCAGATCAGGTCGGCCACACTGAGTTGATGTTCACGAACCAGTCGACGGCCGGCGGCCGTGGCGCGCCAGCGGCGCATGCGGGTGGCGGGAAATCCCATGGATACAGTCGGTTTTTGCGAGGCCTTCATTCTACGCGATGGGGGCTGTCAGCGTGCTGACCCAGCCGTGGAGGCGGTATAAAAAAAAAGCCCGCTTGCGCGGGCTTTTCAAGGGTGTATCGAGTCTAGCGGCGGCGCCGCCGCCACATCAGCGGCAGACCCAGCAGCAACATCAGCACGCCCAGGCTGCCACCGCGCTGATCCAGCGGTGCAGATGCCGGCGGGGTGGAATCCGGCAGCGGTTCCTCAGCATCCACCGGCGCACTGACACCCGCCTGATCGGGGTTGCGCAGTTCGCCGGAGTCGGCGGCCAGCTTCTCGCCGAACACCTGCAGTTCTGCGATCCGCACGATCTGTGCGTTGTCGGTCGGCAGGGCCAGTTCGGTCAGGCCCAAGGCGGTCAGCTGCAGATTGAAGCCGGTGTCGCAGTCGGGATCATTGGTCGGGTCGCCAGACGGGTTGGCCTCACGCTGGAAGTCCGGCCCACCGGTGCACTGGCTGTCACGCACGACTAGGCGCACATGGGTTGCCGTGGCTTCCGGTACATCGAAGGCGCGAAGCAGCAGGTGCGGCGACTTGGGCCGCAGGAAGCGACCGTTGAAGGCGTCATCCGCGCTGGCATACCACGGCGTGAAACCGGCTTCGCTGGTGCAGTCCGCCACACTGGCGTCGCAGGTCAGCAGGTCGAAAGAGCGCAGTGCGGTGTAGCGGTTCTGGGCATTGAGCAGGGCCGAGACATTGACGTCGCGGAGCACGCTGCGCTCGCTCAGCTGCACGGTGACCTGGCGTCCCTCAACAAAGGCCCCTTCGCCCTTGCCTTCGGATGCGGTGCCGGTGGCGTCGGAAGAGCTCCAGTTGGTGGCTTCGGTCTCATCGATCAGGGCCAGCAGATCCTCCTCCGAATCACCATCACCGGTGGCCACCGCACCGCGCGCCAGCGCGGCCAGGTTGGGCCGGATGGTGAAGGTCACGGTGCCGCTCTGACCCGCCTGGAAGCTGCGCTGGAAGCGATGATGGCCGTAACCCGGCGCTTGCACCAGGAAGGTGTAGTCGCCCGGCACGTAGCTCATGCTGTCGCCCAGCTCGCTGTCCGGGTTGGTGTCTGCCGTCGGCGTGACGCGGGCTTCGTAGTGACCGGTGTAGATCGAAGCAAGCGGTGTGCTGCCATCACTGCCAACCACCTTGAAAGTGATCTGGGCGTTGTCGTTGCGCAGCGGTGATGCAAAGTCCGGCACCGTGTCGAAATCATCCACGCTGGTGGCGATGGCATGTTCACCCATGCCGCTGTAGGCGAAGGCATCCCACAGCTCGAACTGGTTGGCACCGTCATAACGCAGCAGATCAGCAGCGATGATGGCGTCACGCGCATCCAGCATGGTCGGCGAGGCCGGCTGCAGCAGCAGGCCGTCGTACATCAGCTGGATCCAGCGCCGGTTGCCCGGGCAGGAGGTCGAGTTGTACTTGCCATCGGCGCAGTCGATCTGGCGCTGAAGGTCCTCGAACGGGTATTGCGCGGCATATTTGTCGATCAGGCGCTGGCGCACCTGATACATCGCGGCGCCCCAGATTTCGCTGTTGGCGTGGGGTGAGCCGGCGCCGTTGCCGTCGTAGTCGAAATCCGAGAACTTGAGCGGGCTCTGGTCGATACCGTAGTTGCGGATGCCGGCCTGCGGGTCGCCGGTCGAGTAGATGGCCGCGGCGTAGGGGCTTTCCTCGCCTACGGGTGCCATGCCATAGCCCTGCACATACTCGATCCCGGCCAGGTCGCTCCAGGCTTCGCCCATGGCACCAGCATGGCCACCGCCGAGGGAGGCGTCGGGGCCGCCGGTCATGCGGTTGCTGGTGGCGTGGGTGTATTCGTGGGCAATGATGACCATGTCATAGGCACCGTCCACGCAACCGGCCGGATAAATGCCTGCCGGCAGGGCCTGCCACAGATACTGGTTGGTGATGCCCGGGATGCCATCCTGCAGGGTCAGCTGATTGGCGTTGTCGCGTCCGTTGATGGTCGCGCGCCCGGCTTGTGAGGAGCCGATTTCCGGGTCGTTCTGACGCAGCACGCCGGTAAGACCGAAGTTGTCCAGCTGCAGATTGGAATTGACCTCGGTCCAGCCCAGCAGGTAGCTCCAGTCATGCATGCGGTTGTGCATGGCGAACAGATTGACCGTGGCGGCTTCGAAATCGTTGAAATTGAGCGTCGGGTCGACGAATGCCAGCGGACTGCAGGCCGAGTCATACCAGGCGTTGGTGAAGTCGAAGTCGTAGGTGCGGTCGGGGGCAACCGGACGCAGGACCACGGTATCCGGGGCGACGAAGTTGACGTTGGATACGGCGGTGAGCGCGTTGTTGCCCTGGGTGGTGAAGGTCGGCACACCCAGTGGGGCGTGGGCGTCCCAGGGCAGACGTGAGGAGACGTTGTTCAGCTCCAGACGATCACAGCTGGCCGGGTCGCGCGCCACGTCGCTGTCATCCAGATCGCCGGTGGCCACATCCCAGCACCAGGTTTCGCGGGTGTCATCACCGACCACCGCATCCGGCGGACCGAAACGCGCCGGCACCGGGCTGTTGGGGAACACCTTCCAGGCGGGTGAGCTGGAGCCCGGCAAGGCCACCGGGGCGCCCGGGGTGGCGGAATAGAAGCCCACATAGCTGCTGGCAGGCGCACCTGCGGGCTCGTAGGGGCACACCTCAAGCTGATAGTCGCCGGCCGCAATGCCACCTGCCGGCTGGTACAGCAGCACTTCCGGCGAGGTCAGCAAATCCTGGCTGGCAACGATCTGGCCGTCGTAGTACAGGTTCATGGTGATGTCGGCCAGATCCACCGCGGTCACGGTGATCTGCATCAGGGCGTTGCCTTCATCCACACTCAGGCTGTGCAGTTCGCCGCAGCCGCCTTCGCTGGTGGCGCCGCTGATCTGTCCGTAGCTGGCCTTGGCCGGATAGGCTTCAGGTTCAGCCGGGTCATCCAGGTGCTGAACGGCATTGTCGCGCAGCCAGATGCGGCCGGTTTCGGCATCCAGATGGATGATGAACGCCTGCGGATGGCCACGTTCGTGGCTGGAGTCGAGCAGGGTCACTTCAAACACCCGGCGCACGCCCTGGCCGGGAATCGGCAGAGCGCGCAGGCGCGCGCGCTGCACATCTTCAAGCAAGGAGCTGGTGAAGGTGTTGAAGCTGTCGACCAGATGGCCTGCCTTGCTCGGCAACAGTTCCAGGACACCCAGATTCATGTCGACGTCGCTGGCCCCGGCCAGCAGGGCGTCGACCATGCTCAGCACCACGTTGCCGCCGAGCTGGGTTTCGCGGCTCAGGGTGGAGCCGACAAAGGCAACGCGGCCGTCGCGCGCAACACCGACGCTGACCAGGCCATCACGCCCGCCGGCCGGAACGCCATCCCACATCTGACGCAGCAGCACCACGTGTGGCACGTTGTCGGTGGCGACCGCTTCGCCGCGCAGCATGCGGGCGTAGTCCGGCGATTCATGCAGCGGCGAGACGCGCAGCACTTCCATGGCGTTGATCATGGCGGCGGTTAGTCCGAACAGATCGGCATGTTGCAGCAGGAAGCTGCGCGCCACCTGATCCGGCGCGGCGGCGCTGGGGCCGCTCAGAAATGCGCCGCGTTTGAACAGGGTTTTGGGCGTGCCATGGCGATTCCATCGGACCACGGCGGACAGCGCTTCGGCCGCGTCGAGCTGGTCGGCCAGCGGCTGCAGGCGCTGCTCGCGGCTGTCCAGGAAGGGCACGTAACCGGGGCCTTCGCCCTGGAATCCGTGATAGCGCTCGGCAGCCGTGGCCGGCAGAGCGCCAAGCAAAGTGGTTGCGGCGATCAGTATCGCGCGCGTCGTTTTACGCGTCATGTGGTTCTCCAGCGTAATCGTGAGGCCGGCGATGGCGCGTGGGCCATCGCTGCGGCGGAATTAGTAGCGCAGACCTATCTGCAAATAAGCGAACTGACCGGGCAGATCGTAGACCGAGGCGTCGTAGCCGTTGAGCGAACAGCTCACGCACACCGGCGGGTCTTCATCGAGCAGGTTGTTGATGCCAGCGGTCAGGGTCAGATCGGTCTCACCGGGCACGCGCCAGCTGGCGCGGACGTCGTGATAGAACGTTTCGCTCAGGGTATTGGTTCCGGCATCCGGGTTGCCGCAACTCGGGAAGGCCGCGGCGTCGCCGCACTGCTCAGTCAGCTTGGAGACATAACGCACCGCCCAGCTGGCCGAGATTTCGGCGTATTCCCAGTTCAGGCGGAGGCTTGAGCGCCAGCGCGGAATACCGCTGTCGGCAACCTCGACCCCAACCCCGCGTGGTTCGGCCAGGCCGGTGGCCTTGGACACGGCGCGGAAGCGCTCGACCCGGGTTGCCGACCAGTTGATGCCGAACTGGCCGTAGGCGCTGCCCGGGGCCAGCCAGTCTATGGCCAGATCCAGGCCCTGGGTTTCGACCTGACCCAGGTTGAGCAGGGTGTTGTCGAAGCCATTGATGCCGCCGCTGCTGGCCCGTGAAATCCCGTTGCAGAACGCCGGATCCAGGGTTTGCACGCAGCGGTCGAGCTGGGTTTGGGCGTCCACCGCCTGAATCGCGTCATCGACTTCGATGTCGTACCAGGTGATCTCGAAGTCCATGCGCTTGGCCCACGGCTGATTGACCGCCCAGTTGGGGCTGTAGACCAGTCCGGCGGTGAGGCTCTCGGCGGTTTCCGGCTCGAGCGCGGCGTTGCCGCCGGTGCGCACCGAAATCTGCGGGTTGGCCTGGCTGTAGGTCGGCGGCACGCCAAGCTCTTCGCAGTTGGCCTGGATTTCAGGATCGCTGGGCTGCGAGCAGGGGTCTTCGAGCTGGGCGTCAAAGCGGGCCGGCGAACCGTACAGCTCGCCGATCGAGGGTGCGCGGAAGCCTTCCGCCCAGGTTGCCCGGGCCAGCAGGCCGTCAAACACGTCCCAGCGTACGCCGACCTTGCTGTTGACCGTGGTGCCGAAGCTGGAATAGTCAGAGAAGCGGCTGGCCAGGCTGACATCCAGCTGGCGCACGCCAGGCAGGTCGCCGACCACCGGGATTTCCAGTTCCACATAGGCCTCGCTGACGCTGTAGCTGCCGCTGGTCGGCAGTGACGGGACCCCGTTGGATTCGCCGCGCACGACCACTTCATCCGGCGTGTAGCTGCCTTTCACGTCGCGGTATTCCAGGCCGGCGGCATAGCTCAGCGTGCCGGCGCTCAGATCGAGCAGGCCACCGGTGACGTTGGCGCTGGCCAGCGCAAGTTCCTGACGGCTGTGATCAACTTCCACGAACTGGATGTAGCCGAGCATTTCAGGCGTGATGGTGCCGGGGCCGCCAAACAGGTTGA
>JASBUL010000106.1 GCA_030147945.1 Oceanococcus sp. | reverse complement strand
CAGCGACGCCGCGCAGCAGGCCGGCCAAACTACAGCGCACCATCAGCTGTATGCGCAGGGCCAGCTGAGCCGCTGGGAGAGTCCTGTATTGCCAGGGCGCTATCGCGGCAGCGGTTGCATGCTGGCCAGCGCGATCGCCGGTTTTCTGGGGCGTGGTCTTACGCTTGAAAATGCGCTGGACCGCGGCCTGGCCGCAGTCCAACCCATGCTGAAACACGCCTGGCGGTTTGAAGACGGGGTGCACCTGCCCCGAGCGCCACAATGACGCTTCGCGGTGTGTATTTGCTGGCCGACGAGTCAGTCATGCCGTTCGCCCAATGGGCCGAGCATCTGGTGCCGTGCCTGAGCGCTGGCGTGGTGCTGGTCCAGTACCGGGCCAAGCAACAGGGCGCGGCAAGCCAGCAGGCCCACGCCCGCTGCCTGCTCGAGTGGTGCCGCCAAGCCCGCGTACCCATGCTGGTCAATGATGACGTGGCACTGGCGCAAAAGATCGGTGCCGACGGGGTCCACGTCGGTGCCAGCGATACCGCCGTGGCGCAGGCACGCGTGGCGCTGGGTGCGGATGCCTTGATCGGCAGTTCCTGCTACGACGATGTGGAGCGCGCCCGCGCGATGCGCGACGCCGGTGCCAACTACGTGTCTTTCGGTCGTCTGTTCGGCTCGCAAACCAAACCCGATGCGCCCCCGGCTGCGCTGCACACCCTGACCCTGGCGCAACAGACCCTGAACACCCGCATCTGCGCGATCGGCGGTATCCAGGCCGACAACGCGCAAGCCGTGCTGCAGGCGGGCGCCGACCTGTTGTGCGTGGGCGGCGGCATCCTACGCCAGCCCGATCCGCACTCAGCCACGCGCAAACTTGCGACAATAGCAGCGGCTGCCTTCGCGCAGCGCTCACTCCAGCCCTGATTGCCCAACTATGAGCCACTCCGACCAACTCTTCGCCCGCGCCGCTGAACACATCCCTGGCGGCGTCAATTCGCCGGTTCGCGCCTTTGCCGGTGTCGGCGGTACGCCGCGCTTCATCCGCTCGGCCCAGGGCGCCTGGATCACCGATGAAGATGGCCAGCGCTACATCGACTACGTCGGCTCCTGGGGGCCGATGATCCTGGGACACCAGCACCCCAGCGTTATCGCCGCACTGCAGGATCAGCTGACCCGCGGCGTCAGTTTTGGTGCGCCCACGGCCGGTGAGATCGAAATGGCTGAACTGGTGTGCGAGCTGTTGCCCGACATGGACAGCGTGCGCATGGTCAACTCCGGCACCGAAGCCACCATGACCGCATTGCGTCTGGCCCGCGGCATCACCGGCCGCGACGCCATCGTCAAGTTCGCCGGTTGTTATCACGGCCATGCCGACAGCCTGCTGGTCAATGCCGGGTCCGGCGCACTGACGCTGGGCGTGCCCAGTTCGCCGGGCGTGCCCGCAGACCTGGCCCAGCACACCCTGACCCTGGATTACAACGACAGCGCCGCTGTCGAGGCCCTGTTCGCCGAGCGCGGTCAGGACATCGCCGCGATCATCGTCGAGCCGGTTGCCGGCAACATGAACTGCGTGCTGCCGCAGCCCGGCTTTTTGCAAACCCTGCGCAAGGTTTGCGATGACTCCGGTGCGCTGCTCATTTTTGATGAAGTGATGACCGGTTTTCGGGTCGCTCTGGGCGGCGCGCAGGCGCACTTCGGGATCACCCCGGACCTGACCACGCTGGGCAAGATTATTGGTGGCGGCCTTCCGGTGGGCGCCCTGGGCGGCAAACGCGAGTACATGAACGCGCTGGCGCCGGTGGGTTCGGTGTATCAGGCCGGCACCTTGTCCGGCAATCCGCTGGCCATGCAAGCCGGTCTGGCCACCCTGCGCTATCTGCGTGAGCATCAGCCGCATGCTGCATTGGCCGCAACCACCCAACGTCTGGTGAAAGGCATGGCTGCGGCGGCGGAAAAAACCGGCCTGAACTGTCCGGTGGTCAGTGTTGGCGGGATGTTCGGTGTGTATCCAGGCCAAGTCTCGGCTCCGACCAATCTGGACGAGGTCAAACGTGGTGACGTGGCGCTGTACCAGCGTTTCTTCCACGCTATGCTGGATCGCGGTGTGTACCTGGCACCATCGGCCTTCGAGGCCGGCTTTGTCTCGCTGGCGCACACGGACGCCGACATCGACGCCACGCTGGCTGCCGCGGCCGAAAGTTTCGTGGCGATTCAGGAGTCATCCCCGGCATGAACCTGGAGGCGGCGCTTGAGGGCCCGCCATGGCTGATTTCAGCCCTGGGCTGGATTCAGGCACATCCGGTCGAAGCCGCCCTGATCCTGGCGCTGGCCGCCGCTGTGGAAGGCCTGTTCCTGATCGGCATGCTGATCCCCGGCTCGCTGCTGATGTTCTCGGCCGGCGCCATCGCCGTCGCCGGCGAGATACCGCTGACCCCGGTCATGCTGGTTGCCGCCTTGGGCGCCTGGCTGGGTGATTGCTTCAGCTTTTATCTGGGCTGGCGCTATCGCCATCATCTGCCGGCCATTGCCGCCCGCTTGCGCGCCCCTGGCGCGATCGCCCGCGGCGAGCAATTCTTCGCCCGACACGGCGGAAAAAGCATCGTACTGGGGCGTTTGATCGGCCCTTTGCGCCCGCTGGTTCCGGCCATTGCCGGGGCCTCGGCCATGCGCCCCAGTCACTTCATGGCGATCGACCTGATCGCCGCCCTGCTGTGGGCACCAGCTTACGCTCTGCCCGGTGTACTGGTGGGCGCGACGATCAGTCTGGCCGCCGAGGTGACCACCCGTCTGGGGCTGCTGGCCGCTCTCATCTTCGGCCTGATCTGGCTGGTGTGGTGGCTGGTGACCCACATGGTGCGCCTGTTTCAGAACCATGCCGAGCCGTGGCTGTTGCAGGCCATGGACTGGTCACACAAACACCGTCGCCTGCAGCGCCTGGGGCCGGCGCTGGCCGACCCTGCACAACCCGAAACCCCGGTGCTGCTGATCAGCCTGGCCGTGCTGGGTAGCCTGACCTGGCTCAGCGGCACCTTATGGTGGGGCGGGCTGGCCCATCCCGCACCACCGCTGATCGATGACCTCGCTTACGACACACTCGCTGCACTGCTGACCAGCTCGGTTCATCCGATCGCCATCCATATCAACGCCATGGGCAGTCAGGCCGTGACCCTGCTGATCGGCGTAGGCATGCTGCTGCTGTTCGCCAGCCAGCGTCAGGCCAGACTTGCCGCGCACTGGTCCGCCGGCTTGCTCGGCGGCGGTCTGCTGGGGCTGGCCCTGCCGGGCGGAGCCGGGCAGCTGATCGGGCCAGACACCCTGCTGAGCACCCCGACGCTGACCGCAGCCAGCCTGAGCCTGTGGTTCAGCCTGGCCGGACTGCTCACCACGCGGCGTGGCGCGGGGGTGCGCATCAGTCTCTATCTGGTCGTGGGTTTCCTATGCGGACTGATGCTGCTGGCGCGCCTGATGCTGGGGCAGATCAGCTTCAGTCAGTGTTTTCTGGCCGTCCTGGTGTGCCTGTCCTGGGCCAGCCTGCTGACGCTGGGTTATCGCCGACACATGCGCGGCTCACGCCCACCGCTGTTGAGTCCCACACTCGGCCTGGCCGCTTTGCTCCTGATTCTCGGGGTGATTCTGGTGCGCCCGCCGAGCGGGGCGCCGCCTCATCTGAGCTGGGACGATCCGGAGCGCTCGCCCGCGCGCATCAACCTGCTGTGGCAGGGTTCGCTGCCACAGATTCGCGACAGCCTCCAGGCGCGCGGCTGGCAGCACGCGGCCAGCGCATCACCCAAGCTGTACATCAACTGGTTGCTTCCGGAATCCGAACAACGCCCGCCCGCGCCCCAGTGGCTGGCCGGGCAGCGACCGGCGCTGCGCTATACGCGCCAGCTCGACAATGGCGCAACCCTGGTCGTACGGCTATGGCCAGACGGCGAACAACGCTGGCTTGGCCAGGTCGGACGTCTGTCGACCCGTCACTGGGCGGGTTTGCTGCATGTCCCCATCACCGACCAGGAACCTCAGGCCGCCGCATGGCTGGCGCAAAACCTGGCGCCCGACTGGCATATCCAACGTGCCCAGCGCCATGTTCCGCTGTACCGACTCGCACCACACAGGGGCGAAAAGCTGAAATAGCCGCACACAGTGCGTAAACTGCCCGCTTTTCCGCCACAGCATAAGAATGAGCGCGCAAGGGACTTCAACCGGCTTCATTGGCCGCATGCGGGCACAGATCAACCGGGGTGATTCCTGGCTGACCTACGATCTGGCCAACCTGCTGCCGGGCGAAAAAATCGACGAAGACGCCCTCGAGGATTTCGAGGATCTGCTGATCCAGGCGGATCTGGGCATCGAGGCGGCCAGCGAGGTCTGCGAAAAGCTGCGTGGGGGTATCAACAGCGGCCGTATCAAGCGTCCGGACCAGCTGCGCAAGGCATTGCATGCCAGCCTGGTTGAACTGCTCTCGCCCAGCAGCATCCCGCTGGAGATTCCCGAATTCATTCGCCCCTTCGTGATCATGGCGGTGGGCGTCAACGGGGTGGGTAAGACCACAACCATGGGCAAGATTGGCGCGCGCCTGAAACAACAGGGCTTGTCGGTCATGTTCGCAGCCGGCGATACCTACCGTGCCGGGGCCGTGGCGCAGCTCGAAACCTGGGCCGAGAAAGTCGACATCCCGATCATCGGGCAAGGTCAGAATGCCGATCCGGCTTCGGTTATTTTCGACGCCTACAGCGCAGCAAAGGCGCGCAATGTGGACGTACTGATCGCCGACACAGCCGGCCGTCTGCACACCCAGGGCGGGCTGATGGAGGAGCTGCGCAAGATCAAGCGCGTGATGCAGAAGCACGATCAGTTCGCGCCGCATGAAATGATGATCGTGGTCGACGCCACCGCCGGTCACAATGCGCTCAAACAGGCTCTGGAATTCCATGAAGCCGTCGGCCTGACCGGTATCACCCTGACCAAGCTGGACGGTACCGCCAAGGGTGGCGCCATTTTCGCCATCGCCAAACGTCTGGCTCTGCCTATCCGCTTCGTCGGTGTGGGCGAACAGGCCGACGATCTGGGTGTGTTTGATGCCCACGAGTTCGTCAGCGCGCTGCTCGGCGACACAGGCGACTGAACATGCTGGAACTGCAGGGCGTCAGCAAACAGTACCCCGACGGTCAGGTCGCGCTGGACAGCATCGACCTGAGTCTGGGCGAAGGCGAGATGGCCTTTCTGACCGGGCATTCTGGCGCGGGCAAAAGCACCCTGCTGAAACTGATCGCCCTAATCGAACGTCCCAGCCAGGGGCGCATCATCGTCAACGGCACCGACATCGGGCGTCTGCCGCGCGGACACATCCCCTACTACCGGCAGAACATCGGCCTGATTTTTCAAAACGTGCAGCTGCTGCACGATCGCAGCGTGTTCGATAACGTGGCCCTGCCCTTGCTGATTCAGGGCTTCAGCCCGCGCGATCTGGGCAACCGGGTGCGCGCGGCGCTCGACACCGTCGGTCTGCTCGGCATGGAAAGCAAGGCCCCGGTGCAGCTGTCCGGCGGTGAACAGCAACGTGTCGGTATCGCCCGCGCCCTGGTGGTGCGCCCACGACTGATTCTGGCGGATGAGCCGACCGGGAATCTGGATCCCGAGCTGTCCGAAGACATCATGGGCCTGTTCGGGCGCTTCAATGAACTTGGGGTCAGCCTGATGATCGCAACCCACGACATCGACCTGATCACCCGTCTCAACAAACGCCGCATCGTGCTGTCCCGTGGCCTGCTCGAGGGCTCCGCATGAACACTGGACAAACCCTGAGTTTCAGCGGCTGGCTGCAGGCCCATGCGCACGTCGCCAGAGACAGCCTGGCGCGGCTGCGAGTGAATGGTCTGTCCAGCCTGCTGACCATCCTCATGATGGGGTGTGCCTTGTCGCTGCCCACCACCCTGTGGGTGCTCACCCAGAACGCCACGCTGGCCAGCCATGACTGGCAGCGGCAGTTCAGCCTGACGCTGTACCTTAGCCAGCGCATCAATGAACGGCAGGGGCAGCAGCTGCTCGCCGAACTCAAACGCGACCCGCTTGTCGAGCGCGGCGAGTACCTGTCGCCCAAGGCGACTCTGGCCGAATTTCGTGATTATTCCGGCTTCGGCCGGGCGCTGGATCTGCTTGAGGACAATCCGCTGCCGGCAGTCATCGTGCTGTGGCCCAAGCCCGGCACGGACGCAGCGCAACTGGATGCGTTTCTGGCCAAGCAGCATGCGCGCACCGAAATTGATCTGGCCCAGGCCGACTCGGACTGGCTGGAACGTCTGTCCGCCCTGCTCGAATTTGGCACCCGACTGGTCCAGATCATGGGTTTGATGCTGGGACTGACAGTCATCCTGGTGGTGGCGAACACGATACGCCTGAACATCGAAAGCCGACGCGAAGAGATCGTGGTGATGAAACTGATCGGCGCACCGGATGGTTTCATTCAACGCCCCTTCCTGTACTCCGGCACCCTGTACGGCTTACTCAGTGGTGTGATTGCCTGTCTCGGCGTTGCCCTGACACTGAACGCGCTGACCCCGCATCTGGACGCACTAGCCGCAAGCTATGGGCGGGCCATGGATCTGCAGGGCCTGGCTCTGGGCGACGGGCTGAAACTGGTCGGTCTGGCCGCGCTGATGGGCTGGGTTGGTGCCTGGCAAAGCGTGTGGCGCAACCTGCGCCACATCGAGCCCGAGTAAGCCTGACAGTCCATGCTGTGCAAGGCTTTGAAACAGCCTCTGGCAGATCGGCAAAGTCGCTCTTGTACGGGAACTTATGCTGGCCCTGCATCTCTAAGCTTTCAG